>CAZSMN010000074.1:0-13325 GCA_964607615.1 uncultured Chthoniobacterales bacterium | reverse complement strand
TGGCGTGGATACCTCGCTGCTCAAATGGGCTCCTTATGACGGCATCGGCCGCACGGTCCGGAACGGACTCAATTTCACCGAACGCGGCTTCGGTGTGCGCGGGGCCGTCGGATGTTCAGATCGCGGATTGACCGCTGTTTCCCAGCTCAAGCGCGGCGACATTGATTGGGACCATATTTTCGGAACGCTCGGCACGCGATGGTTCCACACGGGTGGCATTTTTGCGGCCCTGAGCGCCACGACGGCCGAACTCGTTGTCGAGGCCACGGAAGCCGCCCACCGCCACGGAGTCATCGTCTCCTACGACCTCAACTATCGCCCGTCGCTCTGGAAAGGCATCGGCGGGGAATCGAAGGCGCAGGAAATCAACCGCCGGATCGCAAAGAACGTCGACGTCATGATCGGCAACGAGGAGGACTTCACCGCATGCCTCGGCCTCAAAGTGGAAGGCACCGACGCAAACCTCACGCATCTCGAGAAGGACAGCTTCCGCAACATGATCGCGCAGGCCGTGAAGGAATACCCGAACTTCAAGGCCGTCGCGACCACCCTGCGCGGCGTGAAATCCGCGACGGTCAACGATTGGAGCGCGATCCTCTGGGCGGACGGAGAGTTCTACGAATCCACCGAACGGCCGGGGCTGGAGATCATGGACCGTGTGGGCGGCGGAGACAGCTTTGCTTCCGGATTGATCTACGGCCTGATGGTTCTGGGCGACCCGAAGCTTGCTGTCGAATACGGAGCCGCGCATGGCGCCTTGGCGATGACGACGCCGGGCGACACCTCGATGGCATCGCTCGCCGAAGTCGCCAAGCTCGCCAAAGGCGGCGGCGCACGGGTCGACCGCTAAAGCATCCGCTCAGGCCAGCGAATAAAGCCGGCAGGCGTTGCCGCCAAAAACCTTCGCCTTCTCATCGTCACTGAGGTCCTGAAAAAGACCGCGGACGGTTTCCATCCACCGTCCATAGCCACTCGCCACAAGGCACACCGGCCAATCGCTTCCAAAAAGAATCCGCCGGGTTCCAAAAGCCTCCAGCACCGTGTCGACGTAGGGACGGATGCCCTCCGGCGTCCACGCCTTCCAATCCGCCTCGGTGACGATACCTGACACTTTGCACGAGACATTCTCCCGGCGTGCAAGCTCGCGAATCAGCGCCGCCCAAGGCTCGAAAATCCCGTCCTTGATGAGCGGTTTCGCGATGTGGTCGAGAACAAAGACCTGGTTCGGATGTCGGTCGACAAAGGCGATCGCCGCGGCGAGCTGGCGCTCGACGATGAGGATGTCGTAAATCAGCCCCCTCGGGGCCAACTCTCGGATGCCGCGCTGAAAATCGGCGCGCTCCAGAAAGCGCTCATCCGCCTCGCCCTGCACCACATGCCGCACGGCCTTAAGCTTCGGCGCAGCAGCCAAGGCGTCGAGGCAGGCCCCGATCTCAGGGTCCGCCAAGGGGACCCATCCGACCACGCCCTTGATGAAATCGTTCTCAGCAGCCATCCCGAGCAGCCACTCCGTCTCCTCAAGACTCTGCCGGGCCTGAACGCTGACCACCCCATCAATGCCGGCGGCCTCGATTTCCGCCCGAAGCTCTGCCGGACCGAAGTCCTTGCGGATCGTCGCCATCGTATCGTCGATCCAGTCGTAGGCGACCGGATCGTAGTTCCAGAAGTGATGATGGGAATCGATGACCATTACGGAACAACCTCGATGAGAGCTTTGATGACGCCGGTCTCCGGCTTGGTCCATGAGGAAAAGACCTCCGGAACCGCCTCAAGCGGCGCACGATGCGTGATCCATGGCGACGTCTTGATGTGGCCTTCCTCCATCCGTGAAATGATGCGCCGGAAATCCGCCGCAAGGGCATTCCGGCTGGCCATTACCGTCAGCTCGCGCCGGTGGAAGTTCGGATCGTGAAACGTGACGTCTCCGACAAACAGACCGACAAAGACCAGGCGTCCGCCGTGGGCCGGATACTCGAATGCCGCATTCATCGCGCGCTGGCTTCCCGTGGCATCAAGCACTGCGGTCGGAAGATCGCCATCCGTCCAGGTTTTCAGCGCCTCGACGACATCACCGTCTGCGCCGTTGATCGTATGGGAAACCCCGAGCTTTTCGCGGCAGAACTCCAACCTGCCGGGATTCAGATCCAGCACCGCGACCTGGGCTCCGGCATCAACGGCGAACTGGATCGCCGCAAGCCCGATCGGTCCTGCGCCTACCACCAGAACTTTCTCGCCGGCCTCGATGCCGGCACGGGCGACAGCATGCGCCCCGATTCCGAGGGGCTCGACCAGCGCGAGCTGATCGAAGGCCAAGCGCGCGGAAACATGCAGCTTCCGCGCCGGCAGCACAAAACGCTCGCGCATCCCGCCATCCTGATGCACGCCGAGCACCGACATCGCCACGCAGCAGTTCGGCTTTCCGCGCCGGCAGGCGATACATGATCCGCACTCGAGATAGGGCTCGACCGCACAGGCATCCCCCGCCTTGACGTTGGTTACCCCATCGCCCACCGCGAGAACTTCGACTCCCAGCTCATGACCAAGAATTCTCGGATAGGTGAAAAACGGCTGCCGGCCCGCGAAGGCATGCACATCGGTTCCGCAGACGCCGACGCGATGCACGCGAACGAGGGCCTGACCTGCCGCCGGCGCTTCCGGCTCCGGCGTCTCCGTGGCAACCAACCGGCCCGGCTCTTCGAGAAGCAAGGTTTTCATCAGCAGAAAAGCGGCTCGATATGCCGGTGCAGCAGATTGCCGGTCACGCGCCGAGCAATGATCTCGCGATTGGCGCGCAGGCCGTCCGTATACCGCGCTCCCATCTCCGCCGCGATTTTGAAGGAGACATGGATGAACTGGCGGAACTGCCGGTCGTAGGCCGGACACGAGGCCTCATGACTCAAGGCCGCGACATAATCGGACGGTGTCCACGCATCAACGGTAGCGAGCGTCGGGAGGCTCTCCACGTCAATATCGACCACCGGCGCATAAGGCGCGATCAGTTCGGCCGCACGAGGCAGCGCTTTGCGGTAGATATCCTTCGCGATCTCCAGTCCTTCGCCGCCGGACTCCGCAAGACCGATGACCTCCTCGAGCCATGTCGTGCCGGCCGTCTTGAGGTGCAATCCCGCCGAATGCTTGGCGACGAGGCGGCGGATGATCGGATAAAGCGAGAACTTGTCGCTTCCCGAATGGACGCTGATCTTCAGCGTGGGCGGCAGGCCAAAGACGGCCACCGCATGGGCGAGCACGGCGAGGTCGGCGTCGAACTCCTTCTCAAACGCGGCGATGTCGCCGACGTAGTCGACGCCCTTGTTGAATCGTCCCGTGAACTTCGGTGCGATCGTCTGCGCGGGGATCTTTTCGTCCGCGAGCATAGCGAGAATGATCAGCAGTTCGCCCGGTGTCTGCGGCGTGTCGGTTTCGTCGACTGAGACCTCGATCGCAAACGAATCCGCCGGCTTCGCCGCGGCGATGTGTCGATGGATCCTTCCGGCCTCCTGCATGGCCCACAGGAATTTTCCGGCCGTTCGCTCAAGGTCGTCTTTGGTGATCGTCAGAGGTTCCGAGAGGCCGGGAAGATCGTGCGTGCCCACGAGGCCCGCATGCCGGGAGAGAAAAGCCTCCATCGCCGCAGGCTCGGCGGGCTTTCCGGAATAGTCCGCAACATCGAGCGTAAAAAAATCGCTGGCTTCCAGAAATCCATCCACCGTGTGGAGGTTGATGTGGTCGGCATCGACAAAGTAGTCGCCCTCCCATGCGAGCGCCTTGACGGCGGCATCCGCCTCCGCGCGGAGCCCGGCCGGTTTCGTGCCGATGATCGTGTGCTCGCGGTTGGACTTGTTCCAGACAGGACAGATCGGAACACCGCGGGCGGCGGCGGATTTCACGGCGGCAAGCTGGGCCTCGCCTTCGTGTGCGAACCGGTCGCCCATGCCAAAGGTGAAACGGGGGAGTTTTTTCATAAAAGAGAGATCAGGCGGATTGAAGAATGATATTCGCGTACTGCGTCGTGTCACCTGTGCGGATGAGCCCGATGGCGGATGGCACGCGCGGTTTGAAGAGGCCCTCATGGGACTCGAAGGTGACGTCCAATCCCTCGAGCGCTTCCGCAAAGGCGTCGCGGGTTGGTGCCTCATTTGCTGCGAGAAACTCTTCGGCCATGTAGGCCTTGCCGAAAACGGCCTGTGCACGGACGGCCTTGAGTACCTGGAGCACGGTCGGCACATCGTCGATCAGTGAGAGATCGACCGTTTCGATCATTGGCCAAAAGGGAAAGCCCCGGTCCGAAATAACCAGCGTGTTCGTGTGGCGAACCCTCGCCAGAAGCGAGAGGACAGCGGGGTTGAGGAGTCCGGACTTCAGCATGCGATGTTCGTGTTGTTTTCCGGGATTCCGCTGAACCACGTCGTGTTGTGCACCGGGCGGAGGATTTCCAGAACGGCGGAAAGCAGCGCGGGATCAGGCTCGAGCGATGCCACCCGGATGTTTTCCAGAACCCGCTCGGGACTCGCCGTGCCGACGATGTGCGTGTGAATGGCGGGATTCTGCATCGAGAACTGAAGCGCCAACTGCCCGAGATCCGCGCCCTGTTTGCGGCAGAACTCCGCAGCCTCAGCGCATTTTTCGCGCAGCACCGCCGGCGCGGGATGCCAGGCAGGCGGCCCCTCATTTGTCAGAAGGCGCATCGCAAGCGGAGCCGAATTGAAAATGCCGACGCCTTTAGACTGAAGAAAGTCCAACTCGCCCGCCAGCGCATCATCATTGAGGCAGTAGTGGCAGTAGGACTGGATCTGATCCACGTCGACGGCCTCCATCACCGTGCGGAAAATCCCGACATGCAGGCCGGTGATGCCCACAAACCGCGCCTTGCCAGCCGCCTGCACCTTGCGGAGCGCGGGCACCGTCTCATGGATAATCTGTGACAGATTTCCAAACTCCATGTCGTGCACCTGAATGAAGTCCACGTAATCAACGCCAAGCCGCGCGAGGCTCTCGTCGACGCTCCGGATGACCCTGTCGGCGGAGAAATCAAAGTCCTTCGGCTCCGGACCGTAGCGGGCCACTTTGGTGGCGAGCACATAGCGGTCGCGGGCGATTCCACGGAGAGCTTTGCCGAGAACGGTCTCTGCAAGCGTTGCGCCATAGTAGGGCGCCGTATCGATCAGGTTGATCCCGTTGTCCAGCGCAACGTGAACCGAGCGGAGGCCTTCGCTCTCGTCGATGTCGCGGAAGGCATTGCCGAGGGATGAGCCACCGTAGGCGAGGGCGGAGACTTTGACACCGGTGCGTCCGAGCGTGCGATATTCCATTCCGCAGATCGTCGTTGCTTCCGGGGCGTTTGAAAATGGACACTTCCGGCAGATGCATGGATATTCTTTGCATGTTCCCCGCCTTCTCGCCTTCCGTATCCGACGCGGACTATTGCCAGCTCGAACCGGGCGTGCGGCGGGCGGCCGGGCTCGTCGTGGCGGTGGCGGGGGTCGAACGCTGCCTGCCGCACTATCGGGTGAAGCGTTCGGGCTATGAGAGCCGGGCCATCGAGTTTGTCGCGGAGGGATTCGGGGAGGTCCGATTCGGCAAGGAATCCCACCAGCTCCAGCCGGGGAGCCTCTTTTCCTACGGGCCGGGCATTGCCCACGAGATCCAGACCGATCCCGCTCGGCCGATGCTGAAATTCTTCGTCGACTTCTTCGGCGACGACGCGGCGCCCGCTCTCCGCACGGCGGGACTTCCGGCGGGAACCCTGCGGAACGTGCTGGAGGTCGAGTCGATGCGCCAGGTCTTTTCCGCGCTGCTTCGCGACGGGCGAAAGCCGGCTCCGCACGGCGCCGCCCATGCGGCGGCGTGGCTGCGGCTCATCCTGTGCCGCTGCGCCGAGGCGGCCGCGATCGAAGCCCCTCAGAGCACACACGCCCTCGAAAGCTGGCAACTCTGCCGGCGCACCATGGAAGAACGGTGCGGCGAACTTCAGAGCCTCGCAGACCTTGCTGCCGCCGTCCGGATGCACCCAAGCCATATCTGCCGCCTCTTCCGCCAGTTCGGCGACCGGCCGCCGGCATCGCAACTCACACGGTTGAAGATGGACCGGGCCGCCGTTCTTCTCCGGACCACCACGCGCCTCGTGAAGGACATCGCGTCGGAAGTTGGTTACGAAGATCCGTTACATTTTTCCCGGAACTTCCGGAAAGCCACGGGCCTGAGCCCCACCGAGTGGGCCCGCCATGGACGTTGACGAATCCGTACGCAAAAAAAGCCGCCCCGGCGCAAACCGGAGCGGCATTTTGAAAAGCCTGATTAGTAGCGGCGGGCAGGGCGGCGATCCTCGCTGGATCCGCCACGGCTTTCGCGCTCCTTGGCTTCGTTGACCGTGAGGTTACGGCCCTGGAAGCTGGTTCCGTTGAACTGCGTTGTCGCGGCGCGGGCGCCTTCGGCATCGGCCATCGTGACGAAGCCGAAGCCGCGTGAGCGACCGCTCATTTTGTCATTGATGAGTTCCGTGCGGCTGACGGCTCCCGCTTTCGAGAAGAGGCCGTTGAGGTCGGACTCGGTGGTGTCGAAGGAAAGGTTCCCGACGTAGAGTTTGGTGATCATTTTTTGTTGTGTCTAAGGCTCGACTGAGTGGCTGTTTCCGAGAACCGGATTTCTGAATCGCCACTGGGGAAAATGCGGCCTTCGCCGAAAGAAACACAACTAGCAACCTACCATGCCCCGTTTGGGCCTTGTTGTGGAACGTAGGTCCGCCCTGAGGAAACGCAAGGGATATTTCCGGAGGAGCTCAAATCCTCACGGTTCCGTGGATGCCTCAGGCCCGGCCGGCAGAATCGCCGAGCAGCGGCAGAATGGCGTCGACAGCACGGGCATAGACGGGATGCCGGCCGCCCCGGCTCAGCTCGGCGAGGAGGACGTCGGACAGCCGCTCGCGGCCTGCGCTGAGGGTCGGGAGCGCATCGGCAGCACCCGGCGTGTGGATACGACCGTGGAAATACTCGGAATCCGGAGCCCGGCGCAATTCGAAGAGTGCCTCGCCGCAGCGGAGCTGGACGAGCGAGATCGCGGCACCTGCTTCCTCATCGATCTCGAACGACACCTGTCGGCCGTCTTTCGCGATGAAATAGTGTTCCGAGAGCAGATCACACAGCTTCCATCCGAGCTGCGTGGCGAGCCAGCCGAGGAGAAGAACCGCCGTTGTCCGGGATCCCGGGGCACACACGATGCGCACCGAGCAAAGCGAGGACAGGCAACACAAGGCTCCCGCATGATCAAAGATGCTCGCGAGGGCGTAGCGGCAGCGGTAGAGGCGCGTCCAGTTCAGATCGCACAGCACGAGCGGCGCCCGCGAAGCGATCTCCCGCGTCCGCGCAAATTGCGCTGCGGGCGATTTCCAATCCGAGCTGTCGAAGATAAAGCGGTCGACCCACGTCCAGAGACTTTCGTTCGAGGCGGCCGGCAGATCGCCCTGCCACCAGAAGCAGAGGGGGAGATCGGAGTCGAGATGGGAGAATACAATATTCGGCAACGCTTCAACCGTCTGGCCTTCGAGCAGAAAAGTGATCTGCTCCGAGCAGATCTGGCGTCCGCCCTTACCCGCAAGGTGACAGTGAGCGCTGATCCATGCACTGGCCTTGTCCTCCGGAGACCCCGGCTCGGCAAGAATGAGGATGGCACGGCAGGCATGCTGGCCCGCAATCTCCGCGATGAGCGCGGTGTTGGGCTCCAAAGACGCCGGATCCTCGGTGCAGATGGCGAGATTGATGAGCGATGCCCGTGTCTTGGTGTCGTCGGTGGATTCCCAGAGCCGTCCGAGCTCTCGGTCGATACGGCCGATTTCCACAGGGATCCCGACCGTGCTGAAATCGTTGGATTTCACAGGCGCCTCCAGGAGCCACCGCGCCGCTTGATAAGATCGTCCGCCGCACCCGGACCCCAGGATCCGGCTTCGTAGAACGCGATATCATCTGAACGTGTCGCCCATGCGGCGCGGATCTCATCGACAAACTTCCAGGCCTCCTCGACCTCGTCGCGGCGCGCGAAGAGCGTGGCGTCTCCGCTCATGGCGTCGAGGAGGAGCCGTTCGTAGGCTTCGGGCGTCGCCTTGCCAAAACTCGTGCCATAGTGAAAATCCATCTTCACCGGCTCGATGCGAAGGCTGGACCCCGGCATCTTCGCACTCATTCGGAGCGACACGCCCTCATCCGGCTGAATGCGGATGACGAGCACGTTGTCATCGATGGCCTCGCCCGTTGCCTTGAACAAGACAGGCGGCACGCTTTTGAAATGGATGGCGATCTCCGTGCCTCCCTTTGGAAGCCGCTTGCCGACGCGGACGAAGAAGGGAACGCCGGCCCACCGCCAGTTGTCGATGTTCAGTTCCAGCGCAACGTAGGTCTCGGTCACAGAAGTGGGATCGACGTTGGCCTCATCACGGTAGCCGGCGACGCGCTTCCCATTGATGGTTCCGGCAAAATACTGACCGCGCACGACGTGGCGGAAGACGTCCTCTCCATGGAGCGGCCGGAGTGAGCGGAGCACCTTCACCTTCTCATCGCGGATGGCATCTGCATCGAGCCCGGTCGGCGGCTCCATCGCGGTGAGGCACAAAAGCTGGAGAAGGTGGTTCTGCACCATGTCGCGCAGCGCGCCCGACTTGTCGTAGTATCCGGCCCGTCCTTCGACCCCCAGCGGTTCGCTCGCCGTGATCTGCACATGGTCGATGTAGCGGGAGTTCCACATACCCTCGAAAATGGCATTGGCGAACCGGAGGACCATGATGTTCTGCGCGGTCTCTTTGCCAAGGTAGTGATCGATACGGTAGGTGTCCCGCTCGGCGAAGGCCTCATCGACGAGGGTATTCAAAACGCGGGCCGTCGGGAGATCCGTTCCGAAGGGCTTTTCGACAATGACGCGCGCCCAACCTCCGTTGCGCCCCTCGTTCAACCCGCTCCGGCGGAGGTTCTCGAGAATGACAGGAAACTGGTCCGGCGAAGCGGCGAGATAGAAAAGCCGGTTCCCGCGGGTGCCCCGCTCGGCATCGAGTTCGTCAAGGCGCCGCGCAAGCGACTCGTAGCCCTCAAGGTTGTCAAACTCGCTGCGATGATAGAACAACGACGACGAAAAGCTTGCCCAGAGCTCGGGGTTGATCGTCTGGCGCGAAAACTTCTGTGCCGCCTCGTGCAGCTCGGTGCGGAAGGTCTCATCGGACTTCTCGCGGCGGGCAAAACCGACAACGCTGAGCGCAGGCGGAAGCGCTCCGTCAGCCGCGAGATTATAAATGGCGGGCACCAGCTTCCGGTGGGTCAGATCGCCTGTGGCACCAAAAATCACCAGCGCACAAGGCACCGGAAGCGAGCGGCTCGTCAGGCCCTCGCGCAGGGGATTCACAGGAAGAGGAGGTATCGGATTCGGCATGATGGGTGGGTTTAATATAGGGTTGCCAGAGGGCTTTCAACCGGGAACGTTGCGCACATGGAATGGGAGCGTTTGCTGGAAATTGCAGAATCTGTCGTGGCCGAAACCATCGGCCAGCTTCCCCCTCCTGTCCAACAGCGCGTGTCCGACGTGCCTGTTCTTTTGGAGAAGATTCCCAGGCAGGACGATCTGGAAGCCGGCATCGAGCCCGACACGCTCGGCTTCTTCGACGAGGACGGTAATGGCCTCGCGCAAATCCGTCTCTGGTTGGAAAACATCCACGACTACGCCGATGGGAATCCGGAGGTCTTTGCCGAGGAGGTGGCGACAACACTCCTCCACGAGATCGGCCACGTTCTCGGATGGGATGAGGACGACCTCGACGAGCGAGGATTGTCCTGAACGTGAACGGCCGACCGCCTACGAGGCCTGAGGCTCAGCCTCCGGAGCCTTGTCCGGCCGCCCGGTCTTGTGCCCCTTGCCGGCGGAGATTCCGTTGAAGGCATCCACTTCGGCACCCTGAAGCCGCTTCTCGGGACGGGCACCGAAATTGAAGGAGATATTCGCCCAGGTGTCTCCCTTCTGCGCATCGCGGCCGAGCGTCGCGCTGGGTTCATAGCCGCAATGGACCATGCAATTCTCGCAGCGCGAGTCCCTTGCCTTGCCGGCGACGACCCCGTAGTTGTCCCACGGCGTCTTTTCCAGAAGATCCTTGTAGGATGCGTGGTGGGCATCCGTCATCAGGTAGCACGGGCCTTTCCATCCGCGGACATTGCGCGTGGGAATCGCCCAAGCGGAACAGGTGAGATCCCGCTTGCCTGCGAGGAAGTCGAGGTAGATCGGGGTGCCGAAGAAGGTGTATTTCTCTCCCCAGGCGCGGATGTTTTGGAACTTCTTCTTTGTCATCTCGCGGGTGAGGAAAAAATTCTCCGGTTGGAGGTTCAGGCGCTTGCGCATGTCCTCCTTCGCAGCGTCGTAATCGTAGCCCGGCGAGATCGTGTGGCCGTCCACTCCGAGCCAGGAGAGATAATCGAACATCCGCTCGATCTCGTCCATGTCGGTTTCCTTATAGACCGTGGTATTCGTCGCCACCTGATAGCCGAGGATTTTCGCCATGCGGATGGCGGCGATGCATTCGCGGAAGACACCTTCCCGTTCCACGATGAGGTCGTGCGTCCGCTCGAGACCGTCGAGGTGGACATTCCAATACATCCAGCGCGACGGACGGATCGGTGAGGCCACCGCGGCTTTTGTGGCAAGGAGGCTGTCGACCTGATCGGGAGTCAGGAGCTCCTCGCTGGCCAGAATCTCGATGAGCTGCTCCGCCTTCACGCGGTTGTGCACCATCTCGGAGGCGAGGTATTCGCGCATCTTCTTGCGCATAAACATCCCGTTCGTGCAGATGTAAACGATCCGCTTCTGGTCGAGCAGCCCCTTCACGAGTTCGTCGATTTGCGGATAGATGAGGGGCTCTCCCCCGCAGATGGAAATCATGGGTGCTTCGCACTCCTCCGCGGCGGAGAGGCAGTCCTCCAGCGGCATCACATCCTTCAACGACGTCGAATACTCACGGATGCGTCCGCAGCCGGTGCACGTAAGGTTGCATGTGTGCAGCGGCTCAAGCTGGAGGACCGTCGCGAACTTCTCCACTCGGCGGAGCTTTTTCCCGATAATGTAACTCGCAATGCGGGCCGTGAGCGGGAGCGGAAACCTCATAGTGCGGGGCATAAGAGGGTTCCAGCGCTGGGGTGTCAAGCCGTTAGCCCGACCAGAGGATTATTCCATATTTGATTTCTATCGTTTTATATAATACTATAGTCGTTGTATATGGAATTTCACCAGCTGCGCTACTTCGTCTCGGTTGCGCGGACCGGCAACTTCTCCCGGGCCGCGGAGCAATGCCGCGTCGCCCAGCCGTCATTGAGTCAGCAGATCCAGAAGCTGGAAGTCGAACTTGGCGAGCGGCTCTTTCACCGGATGGGACGCCGGAGCACGCTGACCTCCGCGGGAGAGATCTTTCTCCATCGGGCCCTCCGCGTGCTTGAGGAAGTCGAAGCCGCCAAGCGCGAGGCCTGGGAGTCGGGCGATTTGCTGCGGGGGAGCTTTTCGGTCGGAGTGCTTCCAACGATTGCCCCTTACCTGCTGCCTCGGGCTCTCGGACGGTACAGGGAACGCCATCCCGGCGTGGAGGTCCGGGTCGTCGAGGAAGCCGCATCCCGTCTCAACGAACTCCTATATTCCGGCGAGATGGACCTGGCGGTCACCACACCGCCGTTCAATGAGGCGCGCGTTGCCATCCACGAGCTTTTCGAAGAGGAACTTTTAGTCGCCCTTCCGCCTTCCCACCCCTTGGCCACCCATCGCCGCCTGACTCCCGGCGACCTTGCCGGAGAACGCTGGATCCTTCTGTCCGATGCGCATGGCTTGGAGGATCAAATGGTGCGCGTCTGCGAACCACACCTGCTGCCGGCGCAAACGTGCTTCCGCAGCGCGCAGCTCGAGACCGTGCGTGCCCTTGTCGCCGCAGGCCTCGGAATTTCCCTTATTCCGGCCATGGCGGCCCGGACGCTACCGGGCGAGCACCAACCGATCTATCGTTCATTGACGGAACCCGTTCCCAAGCGCAAAATTGTCGCCATCTGGCCGACCCGTCGCCCCCCGGGACGCGCGGCCCACGAATTCCTTTCCGCTCTCCTACCCCAGAGTCAGCAACTGTGATTTTTTTCCATGAGACCTGATAAATTCACCGCCAAAATGCAGGAGGCCCTCAACGGCGCCGTTGATCTCGCCTCGAAAGCCGACAATCCGGAGATTACAAACGACCACCTTCTGGCCGCGCTCATCGCACAGCCCGACGGCCTCGTCCGCCCGCTTCTCGAAAAGCTCGGCGTGAGCCCGGCCGCAGCGGAGTCCTCGCTCCAAGCCGCTCTCTCGCGCCTGCCGAATGCCCGCGGCGGCGCCCAGCCACAGGTTTCCACCGAACTCCGCAAAACGATCGACCAGGCGGAAGCCGAGATGGCCAAGCTCAAGGACGAGTTCCTGAGCGCGGAGCATTTTCTCATCGCGCTTCTCGCGACCAACTCATCCGCCGCCAAGTTGCTCAAGGAGCATGGAGTGACCCGGGATGCTCTCATGAAAGCGCTGGTTGAGATTCGCGGCAACCAGCGGGTGACCGATCAGGATCCTGAGGGCAAATACCAGACGCTGGAAAAATACGGCCGGGACCTCACCGAGCTCGCCCGCAAAGGGAAGATCGACCCCGTCATCGGACGTGACGAGGAAATCCGGCGCACCATGCAGGTTCTCTCCCGCCGCACGAAAAACAATCCGGTCCTCATTGGCGAGCCGGGCGTCGGAAAGACGGCGATCGTCGAGGGCCTGGCCCGCCGGATCGTCAGCGGCGACGTGCCGGAATCCCTCAAAAACAAACGCCTCGTGGCGATGGATATCGGCGCGATGGTGGCTGGCGCGAAATTCCGCGGAGAGTTTGAGGACCGCCTCAAAGCCTTTCTCAAAGAGGTCACCTCCAGCGAGGGCGAGGTCATCCTCTTCATCGACGAGTTGCACACCATCGTCGGAGCCGGGGCCGCCGAGGGCTCGATGGATGCCTCGAACCTCCTCAAGCCCCAGCTCGCACGCGGCGAGCTCCGCACGATCGGCGCGACGACCCTCGATGAGTATCGCAAATACATCGAGAAAGATGCCGCGCTCGAACGCCGCTTCCAACCCGTGATGGTCGGCGAGCCCAGCGTGGAGGATACCATCGCGATCCTGCGCGGGCTCAAGGAACGCTACGAAGTGCATCACGGCGTCCGCATTCAGGATGCCGCGCTCATCGCTGCCGCGATCCTCAGTCACCGATATATCAGCGACCGCTTCCTGCCGGACAAAGCGGTCGACCTCATCGACGAGGCCGCCTC
>CAZSMN010000073.1:0-13421 GCA_964607615.1 uncultured Chthoniobacterales bacterium | reverse complement strand
AAAGTCGTCGCGGCGATGTTCTTCCAGATCATCGTTCTGGTGATCGCCATCGTCATTCTGGCGTTCCTCCTGGTCTTCATCGTTCCAAAATTCGAGGCCATTTTCGCGGACATGCTCGGCGGCAAGCCATTGCCGGCCCTCACGCAGTTCGTTATCGCGGCCAGCAATCTCGTCAAAAACAATGCGATCGCCATCGTTGGCGTGATCATCGCCTTCGTTTTCCTCTACAAGCTGGCAGCAAAAACCAAGCAGGGCATGGTGTTTATCGATACCGTCAAGCTGAAGGCCCCGCTTTTTGGAGATCTCACCCGGAAAAGCTCGATCTCCCGATTCTCCCGCACGCTCGGCACGCTGGTGACGAGCGGCGTTCCCATTCTTCAAGCGCTCAACATTACCCGCGAAACGGCCGGCAATACGATCATTGCCAACGCCATCACCAAGGTGCACGACAGCGTCAAAGAGGGTGAATCCATCGTGAATCCTCTCGAGGCCAGCGGTGTCTTCCCTCCGATGGTCATCAGCATGATCGACGTCGGTGAGGAGACCGGCCAGCTGCCGGAGATGCTTCTCAAGGTTGCCGAAGTTTACGACGACGAGGTCGACAATGCCGTCGCCGGCCTGACCTCCCTTCTCGAACCGATCATGATCGTGTTCCTTGCCGTCGTCGTCGGAGCCATCGTTATCGCCCTCTTCCTGCCGCTCATCAGCATCATCACCGGCATGCAGGCCCAGACATGATCTCCCCATCGCCATGCAAAAATCCTCCTCCAAGGGCTTTACCCTCATCGAGCTGCTGGTCGTTATTACGATCATCGGCATTCTGGCCGGCTTGATTCTGAGCGCCGCCGGCTACATCCAGAAAAAGGGAGCAAGATCCCGCGCCGAGGCCGAGATCGCCGCCCTCTCGGCAGCGCTTGAGAGCTACAAGGCCGATATGGGAGATTATCCAGGAGGAACAAATGTAGCTCCGGCAACAAATAACGCTTTCCTGCGGGCTGCACTGATGCCGAGTGGCTCGAATGCGCTCAACACGCTGAACCGCGTCTACTTTGAATTCACAAAGGGAATGAGTTCGAGCGGCGCGAACCCGACAGCCACAAATGTTGCCGTACTCGATCCCTTCGGAGGTGGCTATGGCTACCGCTACCCGGGCACGAACAACGGATCGAATTTCTTCGATTTGTGGTCCACTGCGGGTTCGTCGGATTCCAACACCTGGATCAAGAACTGGTAATTCCGATAGCCGGGCTGGCGCCGGAGGCTTCGCGCGCAGACGCCAACGCCTACAGTGAAATCTGAGATCGATCGCTTCCTGACCTATCTCGCGACCGAGCGCGGTCTCTCGGAGAACTACCAACTCAGCATCCGCCGTTCGCTAGACGCCTTTTCGAATTGGCTCGCAAACGTTGAGAAAGTAGCGTCGTGGGAGTCCGTTGATGCACGGTGCATCACCTCTTTTCTGGCATCGCGCAAGAAACAGGGCCTCCAAGCGTCTTCCGTTCGAATCGATGCGGTTGCCATCCGGATCTTTCTACGCTTTCTCGGGCCGAGAGAAGGCTGGAGCTCCAACCCGGCTGATACCCTCTCGCTCCCGCGACCGGAACGCCATCTCCCGGAGACTCTCGGGCAAGGCGCTGTCACACGGCTTCTTGAAAGCATCAACGCAAACGACCCGCTCGGCCTTCGCGACCGCGCGATGCTCGAGTTGCTCTACTCCAGCGGCTTGCGGGTTTCCGAACTTTGCGATGCGCGGCTCGAGAATCTCGACATGGAAAACGGCTTCCTCCGCGTCACCGGCAAAGGCGCAAAAACCCGGATCGTCCCGATCGGCCGGCCGGCCCTCGATGCAATCGCGGTTTACCTCCGCGACCTCCGCCCGGAGCTGGTCACACGGAAAACCGGCGCCGAAATCTTCCTCTCCATCCGCGGAAAACGGCTGACCCCTCAAAGGATCTGGCAGGTCATCAAAGCCTGCGCCGCACGTGCCGGCCTCGAGATCAATGCCTTTCCCCACCTGCTCCGCCACAGCTTCGCCACCCATCTTCTGGAAGGCGGCGCCGACCTGAGGGTCATTCAGGAACTCCTCGGCCACGCGGATATTTCGACAACGCAGATCTACACGCATGTCGAAAAAAGCGGACTCCGGAATGTGCTGAAAAAATTTCACCCGCGCGCCTGATCGCCGCGAAGAGACTTGGATCCCGGCGGCGTGTCTCCGTATCCTCAGCGCATCATGAATTTTCCGACTGACGCGGTTCTGTACGGCATTCTGGATCTTGGTTATGTCGAGGCGGCAGCCGCTCCAACCATGACACAGCACCTCTTGGATGGCGGCGTTCAAATCCTCCAACTTCGGGCAAAAAAGCTAACACGCGACGATATCCTCCGCCTCTCGGAGAGCATCGCCCCTCTCTGCAATGCGGCAGGCGTTCCTTTCATCCTGAACGATCATCCCGATCTGGTTAAAGAATGCGGAGCTGACGGGGTGCACGTCGGGCAGGACGATCCGGCCGTTTCGGACGTGAGAGAAATGGTCGGACCTGGCGCCATCATTGGCCTTTCGACCCACAGCCTCGCCCAGGCTGAAGCCGCCCTCGCCTGCCGGCCGGACTACATCGGCTTCGGCCCGCTTTTCCCGACCCCTACCAAGCCGGATTATGAGGCCATCGGCCTCGCCGATATCGCAGCAGCCCACCGGAACGTCGCGCTTCCGATCTTCTGCATCGGCGGGATCAAACTCGAAAACCTTCCCCGTGTGCTTGAAGCCGGCGCCCGCCGTGTGGTGATTGTCTCAGGCCTGCTGCAAGCAGCGGATCCTGCGGCCTATGGGCGGGCCTGCCGGGCCGCTCTGGGTGCCTGAGTTTTGTCCATGGACACCCGGGTGACGCCATGGTAGCCATCTACATAACCCCATGAGCTTCACGAAATACTGTGCGCTTTTCGTCATCACGGTGGCTCTCTCGTCACGGCCGGCTCAGGCGATTGTTCTGACGGGTGGCAACGGAACAGAAAACACGACGGCCACCGGCGCGGGCGCGGGCTGGGACTATGTCGGGCAAGTCTGGGATGCCTCCGGCGTCTACCTTGGCACCTACGGATCGAGCTACTGGGTTCTGACCGCCCACCACGTCGCAAGCGTGGCCGGCAGCCTGAATTTCACCCTCGGATCGACGACCTATAATGCCGTGACGGATTCCTACACCCGGATCGGCACGACCGACCTGGGGGTTTACCAGATCGATGGGGACCCGGGCCTCGCCAATCTCGCTCTCCGATCCACCGAACTGTCGGTCGGCTCCCCGGTGACCATGATCGGCTACGGACGCCCGGAAACCGATGCCGGGCTTGCTTACTGGAGCGTTTCCTCCGGCGTTTGGACACCGCTTCCTGACAGCGTTGGCGCAAATGCCGCCGGCTATTACTGGGACACGTCCGGCATCAAGCGATGGGGAGAAAATACCATCAGCGGCAATACGGTCGGACTCTATGGAACCGACGCACAGTCCACCACCTTTCTCGTTTCGGGAGGCTCGGCCCAGGGTTCGCTCGGCGACTCCGGTGGCGGGCTCTTTTTCGATACGGGATCGGGCGTCGAATTGACCGGCCTCTTCTCCGCGGTGGGAACCTTTACCGGCCAGCCGGCGAATACGTCGGTCTTCGGCCAGACGACGGTTTTTTCGGATATCTCGTTCTACCGTGCCGACATCCTCGCCGCGGTACCCGAGCCCTCCCCGACCGCCCTGCTGGCGGCCGGCGTGGGAGTCATCGGTCTTCTGGCGTTTCTTCGGCGGGGCAAAGTCCGGCACTGAGATTCTGTAGAAAAAGCTCCTCCGCAACGGCCTGAATATCGTCCGTGGCCGACGCTCCCTCTGCCTCAAGGCAGGTCATGGTCACACCTTGAATTCCGCATGGCGTGATGGCGTGAAAGGGCACGAGAGACTCCCGCGTCACATTGAGAGCAAAGCCGTGCATCGTAACCCAGCGCTTCACACCAACGCCGAGCGAAGCGATTTTGCGGTTTCCCACCCAGACGCCGGTCAGTCCCTCCACGCGGCCGGCCTCAACGCCGTAGTGTCCGCAAAGCTCAATGAGAAACCCCTCCAGAAAACGCAGATACCGGTGGAGGTCACGGCCCCGGATGTTGAGGTCAAGAATGGGATAGCCAACCAACTGGCCCGGGCCGTGATAGGTTGCCTGTCCGCCGCGATTGGTTTCAAAAACAGGGAAAGGCAGGTGTGGCGCATCGCCCAGACTCGTCCGGTCCCGCGTGCGGCCGATGGTAAAGACCGGTTCATGTTCCAGCAGGATCAGGGTCTCAGGTCCCGAACCGTCAAGCACCGCCTCGACGATCCGGTTTTGAAGATCGAGCCCTTGCTCATAAGAAAGGCGCCCGGGCTTTTGAACTTCCGGATTTTTCACAGCGCTTTTCTCTTTGTTGCTGTGAGCGTGTTCACGATGGATGCCTGGTAGTGGGTGAGGCCCACAGCGATGGCATCGGCGGCATCCGGAGGAGGTGTCACGGTGAGACCGAGAATCGCGCGGATCATGAACGCGACCTGCTCCTTCTGCGCGCCGCCGCGGCCGACGACCGCCTGCTTCACACGGCGGGGCGCGTATTCGTGGATCTCCAATCCGCTCCGCGCCGCGACAAGAAGCGCAACACCTCGCGCGGACCCCAATGTGATCGCCGTCGGAACGCTTTGTACGTAGATGATGCTTTCGATCGCCATCGCCGTCGGCCGGTACTTTTCCACCACCTCGGAAAGCTCATCATGAATCCGGAGCAGACAACCCGAGACAGTGAGCTTGGGAGGATTTTTCACAACGCCAAACCCGAGGCACCGGGGCTTGCTCCCGATCCTCTCGAGAACCGCGTAGCCTGTGCCTCTCAGCGAGGGATCGATGGCGAGCAGGACATCCGGCATGTTCAGGAATTCGAGAGGACAGATTCCACCGCAGCACACACGTCGCGCAAGGAGATGTTTTCCAAAAGACCGGAGGCATCACGCAGCACGTTGACCCCCGGGTTTGCCGGTGCCCAGATTGCGGGGTACGTCGGACCAAACAAAAGAACGCATCGCGCTCCCGCCGCCGCGGCCAGATGGGAGATCCCGCTGTCATGTCCAATGAAGAGCGCTGCACGCGATAACACCGCTCCGAGTTCCGGCAGGGGAAGACCTTCGAGAAACACAACACCGCCTCCGGGAAAGGCCTCCCGCAAAGTCTTCAAGACCTCTGCATCGCTTTCTCCCCCGACAACGACCGGCGTTTGGCCCTCACCACACAACCACTCGATGAGCTCTCTCCATCGGGCGAGCGGCCAGTTCTTCGCGGGCGATCCGCTGCCGGGATGCAGCGCGACGAACCGTGCATCCTTCGGAACCCGTTTCTCCGCAGCGGCGACATCTTCTGCCGATGGATAGATCACAGCGGCGGGATCCTCGAGAAAAAGGGCCATCTGCTCAAGCGGGCGTGCCAGGTGCCGCGCGGCGTGTTCGCCGGACTTCACCCGGGGATCGACACTTAAAAAATGCCGCACTCCACAGCGCTCGAGGCTCTGCGCGAAATGGCGGTCCGGATCGTAGAGATAAGAGATAACCTGACCGAAACTGGAGAAATACCCGGCAAGCTCACGGTCATGATCGGCCTTCGGATTGAAGAAACCGGCCATCGGTGCGTATTCGATCGAGCGGCTGGCTTCGGCATAGTAACGTCCGGTAGCGACCGCGCAGATGTGCCGGTAGCCAATGATCTCGATGCGGCAATCGGGAAAACCCTCCCGAATCAGCCTCAATGCCGGCAACGTGAGAATAAAGTCGCCAATGGCCCCACCACGAATGACGAGAATCTTTTTGCGGTCACCCATGGAATGATCGCAGTTCCTCTGGAACAGCGGAGGAACCTATCGTGAGCCCTGCATTGCCGAACCCATCACGCCTGGACCTTCCCACTTCTCGGGACGGTTCCAAGGAAGCGAACTCCCTGCGTGTTCGGACTCCGGCGTCTCATCAACAGCGCATCCGCCAAGGACGAGCAGCGCCAGAAGGAGGAAACAACTATTCCTCGACAGCTTGATAAATGACATTGTCGCCGGGCTGGATCGAAAGTCCGCGGGGGACGCTATTGGAAACGATGTCGGCGATCGCCGTCGAAGGCTCGACCGAGGTCACACGGACCTTGCCGATCAGCTGGTTGCCGCGCTTGACGAGCATCTCAGCGTTGCTGACAACGCCGTTTTTGTCACCCAGGTTGAGAACGACAAAGTTCCAGGCCTGATTGACGGCGAGCACGCGGCCTTCGAGACCGTTGCGCATTTTGAGAGCCATGCGGTTCTGCTCGCGGGTGCGGAGCTCTTCGAGCTGGCGGCGGGCGCCGTCGAGATCTCCCTGAAGCTTGGTGATGAGCATTTGCTGCTCCTGCTCCTTGGCGAGCTGCTCGGCTCCGGGTGCCGCGGCGGCCGTATCCGATCCCGAGCGGAGGGTGGTGAGTTCCTGCTCCTTCGCCTGAATGTCTGCGGTGAGCTTGGCGACTTCGGATTCTTTGGATGAGATCTGGCTGGTGAGTGATGCGACTTCGGTCTTGGTCTTGTCGAGCTCGGCCTTGGTCGTCTCAGCCTGCGAGGCAATCTGATCCTTCTCAGCGATCGTCGTCGTGAGAGTGTCCTTCGCGCTCTTGAGCTCCTTGCTGGCTTTTTCCAGATCTGCCGTCTTCTGCGTCACCTCGGCTTGGGCCGCGTCCCGGTCTTGCATGGCGGACGTCAGCTTGCCCTTGTTAATGAAACCGAGCGCTGCTGCGGCGGCGGTGATGCAAATGGAGACGATGAGGAGAACTTTACCCATGGCAGAGTTTTTTGGTTGAGGAGCGATGTTGTTGTATTGAGAGAAAGCGCCTTCTGCAAGATGAAATCAACGATTTCCGAAGGCTTTTCGTTCATCCTCCAACAGGCCCTCGCGATCAAAAATCACGGAATTCCGCCCGAAAGACGCAAATTTTGTCATTGCATGACCGATTTTGATGATGGCACCGGCGAGCGGAAGAGAGCGGAAAGCAGGCGTCGGGTCTGCCACCGGGGACCGCAAGTTTGTTGGAAAATTTCTCGATGCGATGCCGGCACGCGCCTAGCGTTTTTCTGCGGGCACGGGCCGGCAATTTCCTCGGGAAAAACCGGAATTCCTGCCCCTCCGCGAGCACCATGCCGACGATTCTTAAAAAGCCCAGCTACCCGATCGAACCTGGACTCCGCGAGTACCTGACGCGCTATAACCGGGAGGTCCGGCTGCCGGTGACCTACAGCGATCTTTTTTATTTCCACGTGAGCGGGCCGCTTCTGGACAAGGCCGGTAAGGACACCCTTTGGCAGACCGTAGGCTACCATTCCTTCGAAACGCCACGCATCCATGCGGGCCTGAAGGAGATCTACGCGCTGCTGAAAAGCGGAGGCGACCGCTCGTCGCTCGAGCATCTTTACGTCGACCGGGTGGACTATTGTCAGTTCGGCAACTCCCAGCCGTTCCGCATCCGGATCGTGAATTCCTACAACGACAATCAGGACTACTTTTACATGAAGAAGGCCGATGCGTCGCGGATCTACGGCCTGGAGCTCGAGCATCTGCTCTCGCCCTACCGCATGCATTACCTGACCTGCGGAACGACGCTGGTCGAAGAGCATGTAGCCGGCATCCCCGGGGACCGCTTCATCAAGGAGTGGCTTTTGAATCCCCAGGTAAAAATCATCCGCCTCGCGAAGGAACTCGTGAAGTTCAACGAACGGTGCTTCATCCGGCTCCTCGGCGACATGCGGGCGTGCAACTTTGTCATGGACATGACGCCCGACGTGGAAGAGGTGCAGATCCGCATCCGGGCGATGGACTTCGACCAGCAGAGCTACAACGAACGGAAAAATTTTTATCTCCCCCAGTTCTTCAAGGACAACCGCCCGCTCGTGCTCTACTGCATGCGCCATCTGAACGCTAAAACCGCGCGACAGTATCAGCGGGAGGAACAGTCGCTCATCCTGCGGCGAATGAAGATCATCGAGGACCGCCTGCGGGCGCTTCTCAAGGCGATGGTGACCGAACGCCTTTCGGACCCCGAAAAAATCGAGCATCTCGGTGCCGAGCTGGCTGCCCACTACAGCGACGGCCGATTCGAGCGCTGCAAGACGATGGGCGAAATGGTGCGGGCGAGCCTGATCGCTCTGGGCGAGCGCTACCGCTCGAAGGATCCCGCCCTCTCGGTCTCAGGCCAGGTGAGCCGGCCGGAGCTTTTCATCTGAGCCTCGCTCAGTATTTCAAAATCCTTTCGAGAAATCTCCGGGCGGCGGGGTTTTCCGGGTTCTCAAAAAATGCCGGTGACGGTCCGTGGGCGGCGATACCGCCGTCAGCGATGAACAGCACGAGATCGGCAGCATGCCGTGCAAAACCCATCTCGTGCGTCACGAGCACAATCGGCGTGCCCTGCGAGCGGAGCTCTTCGATAACGTCCAGAACCTCACCGGTCATCTCAGGATCGAGCGCCGACGTCGGCTCATCCAGCAACAGGAGCCGCGGCTCGATCGCAAGCGCCCGCGCGATCGCCACCCGCTGGCGCTGCCCGCCGCTGAGCTGCCCGGGCTGCTTGTCGCGGTGGGCCGTGAGCTGAAACCTCTCGAGCACGGCCTCGGCTTTTTCACGCGCCTGATCCCGCGTAAGACCGTGCACATGGATGAGGGGCAGGGCGACATTGGCCAAAGCCGAAAGGTGAGGAAAGAGATTGTAGGCTTGAAAGACCACGCCGATCCGGCGGCGGTATTCGCGGAGACCGGCCTCGGTGCGGCCGAGCATTTCGCCGTCGACCGAGAGGCTTCCCGCATCCGGTATATCAAGGCCGGCCAGCAGGCGGAGCAGAGTCGACTTTCCGCCGCCCGAAGGACCGATCAGCACGAGAGCATGCTCGAATTCCGCGCGGAACATCACACCATCCAGCACGCGCTGCGGACCGAAGGTTTTGGTGAGGCCGTTGAATTCGATGATCATTTCAGGAACAGTTCCGGCTCAGGAGTCGTAGCTCACGCGCTTCTCGAGCCATTTCGTCCAGAGGGAAATCGGGAGCGTCAGGACAAGGTAAAGGATCCCGAGCGGAAGGTAGCACGCCATGCTGCTGTAGGTTGCCGAAGCCACCTGCTGGGCCGAGAGCGTGACCTCCACGACGCCGATGATCGAGAGGAGTGACGAGTCTTTGATGATCGAGGAGAACTGCCCCGCAAGCGGCGGAAGTGATTGCCGGAGAACCTGCGGAAAGATCACCAGCCGGTAAGTTTGTCCCGGCGTGAGCCCAATGGCGCGCGCCGAGTCCCATTGCGAACGCCCGATACTGTCGATCCCCGCGCGGACAATCTCAGCAATGTAGGCCCCGCTGAAAACCGAGAGGATCGCCACTCCCGCAGTGAAGCGGTCGTGCCACTGGAGGGCGTTCGCCACGCCAAAGAAGCCCGCCAGCACCAGCACGATGAGCGGCAGGCCGCGGACGGCCTCGATGTAAAAGGCGGCCGCATAGCGGAGCGGCAGAAACGAAGCTCTCCGGGCCAGCGCGGCCCCGACACCGATCAGCGTGCTGAGAACGAGCGACGACGCGGCGAGACCGAGCGTCAGTAGCCAGCCATTGAAAAACGTGACACGGTAGCTCCACACCAGCCCCCAGTTTCCGGCTGTCGTCGCAAAAATCCACCAGCAGCCGAGAGAAAACAGGAGGAGGAGCACCAGGATCGTGGCCGCTTTTGCCCAGACCGGAGCCGGAGATCTGTCGCGTTCGAAAAATGCCTCCATTCGCGGGTAGAGAGAGAGGATTTTTGGCGCATGTGCAAGGCGGCATTTGGTAAGTTCCCTGAATGGAAGCCCCACCTCTCCCGTCCGCCAGTGCGCTCGGGGTCCTCGAGCAACGGATGGGGACAAAGACCGTGGAGCGCCGGCTCGGCCGTGAGCGCTACCTCTGGGAGGTCAAGCACCGTCCGCCCAGCCCGATTCTGGCTCCATTCGGCGACAAGGATGGACTTTTTCTCAGCCTGTTAAAAATCGCCGGACTCGCCCGGCGGGCACGCCGCGAGTATCTCGACGTGCGGCTCGTCACCAACGAAATCTTCCTGCGCCGGCTGCCGAAAGCTTTTGATGGATTCCGGCTCCTCCAGCTCACCGACCTCCACTGTGATCTCGATCCGGCGTTGATCCCGGCAACGATCCACGCGCTGCAAGGAGTATCGTGGGATCTCGCGATCCTCACCGGGGACTTTCACAACCACATCGCCGGCGACCACACCCCCTCGCTCCGGCTCATGGAAGAGCTCCTCGTCCACCTGCCCGGTCCGCGCGTTGCGATTATGGGCAATCACGACTTCCTCGCCCGCGCGGCAGAATTCGAAGAACGGGCGCTTCCGGTTCTTCTCAATGAAAGCCAGCCTCTGGAACGCAACGGCGAGCGGCTTTGGCTCTGCGGCTGCGACGATCCACGCTACTTCCGGACGCACGATCTGGCACGAAGCCGTGCGGGCGTGCCCGACGGGGAATGCGCGGTTCTGCTGGCGCACAGCCCGCAGGTCTGGAAAGAGGCGGCCGCTCTCGATTTTGACCTGATGGTCTCCGGCCACACCCACGGCGGCCAGATCTGCCTGCCGGGCGGTTTTCCCATTGTGCGGAATGCTCCCATCCCGCTGCGGTTGCTCGCAGGCCGCTGGACCGAAGGTTCCCTGCAAGGCTACACCTCCCGCGGGACCGGCGCCTGCGGAGTTCCGGCCCGGCTTTTCTGTCCGGCGGAAATCACCCTCCACATCCTCCGGAGAGCAAAGTAGCGGCACCAACCGTTCCGGTTTTTGCTTGCGGGAGACCGGTCGGCTACGTATCGCGAGGCGATGAAAATCCGTCCCTTCCGCGGGCTCTCCCCCGCTCCCGAGACTGCCGACCGCGTGGTCTGCGTGCCCTATGATGTCGTCGACCGTGCGGAATCCGCCGCCCTCGCCGCAGGAAATCCGCTGAGCCTGCTCCACGTCGACCGCGCGGAGATCGATCTTCCGGACGAGAGCAACGCTTACGCTGACGCGGTCTACGAGAAGGCCAGGGAAAACTTCCTCCGCCTTCAGGCCGAGGGCGCGCTTGTCCGTGAGACCTCGCCCTGTCTCTACCTCTACCGCCTCACGATGGGCGGTCACCGCCAGACCGGCATTGTGGCCACCGTCCTTGCCGCGGATTACGAGGCCGGCCTGGTGAAGAAACATGAAAAGACGCGTCCGGACAAAGAAGACGACCGCACCCGCCTCATCGACACGATCGGCGCCCAGACCGGACCGATTCTCCTCGCCTTCCGAAATACCGCGTCCATCGCCGCGCTCGTCGCTTCCGAACTCGCGCGCACACCCGACTACGACATCACCGCTCCGGATGGCATCCGTCACGAAGTCTGGCGCCTCACGGCCACCGATGCCCTCACTCAGGCCTTCGGGGAGATTCCGGCCGTTTACATTGCCGATGGCCACCATCGGGCGGCCAGCGGTGCCCGCGTCGCGGCGCTCCGCCGTTCCCGCGGCGCCACCGGCGATGCCCACGAGGGCATCCTCGGTGTTCTCTTCCCGTCGGACGAACTCCAGATCCTCGCCTACAACCGCCTCGTCCGGACGCTGAACGGTCACACGGCAGCGGACTTCCTTGAAAAGGTTTCGAGCCTCTTCACCGTCACTCCGGATGCCGACCCGGTTCCCGCCACACCGCAGTCGGCATCGATGTATCTCGAGGGCAAATGGTATTCCCTCTCCTGGGAAAAACCCGCCGGTGCCGACCCCGTTTCGTCACTCGATGTGAGCGTGCTCCAGGATCGCCTTCTCGCCCCGTTGCTCGGTATTGAGGACCCCCGCCGCAGCCCCGAGATCGAGTTTGTCGGCGGCATCCGCGGAACGTCCGAGCTCGAAGCCAAAGTGAATTCCGGCCGCGCGGCGGTTGCGTTTTCGATGTATCCGACCACCGTCGATGAGGTGATGGACATCGCCGATGCCGGACAAATTATGCCCCCCAAGAGCACGTGGTTCGAGCCGAAGCTCCGCTCCGGCTTCTTCATCCACTGCATCGACGGAGAATAAAGCCCCGCGTCTTCTTTGCTTGCCCGCCGGTTTCGGGACCACTAATGACCGACCATGCAAATGCTCGATCAGTGGATCTCGAACGCGGCCGGGTTCGTCTGGGGACCTTGGCTGGTATACCTCCTCGCGGGAACCCATCTTTTTCTGACGTGGAGAACGGGATTCATCCAGCGACACCTCGGCTACGCGATCCGGCTCTCGGTTAAAAAAGATCCGGACTCCCCCGGCGATGTCAGCCAGTTCGGTGCACTGACCACCGCGCTGGCGGCCACGATCGGCACCGGCAATATCTACGGTGTCGCCGGCGCGGTCCTCCTCGGCGGACCCGGCGCCGTCCTCTGGATGTGGCTCACGGGGGTTTTCGGCATCGCGACGAAGTATTCCGAAGCCCTTCTGTCCGTGAAGTACCGCGTCACCAATGCCAACGGCCAGATGTCGGGCGGTCCGATGTACGTCCTTCAGAACGCTCTGAAATGCCGATGGGCGGGCGTTCTTTTCGCGATCTTCACCGCCATCGCCGCCTTCGGCATCGGCAACATGACGCAGGCCAACGCGATCGCCGACATGATCGTCGCGAAAAAAGACGTCCTCCCCTTCGCCCTCTCCGACGGCACGCTCAAATTGGGAATCGGCATCCTCCTCGCCGTTCTGACCGGCTCGGTGATCCTCGGCGGCATCAAGTCGATTTCCGCCTCCTGCCAGGTTCTCGTACCCTTCATGGCTGCGCTCTACGTCGTCGGATGCGTCGTCATTCTCGCGGTGGGATGGAGGCAGATTGACGATACCCTTTCTCTTATTATCACCAGCGCATTCACCGGCCATGCGGCTGTGGGCGGCTTTGTGGGAGCCGGCATCGCGCAGGCCATGCGATACGGCATCGCGCGCGGCCTCTTCTCCAACGAATCCGGCCTCGGCAGCGCCCCGATTGTTGCCGCAGCGGCGCAGACGAAGGACCCCGTCCGCCAGGCTCTCGTCTCCTCTACAGGTACCTTCTGGGACACAGTGGTCATCTGCGCGCTCACCGGTCTCGTGGTCGTCGGCTCCGGGGACTGGACGGCGGATGGCATGAACAAAGCGAAGCTCTGCGACACGGCCTTCCACCACCTCGGCGGCTTCGGTGATTTCATCCTCATCGTCGGCCTGCTCACCTTTGTCTTCTCAACCATTCTGGGTTGGGCCTACTACGGGGAGAAAGCCGTCGAATACCTCATCGGCCTCAAAGCCATCACCGCCTACCGGTGGCTCTGGGTGGTCGCGGTCTTCATCGGCTGCGTCTGGAAAAGCGATGCGGTGTGGAACTTTTCGGATATGATGAATGGACTGA
>CAZSMN010000072.1:0-13433 GCA_964607615.1 uncultured Chthoniobacterales bacterium | reverse complement strand
CGAGGACGGCGCCTGCAACCGCCGCGCCGAGCGCGCAGGCCTGGCTCGAACCGGCGACGAGCATCGTGCGGCCGGTCACGTCCGCATAAATCTGCATGAGGAGCGGGCTCTTCTCGGCGATGCCGCCCGCGCAGACCACGCGCTTCACCGGAACGCCGTATTCCTCGATGCGCTCGATGATGGCGCGCGCACCGAAGGCCGTTGCCTCGATAAGCGCGCGATAAATTTCCTCGCGCGTCGTGTGCAGCGTGCTTCCGACAAGGAGCCCGGAAAGCATCGGATCGACAAGGATCGTGCGGTTGCCATTGTTCCAATCAAGTGCAAGCAGCCCGCTTTCGCCCGGCGCGAGTCGGGTGGCAGCTTTTTCCAGTTTCGAATAGAGCGCGCCATCGCCTTGGCAGACGGATTCGATCCACCACTTGAAAATATCACCGACAGCGGATTGTCCCGCCTCGACACCGTAGAATCCGGGCAGGATCGCTCCCTTCACAATGCCGCAAATGCCGGGAATGTCGGCGACCTTTTTGGTTGCCGGGACGACCGCGCAATCGCAGGTCGAGGTGCCGATGACCTTCACGAGCGTTCCCTCGGCCACGCCGCTTCCGATCGCTCCGTAGTGGACATCCATTTCGCCAATCGCGATCGGGATGCCCTCGGGCAGGCCCAGCCGCTCAGCCCATTCGGCACTGAGCGTGCCGGCCGACGCCCGCGCATCATGCGCCTCGTCGAAAAGCCGGTCGCGGAGCGCCGCAAGCTTCGGGTGGAGCATTGCGAGAAACTTTTTATCCGGCAGCCCGCCCCACTCGTCGCAGAAGAGCGCCTTGTGGCCCGCCGCACAAATTCCGCGCCGCACGGCTTTCGGGTCCTTCACGCCGGCCAGCGTGGCAGGAATCCAGTCCGTGAGCTCGACCCACGAATGCGCCGCATCAAAGACCTTGGGATCGACGTTCAGGCAGTGCCAGATTTTGCTCCAGAACCACTCGGAGGAATACGTATTCCCGCACTTGGCTATAAATTGCGGACGGTGCTTCGCGGCGAGTTCGGTAATGCGGGCCGCTTCCTTCCAGCCGGTGTGGTCTTTCCACAGCCAGCACTGGGCATTCAGGTTTTTGCGCCACTTGCGGTCCATGCCGAGCGCGCGGTTCTGCGCATCGACCGGGATCGGACTCGAACCCGTGGCATCCACACCGATCGCCACGACGTCCGCAGCGCGGAACCCCTTGATTTTCGACGCCGCGGCCAGCGCACCTTTGACGCTGTGCTCGAGACCGAAAAGATAATCCCCCGGGTGCTGCCGCGCGAGGTGGTGGTCCTTTTTATCCAGCAGGATGCCCTGCCGGCCGGAGGGGTAGTTGACCACTGCCGATCCGAACTCTTTTCCATCCTCGCACCGGACGATCAGCGCCCGGACCGAGTTGCTGCCATAGTCAATTCCAAGGGAGAAGCGCATAAGAGCCGGCCAGTTTTCCAAACTCGGCTGTTATAGTAACGCAAAATCTCCCTACCCGTTCAGGTAAGGCGGACCGCCTCTGACCTGCGTCAAGACCAGTTCGGCGGACGCCACCACGCACGCGGTTTCCCGACGTGGCAATGGAGGGATGTCGAGATGGCATTTCCGAAAAACCGGCTCAGAAGGAAAAGCAAACGGGGGATCTGGTTCATGATAAAATCTCCAGCCGGTCCCGCAGTGGGGGCAGGGGGTGGAAGACCGTTTTCTTCGCAGGCGGCAGATCCGTATCGGTGGCATTGAGCCGCTGGATCTTTTCCAGCAAAGCCCGCGCTTCCTCCGGGCGGATCCGGTCGCCGAGGTGCCGGTCGGCCTTCAAGGCCCACCGGCGGTTCAGCGGAGGCCAAACGAACAGCGCAAGGAAACACCAGAACGTAAAAACGGCGATGCCACACAACGCTCCCGCCACTGCGGACGGCGTCGGAAGAATCACCGCCAGGCCCAGCCCGGCCACCAGCCAGAGCCAGGCGATCACCGCGCCCGCCGTCGTGCGGCCGGATTCCTTCAACCACATGTCTCGCGCAATCATCAGCGCCACCTCCCGCGCCGTAAGATGGGCCGCAGCGGATTCCGACAAAACGAACTCACGCCGACCCGCCGGCCGGAAATAGCCGCTCACGCTCTCCGCGTCCGCAAGATCGGTCCAAAGCAGACGGACCGGACCGATGCCCAGCGCCTTGAGTTCCCCCGCGACTCTGCTCTCGAAGTCTGCCAACACGCCGCCCTCCGGAGCCGGATTTCCCCCCGGCAGGAAAAAAACCGCCCCGGCGGACACCGCTGCGGCCACCAGCAGGAAAATCATGTCCGCCCCCGTCCCGCGCGCCCCCCAGAAAAATAACATTCCGAAAAAAAGCCCGGCGGAGGCCCACAAGCGCCCGGCCGCCCAATCCCGAAGCCACACACGCAGCGGCACACCGGTCCGGCCACACCCACGCTCGACTGCATGGCCCGCCAGCAGGTCCAGCGGAAGATTCATCGCCCCGAGCGCGATCGCAATCAGGAGAAACACCGCAACCGTCTCCCCCCATGCCGTGATGGCATTTCCCCACCAAAGCGAGCTCAACCCCACCGCCGTGACAGCCCCAAGATTCATCCCGATCGAGGTAATCCCCGACCAGAGCCTGATGCGCTGATAGTCCGAAGCGGTCATACCCCAAGAAACGCCTGTCGCGGCCGCCGGGAGGCGAAAAACTGCATCGCAACGGCCCGATCACCCGATCTCGTTCGACCTATCTCTCGCGCCCAGTCAGTCGGCGAGGCCGGAATGAGCGCCGGGTGAAAGCGGGAGCCGGAGCAAAGGGCGCATGGCCACGTCCAGAACGCAGAACAAACAATGGCTGGCCGGGCGGAGGGAACAAGTTGCGCGGGACGCCATCCTGAAGGAAAGTCCGCCCCGACACCGGCTTCTGTGATCGATTGTCCGCTCAAAGTGAATGAAACCTCTATCCACTCCCGGAACCGATGCCCTTGACGGGGCCGATTATGAACGGCTTTGTGCGATTTGGGATCGCTTGACGGAGTTTGATGCCTCCCGTGCTGAAGAAGCCCTGCTTTTCCTCATGGGCGGGTTGAAAACGCTCGTGAGTGCGGACGACGCTGTGTGGATCGGTGTCGTGCGTGTTGCTGACGGCGAGCGCGCGCAGCGCGACCACCAACTGGGCTGGCGCGGACGCGTTGTTGTGCATTATGAGTGGACCGATCTCAAGCGGCAGATCGTCGCGGCGGCGATGAAGGCACAGGAGAGGGATGGCGGTGTGCCGAGTTCGATCGAGATGGCCCGCATCGCCGGGCGATTCCGCACGCTAACCCTGCGGGAGCTGCACGATATGGAGACCTTCGTCCGCACCGATCACTACAAAAGCTGTTTCGTTCCTTTCAGCATCATTGACCGCATGTGGTGCGTTTTTCCTGTCAACGATGACTGCGAGGTTGCCTTCATTCTGGATCGGATGGGCGACCGGCCGGTTTTCACAGAGCGTGACAAAGCTCTCGTCTCGGCCGCCCTGAGACCCTTGAAATGGTTCCATCGCCTGTCCATGCTGGCGCACGGGATTTCGCTCGGCTGCAAGCCGCTCACCTCCCGGGAACGCAGCCTCTGCACCCGCTTGCTCGGCAAGGAGACGGAAAAGCAAATCGCGGAGTCCCTCGGTCTCACCGTTCCGACCACCCGCAGCTACATCCGCGAACTCTACCGGAAGCTTGGTGTGAAGGGCCGCACGGGTCTCATGGCCCTTTGGCTCGGCGCGGCCCGCTAGCCGGTCTGCTAGCCGGTTCTACCCCCTCATTTGAGGGTCTATCCATGGGAACGAAGGGCTGATACTGCACGTCCGATTCACCCGATCAGGCGCTCGAACTCAACCATTCCATGCTCATGAACCGGAAGCTTCTCGTTTTTATCATGACCCTTTTGACGGCTGTTGGAGCGCATTCCCAGGTTGCGGTTGTTGGTGATGTCGACCCAAGCCCGGCCGTCTCACCGAATTGGACGATCAATGGCACCCTTACGGTTGGCAACACGGGCAGCGGGAATCTCACGGTCGGCCCGGGTGGCAATCTGACAGCCACCTCGGGAGTCCTGGGGAGCCAGCCGGGCTCTGTTGGGATCGCTTCGATCGGCGGCGACTGGAGCAACTCCGGCGAACTTTGGATCGGCGACCGCGGCGAGGGTTCCCTGGTTCTTTCCAACGGGAACCTCGGCAACACCAACGGCATCATCGCCCGTAGCTCCGGCTCGATCGGCATCGCCACCATCTCGGGTGGGAATTGGACGACCTCCGGAATCCTCACGGTCGGCGGCGATGGCGCCGGCACTCTCTCTGTCCTTGGTGGAGCGGCATCATCCGCAAATCTCATTGTCGCTTCCAATGGGAGTGGAGCGATCCAGCTTTCCGGAGGCACGTTGTCAACCGGCCAGATCAGCGAGGGGGCCGGAAATGGCACGATCATCTTCAACGGTGGAACGCTGCGCCTTTCCGGAAATCAGAGCGCGCTCTTCTCCGATTTTGAGTCCGGCGATGTGATCACCAGCGGAGCCGGCGGCACGATCGACACACAGGCTTTCGATGTTGTCACTTCTCTCGGCCTGACAGGGAATGGCTCGCTAACCAAGAATGGTGCCGGCACGCTAACCCTCACCGGCAACAATTCTTACACCGGTGTTACCACGGTCAGTGCGGGGACGCTTCGAATCGGCAGCGGCGGCACTACAGGGAGTCTTTCCGGCAACGTCGTCAACAATGCGGCCCTTGCCTTCAATCGTTCCAACGATGTCACTTACAGCGGCGTCATTTCCGGTACGGGTTCTGTTACCAAGCAGGGCTCGGGCGTTCTCACTCTTTCGGGAACCAATTCGTACAACGGAGTAACAACCATCGCCGGCGGAGTGCTTTCGGTCGGCACACTCGCCAATGGCGGGGGAAACAGTTCAATCGGACGCTCGTCAAATGCTGCGGCAAATCTCGTGCTCGATGGCGGGACGCTGCGCTTCACGGGTGCTTCCACGACCAGCAACCGGGGGTTCACGCTCGGGCCCGGCGGAGGCACCATCGATCTCCCGAACCTCAACGCCTTTCTCCAGCTCTCCGGTGCCATCGCGATGACGGGCGCCGGAAATCGCACCCTCACCCTGAGTGGCGGCACGCAGGCGACCGGCCGGCTCCTCGGAACACTGAGCGATGCCGCCGGCGGAGCAACCAGCCTCACGAAGACGGGTGTCAGCACGTGGGAGCTTTACCCGACCTCTCTCTGGACCTACTCGGGGCCGACAACGGTTAGCAGCGGGAACCTGTCCTTTACCGGAAGCGGTTCCTCGGTTGGCATCTCCTCGGCGGTGACGGTGGCCTCGGGAGCAACACTCGTGGCGCGTTCCCAGCAAAACGGCGGCTCCTTCTCGATCGGTTCGATCGCGGGTGCGGGAACCATCCGCGGCAATGCATTCGGCAGTACGCTCACCCTCACGGTCGGCTCGAACGATAGCAGCACCCTCTTCTCAGGAGCCGTTCAAGACAATAGCGACATCTTGAATCCCAATGATCGGCTGAGATTGAACAAAGCCGGAAACGGAACACTTACCCTCACCGGGAACAATACCTACACTCAAGGCACAACGATCTCCGCAGGGACCTTGCAAATCGGCAACAACGGCACCACCGGCAGCATCACAGGCAATGTCACCAATAATGCCACGCTGACCTTCAACCGTTCCAACGCCCTCACCTTCAATGGCGTGATCTCCGGCACCGGCGCGGTGAATAAACTCGCCGCCGGGACGCTCACCTTCACTGCCAACCATACCTACACGGGCGTGACCACCATCTCCGGGGGAACTCTGCAGATCGGCAACAACGGCGCAGTCGGCAGCATCACAGGCAATGTCACCAATAATGCCACGCTGACCTTCAACCGCTCCAATGCCCTCACCTTCAATGGCGTGATCTCCGGCACCGGTGCGGTGAACAAACTCGCCGCCGGGACGCTCACTCTTGCTGCCGATAACACCTACACAGGCGTGACTACCATTTCCGCAGGGACTTTGCAGATCGGCAACAATGGCACGAGCGGCAGCATCGCCGGCAATGTTACCAACAACGCGACCTTGACCTTCAACCGCTCGGACAATCTCACGTATGGTGGAGTGATCTCCGGCACTGGCGCGGTCAACAAACTTGCCGCCGGTACCGTGACGCTCACTTCCAGCAACAGTTACACGGGCGTGACCACCATTTCCGCGGGGACTTTGCAGATGGGAAACAACGGCACGACCGGCAGCATTTCCGGCAATGTGATCAACAACGCCTCACTCATCTTCAACCGCTCGAACAACCTGACTTACAACGGCGTGATCTCCGGCAATGGTTCCGTAACCAAACTCGGGGCGGGCGCCCTTACCGTCACCGCTAATCACACTTACACCGGAGACACTCTGGTGAATAGCGGCACTCTTGTCGTCAACGGAGCCCTTAGCAACAGCACCGTAACCGTTGCCGACGGTGCGACGCTTGCGGGCTCCGGTTTCGTTAAGCAGATCACTCTCGCGGATGGCGCAACCATCTCACCGGGCAATTCGATCAGCACCCTCTTTGCGGAGTCGCTCACCTGGCATGCCGGGGCCGGGATGACCTATGACCTCGCTGCCGCCACGGCCGATCTGGTCGCGCTGGATGGCGCATTCACCAAATCGGGCAGCGGGTTCTACCTCTTTACCTTCCTCGATCTCGGTTGGCAGATCGGCCAAACTTACACCCTCGTTGAGTTTGGTAGCACAAACTTCACGGTTGCGGATTTCGGCTACACCAACGGCGGTGGATTCGAAGGCACCTTTGGCCTCGATGCCAATCAGCTCACTTTCACCATCATTCCCGAACCCTCCGTTTTTGCTCTTCTCATCGCTGCTCTGTTGTGCGCGAGCGTTTGGTGGAGGAAGGCAAGGGAGTAGCAGGACCTTCAATGTCGCCGAGTAGCGAGCACCCGGGGTCGGTGTGCACTTCCCCGCGGAACGCCACCAGCGACCGGTGAATTTCCGGCAGGTGGATGCCAGGAATTCGCGCATCTGGCTGACGGGCCTGAAGGTGGAGACATCTGTTTGCAATGGAGAGCCTGAATCCAGGGAGCACGATTTCCACGCTTTGTATTTGGGCGTAAATCTGCTCACAGTTATGAGGGATGGACTGCCCGTCCTTTGGAATTCCCTGCTCCCCATGTTTCGATTCTCCCTCACCCCGCTTTTTCTCATGTTTGCCTCGGTCCCACTTGTTTCAGCTTCTCCGGAACGCGGCTTTGTCAGCAGCAAGCCGGCGGAGCAATGGGAAGACGCTCTGGTGACGGGGAACGGCGCGCAGGGGGCGATGATCTTCGGCGTTCCGGAGAACGAAACGATCATTCTCAATCACGGCCGGCTCTACCTGCCTCTCCACGCCCCGCTGCCGCCGCCGGATACTGCCGCGATCCTGCCGGAACTCCGCAAATTGCTCGCGGAGGTGAAATACCAAGAGGCGGCAGACCGCGTTGTCGCTCTCGCGAATGCCGAAGGCTATCAGGGCAAACATTGGACGGATCCGTTCATTCCGGCCTGCGACTTGAAGCTGACGATGCCTGCCAAGGGCCCGGTCACCGGCTACGAGCGCACGGTCGATTTCCGCACCGCCGTTGCGGATGTTACCTGGAGCGACGAGCGCGGGCGCTTCGAACGTCGCGTCTTTGCCTCCCGTGCGGACGACGTGATTGTGGTGTCGATCACCGGCCCGCGCGGTGCCGTTGATTGCCGGCTTTCTCTCGCCACGCGGCCCACGCAAGGCACCGGAGGCTGGGGGCCGGAGGCGATGTTTGCCAGGGGAATGAAGGAGTGCGGCGGCACAGCGGGTGAAAGCGACCTCTTCTATCGGGGCGCTTTCAAAAATCCCTGGAAGGGCGGCCTTGAGGGTTACGAGGTCGTCGCCAAGGTGGTTCCCAAAGGCGGCACCCTGCGCAAGGAGGGCGACGAACTCGTGGTCTCGGGGGCGGATGAAGTTCTCGTTCTGCTGCGGACGGTTCCGCTGAACGATCTCTCGAAAGCAGGTGACGGGAGCACGCTTGCTGCGCTTTCCAAGCTGACGCCCGACTACCAGAGCCTGTTCGACCGGCACGTTCCTTTGCACAAACCGATCTTCGAGCGCGTGCGCCTTGATCTCGGAGGCGGCGACGACCGCAAGCTGCCGACCGAGGCGCTGATTGCCAAGTCAAAGACCGGCCCGCTTTCTCCCGCCCTGCTCGAAAAGCTGTTCGATGCGGCGCGCTACAACATCCTCTGCAGCAGCGGCGACGTCGCCCCGAATTTGCAGGGCATCTGGACCGGAACCTGGAGCCCGTTCTGGTCGGGTGACTTCACCATGAACGGCAACCTCCAATCCGCCATGGCGGCCAATCTCACGACCGGCATGGCGGAGTGTCTGGAACCCTACTTCCGATTCCTCGAGTCCCACATGCAGGAGTTCCGCGACAACGCGAAGCGCCTCTACGGATGCCGCGGCATCCATGTCCCGTCGCGGGCCAGCACGCATGGCTGGAACAACCACTTCGACGCCATCTGGCCGATGACGTTCTGGACGGCCGGTGCGGCCTGGGCGGCCCAGTTTTACTACGACTACTACCTGTTCACCGGAGACCGCGCTTTCCTGAAAACGCGCGCTTATCCGTTTATGAAAGAAGCGGCGGAATTCTATGAGGATTTCCTCTTCGAAGGCCCCGATGGCAAATTCGTCTTCAGCCCGAGCTACTCGCCGGAAAACCATCCGGGCAACAGCACGTCACAGGCTTGCATCAATGCGACCATGGACATCGCCGCCGCGCGAGAGCTTCTCACCAACACGATCGCGGCAGCGGAAACGCTCGGAACCGATGCCGATTCCGTCGTCCGCTGGCGCGCGATGCTCGCGAAACTACCCGCCTACCAGATCAACGACGAAGGCGGCGTGAAGGAGTGGACCACGCCGCTGCTCACCGACAACGATGCCCACCGCCACTGCTCGCACCTCTACGCTCTTTACAACGGACTGCCTGATGACATCGCTTCGGACGCTGCGCTCCGTCGAGCGTTCGGCGTCTCGCTTGAGAAGCGCCTCAATGTCCGTCGCAAGGAATTCTCCGGCGGCACCGGCCCTGAAGGCCGTCCGCCGGGCGAAATGGCCTTCGGCATCGTGTTGGAGGGACTCGCCGCCGCCAGCCTGCGCAACGGCCGCGACTCCGGTGAAACGATCGACTGGCTGGCCCGCCACTATTGGGGAACCAACCTCGTCAGCCGCCACAACCCCGGCGCCGTTTTCAATACCGACCTGAGTGGTGGGTTCCCGGCGATCATCGCCCGGACCCTGGTGGATTCGGGCCCAGGTTGGATCGAGGTTCTCCCCGCGCTCCCGCCGGATCTGCCCGCCGGCAAAGTCGAGGGCCTCCGCTGCCGCGGCCAGATCGTTGTCCAATCTTTGGAGTGGGATTCCGACCATGCCGTTATCACATTGCTCTCGCCGGTCGCACAGACGATCGAGCTCCGCAGCAACGGCAGCGCAGACCGCCGGAAAATTGTCCTTCCGGCCGGGCAGCAGGTCTCTGTCACCCTGCCGCGCAGCGGACCGGCTGCCGGATAGAGTACCGGACCGGTTCTGGCATTCGAAGTCCCGCGCGGCCGCGCGGTGTGGTGGCTCTGCGGAAAACGAAACGAAAGTCGACGGATCTCCGTAAAAGACCAGACCACACGGCGGAGTGGGTTAGCGTTCCGACTTGAAATCTGGATTTGGTGATAAGGTTTACGCAGTTTGATTCGTGAGCACGGCACGAAACATCCGGTCGTAGTTCTCTGCCAGATGGCACCAGTCCCATGCCTCGACGGAGCGGCGGATGCGTTTGCCATACGCGGACCGAAGCGCAGGCGAGTCCCGCAGCAGGCTAAGCTTTTCGATCAGCCCATTCACGGTACCGTCAAAGAAAAGGCCATTTTCGCCGTCCGTTATCAGCTCTGGCATGTTCCCGACCCTAGTCGTGACGACCGGAATACCACAGGCCGCGGCTTCGAGGCACGTATTAGGTGCCCCCTCGCTGCGGCTCGCACAGACGTAGAGGTCGATATCGTGGTAGAACTCCAGCATCTCGTCGCTATTGCGCCAGCGCTCTTCGCGGATGGCGGTCACGAGTTCGAAGCCGGGCAGCGCGGCCACAGCGGGTTCGATGATGTTGGTGAACCCGCGGTGTTCGGGGCCCATATTCGAAAGGCTGCCGCTCCAGCCTACACGGAGCCGGTCTGTGGCGGGTCGGTGCGGTGCGGGAGCCGGTTGGTAGAACGTGGTGTCCACGCCGTTGGGCGTGTAGTGAACCGGCACGCGGATGAGCGGTGCGACCTCCCTCTGCAGCATGGCATTGATCGCGAACACGCGGGTCGGGAGGCGATTGAGAACCACCAGGCCCTGCTCGCGCAGCAGGCCATCCAGCTCATAGTGGCTGCAGATTCCCATCAGCAGGCGGTCGGAAAAGCGCGCCAGAACAGCTTCGGAGAGCGGCATTTTTAGAAGCTCCAGCCAGTAAAAAATCACGATCAGGTCGGCGGCCTTGAGATCGTCCTCATCAACTTCATGCTGGTAGCGCACGATAAACCGGTAGCGATCGGCGAGGTGGCGTGCGAGGCACGAAGCCTTTTTATCAATCGCCCAGCCGGGACGGTCGACGATGGCGAGAATCCGTGGCAGCTCAACGTCGTTCATACGCCGGCGCAAAGATCCAGCCAATGCCTGCTCCAGGGGCTGCTCGAATCAAGGTCCTCATCGCCCGCCGTTATGCGCACATCGGCGAGAGCGGGAAGTATGATCTGCCCGGGCCGCAACCGGCCGCGCCAACCGTGCCAACCCAGACGGTTGATTTCCTCTTCCCGGTATTTTCTGCCGGGATATTTGCGGACCGCTTGTTCCGCGCTCAGAAAGAGATAGTGTTTCATCCGGAACGGCTCGGGCGCAAGCCGTGGCTCGTGCACAAACCTCACGCGGTGACCGCCAGACCAGACGATTTCCATCGGTCCGTCCTGCTTGCGAAACGCGCGCACGCAGTGTGGTGAGCGTGGCCGGAACGGGTAGTACGTGCGCAGGGTGTTGAGGAAATCGGGATGATCGTGCGAGGGGTTCTCCCGGGTGGGCACGAAGGAGAATTCGTAAAAGTCAACCGCCTCGTAACCGCGGGCCTGAACGTCCGCGAAGGCTGTCGCCAGGGAGGCCTGACCGCGTGGGGGCAGATGGATTTCGTCGGCGTCCACGTGCATGAGCCAGTCGGCATCGAGTTCACGAAACAAGGCTTCCTTCCGTTGCAGAATGCGCTCCCACTGGTAGGTGCCATCGAACGGAATCGTCTCGATACCGATCAGGCCATGGCCAAGATAACTCCGGGCGATCTCCAGAGTCCGATCGGTGGACTCATTGTCGCAAAGGTAGACCTGGACTCCCTGCCGAAAGAGATTCTCCAGACACGCTGCAAGGAAGCGCTCTTCATTCCGTGTCGCGAGCACGGCCGTAACGCGCACAGGATCGATCCGATGTTTGCCGTCGTTCAAATCTTTGTCTTTCTCTTCACCGAGCGGGAGCATTTTTCCGTTCATCGGTGGCGGAGAGGCATACACTGCGGCTGGCGTTTGACGCTACCGGTATCCGGGCAGGTAGGCTTTTTCGGCGCGGAAAAGCTCGAGTGTCATTTTGCGGATCTGGCCCGGCGTGCAGACGGCGGCGGTGAGGGGGTCGAGCAGGAGGGCGTGGATGGCGGTCTCCTTGCTGCGCTCGATGGCGGCCTGGGCACCGAGGTCGAACATCCCGAGGTTCGTCGCGCAGACGTTGGCCATCTGGCGGGGGAGGGCGCCGTAGCGGGTGGGGTTGACCCCGTTCCCGTCGATGAGGCAGGCGACCTCCACGCAGGCGTCGGCGGGGAGGTTCGTGATGAGCTGGCCGGCTCCGCCGACGTTGTTCATCACGTTGCCGTGGATGCGGAACGGGCTGTCTTTTTCGCGGGCCTCGATGATCCACGAGGCGTATTCCCACGAGCGCTCCCAGTCGATGGATTCCTTGCCCTTCAGCATCGCGAGCCGTGAGGCGTCGGCGGCCTCGCGCCATTCCGGCCAGTTCGTCGCATAGAACCGTGAACCACCGTCGTAGCCCTGGCGCAGCAGCGCGCGTCCGGCTTCACTTTTGCGGTAGTAGGGCAGGTATTCGGAGAGGTGGCCCGAGCTCTCGGTGATGAAGGCGCCGAAGTTCAGGCACATGTCCTTGCGGATGAGATCGCCGTGTTTATAGGTGCGCTTCTCCGAGCGGCCCCAGTCCTTCACGTCCTTGCTGTCATACGAGGTGATGCCTGCCGCGCGCTCGCGTTCGGCCTCGGCCAGCTCGGAGGCGAAACGTTTGTAGAGCCGGTCGGTGTAGAGGTTGATCCCGTTGTGTTCGAGCGTCGTGAACCACGCAAGGTGGTTGATGCCGGCGCACTCCCAGTCCATCTCCGCGTAGGGAATGCCGGCGTAGCCCGCGAGGAGGTGGCTCGTGCCCTGGACGCTGTGGCAAAGGCCGACGACCTGCATGGAGGACGTGCGGCCGGCGGCCGTGCACATCATGGCCATCGGGTTGGTGTAATTCAGCACGAGGGCCTGCGGGCAGAGGCGCTCGCAATCCTTCAGCGCGGCGAGGAAGACAGGGATCGTGCGCAGGGATTTGAAAAGTCCGCCCGGCCCGATGGTGTCGCCGATGCACTGGTCGATGCCGTATTTGAGAGGGATGTCATTGTCATGGCGAACGCACTCGAGGCCGCTGACCTCGATGCAGTTCACCACATAGTCACTGCCCTTCATCACGCGGGTGCGGTCCGGCGAGGAGAGAACTTTCCAGCGCTTGGACTGGCCGAGCTTCGCTATGAGCTTCTCGATCAGCTTGTGCATCGTGGTGAGGCGCGAGCGGTCGATATCGACCAGCGCGATGACGCCGCCCTGGTTGCCCGGGATGCGGAGGACGTCGTTGACGAGCCGGGGCGTGAAGCCGGAGCCCGCGCCCAGCATGGTGAGCTTGATCGGGCGCAGCATGGTGCCGGGAAGGCCCTGTGCTGCGGCGTCCTGAGTGTGGGCGGCGTGACCGGAGACTTTGCGTTTGGAGGAAGTGGCCATGGGAGAACGTCGAGTGTGCCGCACCACCGCGCCCGCTGCCAATCGTTGAAATCGGATCTTTGGCTGAAACTTCCCGGAGAGCGGGGGCATCAACGCTGCGGCGGATGGTTTCCCGTCGACTGGCCGCTCTCACGCCGCAGGGTTTCGCGCCGGAAGGTGGCGGGAGCCATGCCGTATCTGCGGGAGAAGGCGGGCGTGAAATGAAAACGGTCGCAGAACCCGCACTGGAAGGCGATTTCCTCGATCGACAGCGGAGTCTCGGCCAGAAGCTGCCGCGCGAGCTGG
>CAZSMN010000071.1:0-13511 GCA_964607615.1 uncultured Chthoniobacterales bacterium | reverse complement strand
GATCGGCGAGGCCTCGGTCGCGGCGGGCACGCCGGAGTTGTGGGCCGGACTTCCGAAGCTTGTGGTGGTGCTGTTCGGCGGCTTCACGACGAACTTTGTCTGGTGCGTGATCCTGAATCTGAAAAACAAGACCGGCTACCAGTATCTCGCGGCGGAGGTGAAGCCGGAGCATGCCGGACTCGGCGGTGCGGGCGGGGGCGAACACGGAGCGGCGGCGCCGGTTGCGGTGATCGATACCGATCTGCGCGTGCCGCTGCTGAGGAATTACTTTTTCTCCGCGCTCGCAGGCACGGTGTGGTATCTGCAGTTTTTCTTCTACACGATGGGCGAGAGCCAGATGTGGAAATTCGGCTTCGCCAGTTGGACGCTCCACATGGCGAGCATCATTATCTTCAGCACGATGTGGGGGTGGATTTTCCATGAGTGGAAGGGATCCAGCCGCAAGACCCACCTGCTCATTGCTCTCGGCATCGCAACGCTCATCCTTTCGACCGTCATCATCGGTATCGGAACCTGGATGAAGGGTTCGGGCATGGGCCACTGAGGGATCTGCAAACCTACGAAAGAATACACATGAAATCGATTAAGAGATTTATCGCTTACAGCCTCTGTGCCGTGTCTGTGATCGCCGCCCTTCAAGCGGGGGAGCTGGAGGACGATTTCCGCGATCCCCCGATGGCAACCAAACCCTATGTCTGGTGGCATTGGATGGGGTCGAACTTCAGCAAGGAGGGCATCACCAAGGACCTTGAGGCGATGAAGGCTGCGGGAATCGCAGGGGCGACGATCTTCAATCTCACCTCGGCCGTGCAGGAGTCGCACCGTCCGATCGGCAACAATCCGTGGCCCGAGCAGACGTATCGAAGCCCGGCATATTGGGAGGCGCTCCGGCACGCGGCCAAAGAGGCGGACCGCCTCGGCCTCGATCTCGGGCTTCATAATACCGTCGGCTATTCGACCACAGGCGGACCATGGATCGACGAGCCGCGGAATATGCAGCAGATCGTCTGGACCTCGGTGGAGGTTGATGGCGGAACAAAGATCGAGACGAAGCTCGAGCGGCCGGCTCCTGTCGTTTACAAGGGATGGGGCAGCTCCGGCAGGACGCATGAGTTCTTTCAAGACATCGCCGTCCTCGCCGTGCCTGCGGAGGGAACGATTGAGAAGGATCAGATCATAGACCTGACGGAAAAGTTCCGCGACGGGCAGCTCACATGGGACGCCCCGGCGGGCAAGTGGCGGATCTTCCGTCTCGCCCATGCACCGACCGGCGCGAACCCGCATCCGGTGCCGGATGAACTCATCGGCATAGCGCTCGAGGCGGACAAGATGAGCCTCGACGTGACGAAATATCACTGGGATCAGGTCATCGATCCGCTGAAGGAACACCTCGGCCCGCTCCTCGGCAAAAGCTTCCGTCACTTTCTCATCGATAGCTACGAGGCGGGAAACCAGAATTGGACGCCGGATTTCCGCAAGGAGTTCGAGAAGCGCAAGGGCTACGACCCGCTTCCCTGGCTCATGACGAAGACCCCGGAGACCAAGGAACCCCGGAAGGAGATTTTCGACCGCATCGTCGGCAGTGAGGATATGACGCGGCGCTTCTGGTGGGATTTCCGCGATGTCGTCGCCGATCTCTACTACACCAACGGCTGGAAGCCGGCCGCTGAAAAGATCCATAGCGTGGGCTGCCTGCTGGACTTCGAGCCGTATCACGGCCCGTTTGATATGGTCGAAGCAACGACCGTGAGCGATATCCCGATGGGGGAATTCTGGACCTTTGGCAAAGGAGGCATCAATCCTGCCATTGTGGCGGCTGCACGTGCGGCCGGGCGGCCGGTGGTCGCGGCGGAGGCCTTCACCGGGCGGCCCGAGGTCAGCAAGTGGACCGAGACGCCTGCGTTCCTCAAACCTTCCGCGGACGGAACCTTTGCCAGCGGGGTCAACCGGATGGTTCTCCACCACTGGGTGCACCAGCCGTTTGATGACAAATACCAGCCCGGGTTCGGCATGGGATGGTGGGGTACGCACTTCAGCCGGTTTCAGACCTGGTTCGAGCCGGGGAAGGCCTTTTTCAAATACCTAGCTCGCATCCAGGCCGTCCTCCAGCGCGGAGAGGCGCCAGCGGATTTCGTGAGCGTCGGTGCTCCTCAGGGCGGAGATGTTATCCCTTGGCGCACGTTCCGCGAGGGATTGGAGGTCAAAGAGGGAGCAGTCGTGCTGCCGAGTGGAAGGACGTATCCCTTTCTTTCTGTACCGCATGATGGTGCGCTCTCTCCGGATGATGTGCGCAGGATCGCTGCGCTATTGGAAAAGGGAGCGACGGTGGTCGCTTCCAAACCGGACCGGGCGCCGGGGCTCAAGGATTATCCGAAGGCCGACGACGAGGTGCGCAAGCTGGCGTCAGAGATCTGGGGTGACGATGCGGACGGGGACCGGGAGGTCGGGAAGGGCAGGCTCCGCCGGGATCTCGGGGCGACGATCGAGGAACTCGGCATCACGCCGGCTTTCGGCGTGAGCGGGAACACGAAGGGCGATGTCAGGATCACCCACCGGCGGGATGAGGAGGCTGATATCTTTTTCGTCGCAAACGCCGCCCTCAACGCGCAGGCGTTCACGGCGTCGTTCCGCGTGGAGGGCCGGCGTCCGGAGATCTGGGATCCGGAGACCGGGGAGATGACCTTCGCGCCGGTGTGGCGAGCGGTTGGCGGCCGGACGGAAGTCGATCTCCGCATGGAGACTGACAAATCCCTCTTTGTGGTATTCCGGAAATCCGAACTCCCACGCGATCATGTCGTGAAGGTAACGGAGCAGAAGGCACCATCACCGGTTACCCCGCTCAAAATCCTCAGCGCGACCTTCGGCCCCGAAAGCGGCAGCGTCGACGTCACGGAGAAAATCCGCAAGCTGGCGGAGGGCAAAAGCATCCTGGACGTGGAGGTCAAGGACGAGTCCATGATGCCCGTCGTCGCCGGGCAGAAGATCCCCGATGGCGTGAAAAGCCTCCGCGTGGAATATGAATCTGACGGCGAGAACCAGAGTACCACTGTCGTCGCGGGACGCCAGCGTCTGCGCATCGGAACACCCGGCCGGCTTCCGGATTACTCGCTGGAAGGTCTCGAAGATGGCGGCCTTCGCGTTTCGGCCGGAGCAGAGACCGTGCTGGAGGTGGAGTTCGCCTCCGGGAAAAAGGTTCCGGTCGAGCTGACACCGCCCAAGGCCCAGGCCGTAAAGGGCCCGTGGAGCGTGGACCTTGCCTCGCCGGTGCAAGAGGCGAAAACTCTCACTCTTCCCGGCTTGGTTTCCCTGAGCAAAAACGAGGAACCCGACGTCCGCTACTTCTCGGGCACAGCCACCTACCGGACGGAGTTCGACCTCCCGGACCCGGGAAAATCGCCGGTCGTTCTCGATCTCGGCGACGTGCGTGATCTGGTGCGGGTCCGGGTGAATGGAAAGGATCTCGGTGTTCTCTGGCATCCTCCGTTCCGCGTCGAAATCGGCAGCGCGCTCCGGCCCGGGAAGAACAAGATCGAACTCGCGGTCACGAACACCTGGCACAACCGGCTCGTTGGCGATGAGCAGCATCCGGCGGACTTCGAGTGGGGCGAGGACCGAGGGGTTGACAAAGGCCGCGCGATGAAGGCGTTTCCGGATTGGTTTGTTAAAAATCAGGATCGTCCGGAAAAGGGCCGGAAGGGCTTTGTCACATGGTTCTACCACCGCGCTGATACTCCGCTGCTTCCCTCCGGCCTCCTTGGCCCGGTGGCCTTGCAAACGCAGGCCTCCCGAACGATCTCTCCGCCATGAAGCTCCTCGCGCCATTTCTTTTGCTCCTGATGTCCGCTGCGCTCCCCGCGCAGAATCCTGCCTTTCCTGATCCGGCGCTGACGAATCCCGTCTGGACGTCGAAGGACAACCTCCGCGACCCGGCGGTGCATCCGGTCGAAGGCGGCTACCGGATTTTCTACTCGCGGCTGTCGAGCCCGAAGTCCGGCTGGGGCGATCCGAAAAACTGGTCGATCGGCAGCGTCTTCACGAAGGATTTTCTCACCTTCGAGGACGACCACGACATCTCGCCGAAAGGCTACGCCTCGCCCGGGGACGTGATCTTCTGGCACGGGCGGTGGGTGATTCCCTATCAGACGTATCCGAAATCCCCCGCCCGCCTCGTCTTCAGCGAATCGAAGGATCTCAAGACGTGGAGCGAGCCGCGCATGTTTCTTGAGGAGGCGGCTTCCCTCGCGTGGAACCAGCACCGCCGCCTGATTGATGCGACGTTCGTCATCGAAGGCGATGTTCTCCACTGCTTCTTTGTCGGCTCCAAATCCATCCGCTACCCGGACGGATCCGGCGGCCATGCGAACCTTCTCGGCCATGCGATCACGCGTGATCCGGAGCTCAAGAAATGGGAGATCCTCACGCAGGATGAACCGATTTTCGGAACGTCCGAAGAAGCGCCCGATGGCGTGGAGAACATCGCCATCTTCCGCACCGGAGACCATTGGACGATGCTTTACAGCAAGGGGCTTCGCGATCAACGCCTCGCGCTCGCCGAGTCCAAAGATCTCCGCTCATGGACCAGTCATGGTTTTCTTGAGATTCCTAGACAGGGATGGATGGCGCTCCGGTTCGGGGCCCCGTTCGTGTGGTGGGAGAAAGACCGTTTCTGGATGATCCTTATGGGCGAAAGCAAGGCAGCGTGGACGACCTTCGGGCTCTTCCATTCAGAGGACGGAAAAATCTGGACCCCGCTTCCGGAGAAGCCCTGAGGTCTTACCAGCTGCCGGCGGCCTGTTTCACAAACGCGACGACCCGCTCGATGTTCCCTGCCGAGAGGAAATGCGGCTCTTTCGAGCCCATGTCCCCGTGCCCGGCACCGTCCAGCAGGACCAGCGTGGTATCGACGCCGGCGGCCTTCAATGCGTCGTGCAGGATCTGTGACTGGCCGACCGGCACCATGCAGTCTTCTGTTCCTTTCTGGAGCAGGAAGGGCGGGTCATCGGCCGAAATGTAGGTGATGGGATTTGCCTGCGCGACGAGGTGGGGCACCTCCGCGAGAGGGGCTCCGAGGTAGAGGGACTCGGGCGAGCCGGCCCCGCCGTGGGTTTGGGCGTCCGGCGGGCAGCCCTGGGCTTTTGCCTGTGCGTCCATCTTCGAAAAATCGCTGGGCCCGAACCAGTCGATCACGCCGCTGACGCGGTCGGAGATTCCTGAGCCGTCGTCGAACAGGGGCTCGCCGGCGGAGGTGCCGATGAGCGAGGCCAGGTTACCGCCGGCGGATTGGCCGAAAACAACGATGCGTGCGGGGTCGATACGGTATTCGGCCGCATGCGCGCGAAGGAACCGGAGAGCGGACTTCGCATCGCGGATCGCGGCCGGGAATTTCGCCTCGCCGGAGAGGCGGTAGTTGATCGTGGCGACAGCAATTCCTTCCTTTAGCAAAGCCTGCGCGATCGGGGCATCGAGCATCTTTTTGTCTCCGAATTTGAAAGCCCCGCCGTGGATATTGATAACGAGGGGAAAAGGTCCCTGACCCTCCGGAACGAACAGATCCAGCACCTGGCTCGGCGAGTCCTTCGCATACGCCACATCGGACATAGTCGGAATGAGATCGGGAGGGTAGGACATCATGGGCTGGGCGCGGAGGGGAAGCAGAAGGGTTACTGAGATCGTGACGAGGAGAGCAGCCGTCTTCATGGGGCGAGTATCGGAAATTCCCCGTCGGGATCAACAAATGCCGCGAGGGCGTAGATCAGCGAGGCATTCCAGTTGATAGCGATCTCATTGGTGCGGAAGTCGCCCTGCTCGTCGAACCACTTCCGGGCATCGGGCCAGGGACCTCCGACGAGGTAGCCGGGCCAGGCTCCTCCGCGCCGGTCGTGCGGGTGCTCCGGCGGCCGGTGGCCGAGCCCTGTTACGTAGGATCGGCCGTGTACATTTCTTCCGAAGAGATACGAGAGCGCATCGTGGGCAGCGAGGCGGAGACGCGGGTCGGGCGAGCGGCGGTCCTGCAGATGCAAAAGATACGTCTGTGCAGCCACCGAGCCGTTGTCGCCCCAGAACCACGACTCCTTCGCGCCGCCGAGCGGACGGCCGTAGGGGTGGCGCTCTGCCTCGGCCACGATCTCCGCCGCGCGGCGGGCGAGCGAGGCCTCGAGCCGCTCCACGAGAGCGCAATGGCGCGCGTCAGCGCGGGACGACTCCAAATAGGTGCCGAGCGCGAGGTCGGTGACCTCCTGCCACATCGGACCGTAAAAAGTAAACTCCGTCGTCGCGGCGTTGCGTTCGAACCATGCGAGAACCTCCGGCTCACCGCCCGCTTCCCAGAGTTCGGCCGCTGCCCAGAGCCGGTGCGACGTTTCTACCGTTCCATAGGGTCCGGTCTGGAACGCCGACTGGTCCGCATCGACGCGCTCCGGATGCGCCAGAAGGACGCCCCAGCTCTTGCGGGCCGCCGCGAGACAGCGTCCGGCGAACTCCGCATCGATGGCCCGAAAATGCCGCGCCGCCAAGGCCATCATCGCCACAAACGTCGCCGTCGCCGCCGTGCCCCAAGGGCAGAAATACCGCCGGTCTGGGTCCTGATCCGGCGGTCCGAAATACGAGAAATCCGGCGCCGAGATCTTGTGGGAGACGCGTCCATCCTCGAAAGGCATCGTGAGCAGCCAGTCGAGCTCGTAGCGGAGCTCGTTGAGGAGATCGGGCACGCCGTTTCCGGACTCCGGCAGCTCGAGGCCAACCGGCCCGATCCGTTCGGGGAAATGCTCCCAGGCCTTGAACATCAGGCCGACCGTTACTCCGGCATTGACGGTGTATTTGTTGTAGTCGCCCGCATCGTGCCAGCCGCCGGGGGAGGGACGCCGTGCGCCGGCCGGGCCGCCGGCATGGTCGAGGTAGCCGTCCTCCAGATGGCACGGTCCGTGCGCATAGGTCTCACCCTTCCAAACCCCGCTCACCCCGCATCCGCAGCGCCAGAGATACATTGCCCGTGTGACGAGCTTGTAGGGCGCATTCCATGCCGCTTCGGAGATCTCAAAAACGGCCGATCGCGTGCCTCCGGAAAACTCGAGGAAATACGTTCCGGCTTCCCTCACCTCCGAGAAGTCCGCCACCCGCACGGCGCCGCCGCCATCCGCGTCTGCCACATCGACCACCGCGCTGCATTCGCCCTCGAAAACGGTGGTGCCGTCGGAGGTCCGCCGGACGGCAAAACGTTCCTCTCCGGCCGGCACGGTCGCCTTCTTGTGGGCGCCGGGTAGAAAGCCTAAAGCATTCAGCGCAATCGTTGGCGGATCACCGCAGGGGACGTCGGTCGGGAAAGTTTGCAAGGCCGTTCAATAGAGGTTGCATAAAGCCGAAATCAACATTGATTTAACGGCTCACCCCGAGTTGCTATGAAACGCCTCCTCCCATTTGCCGGTCTCATTTTCGCCACGATCCTTCCGCTCCATGCCCAAGAGAATCCGTTCAAATGGCGGACGGTCGAGATGGGCGGCGGCGGTTTCGTTTCGGGGCTGATCGCGAACCCGACCAAGCCCGGCCTCATCTTTGCCCGCACGGACGTCGGCGGGGCCTACCGCTGGCAGAACGAGACCGAGGAATGGATTCCCCTTACGGATTGGCTATCTCCGGACGAGCTGAGTTTCATGGGCGTGGAGAGCCTGGCGACCGATCCGGTGGACACCGACCGGATCTACATGATCGGTGGGACGCGCTACTGGAACAAAGGACGCTCGGCGGTCCTCCGTTCCGCGGATGCCGGCAAGACATGGGAGGTCATCGACGTGACCAAGCTCTTCCGAGTGAGCGGCAACAGCTTCGGCCGCCAGACCGGTGAGAAGCTCGTGGTGGATCCCAACAAAAATTCGGTCCTCCTCTGCGGCACGCGATTCAACGGGCTCTTCCGGAGCGAGGATTATGGCAAAACATGGACGCAGGTGAAGAGCTTCGGGGTTCAGGAAACCCCGGGCGGCAACGGCATCAGCTGGGTGGTCTTTGACCCGTCCAGCGGCAAAAAGGGCGAGGCCACACCCGTCATCTACGCGGGCGTTTGCCGGCCGGAGAACAACATCTATGTGAGCAAAGATGCGGGAGCCACCTGGGCGCTTGTAACGGGCGGACCCAAAGGCCTGAACCCGCAAAGGAATGCGCTCGGCGCGAATGGCATGCTCTATCTCACCTTTGCCAATGGCTCCGGTCCACACAGCAATCCGAAAGCCAACGAACCAATGAGCGAAGGTGCCGTCTGGAAGCTTGATACCCAGAGCGGAGAGTGGACGAATATCACCCCGGCAAACCGGAAATTTTGCTTCAGCGGTGTGAGCGTGGATGCTTCCAACCCCGAGCGCGTGGCGGTCACGACGGTCAACATCTACCACAAGGGGCCGTGGGGCCATGGTGACAAGATCTACCTCACCGAGGATGGGGGTCACAGTTGGAAGGACATCTTTGCCGAATCGGTTGTCTCGATGGAAAACGGAGGGTTCCCATGGCTCCAGGGCAGCGCCCTCCACTGGGCAGGCTCGATCCTCATCGATCCTTTCGACCCCAACCGCGCCTTCGTCACCTCCGGGCAGGGAATTTTCATGACCAACGACCTCGGAGCCGATGAATCGACGTGGAAATTCGTCGTCCGCGGACTGGAGGAAACCGTGCCGATCGATGCTGTGAGTATCGAGGGCGGTCCGTTCGTCTCGGTGGTTCTCGATTACGACGGATTCACCCACGACGACGTCACCAAGTCGCCGGAGCATGGAAATCACGAGCCGGGTCTCGGCTCGACGACCGGTCTCGCCGCGGGGGCAAAATATCCCAACCTCCTCATCCGGATGGGCGGTAAGAAAATGCAGATTTCCGAGGATCGCGGAGTCACTTGGAAGCCGGTTCCCCGATCACCTCACAACGAGGTTCGCGGCGGCCGCTTCGCCATTGCGGCCGACAACAGCGTGATCCTCTATGTTGATTCGAGTCTTAAGAAAGCCTTCCGCACGACCGACAAGGGCAAAACATGGGAGGCCGTGCCGGGTGTTGACTTCAATGCCTCGCCGGTGGCGGATCCCGTGAATCCGAAAAAGTTCTACCTCTACAACACGGCCGGCGGACAGCTTTTCGCCAGCGAGGATGGAGCCGCCACGTTCGCGCCGGTCGGTGAACCGTTCCCGGGGGGCTCGTTCCTGATGCGGGCGGCACCCGGTTTCGAGGGCCACCTCTGGCTTCCTATGGCCGGTCGCGGGCTTGCTTTCTCACAGGATGGCGGCATGACATGGGAAATGATCGAGGGCATCACCAACGGGGCGGCTGTCGGCCATGGAAAGGCGGCGCCCGGAGCGGAGTATCCGACCCTCTACATCTGGGGTTCGGTCAATGACGGCCCTCCCGGCGTTTACGGCTCGATCGACCGCGGTCACACATGGACGCGGATCACCGACGATGACCATGAATTCGGCGGGCTTGCGAACGGCCAGTTTGTGGTTGGCGATTTGAACGTCTTCGGCCGCGTCTACATGAGCAGCGCGGGCCGCGGAATTCCCTTCGCCGAGCTCCGCCCCGGTGCCACCTGGCCCGGTCTCAAGGAGGAATAGATCGTGAAACTACTCTCCGCTTTCCTTTGCGCCGTGGCGACTGTCGCACCCCTCTCGCTCGAAGCCTCGCTGCGCGCGCCGTGGTCGCCCCGTCCGCTGATCATGGATATGGTCCACAACAATCCGGGCGAGAAGCCGCTCGAAACAGCGTTCGACGACCCGGCACGGCTGAGGGAATACGGGTTCAACGCCCAGGTGATGATGGATTACATCGAGGGAGCGGCAACGTTCCGCTCGCTCGACCCCACGCTCATTCCGCCGGATTCGGTGGCCGGCAAGTGGGCGGCGGAACGGAACCTCCGGATCGAGAAGCAGATCGAGGCCGCGCATGCCGAAGGCTTGCAGGCGCTGGCGTGGATGCAGTTCCTCGTCTTTCCGAAAGCCGTCGTCGAGCGCTACCACGACGAGATTTTTGATGATCAGGGCCGTATCGATATCTCCAAACCCCGCACGCAGGAACTCCTCCGCATCCAGCTCCGCGAGATTTTTGAGCGTTTCCCGGGCCTTGACGGGCTGGTCATCCGGACCGGTGAGATCTACCTGCACGATCTGCCGCACCATGTTGCCATCTACAAAAAGGGTGAGACCGGCGGCAAGATGCACGCGAGCACGGCGATCATCAATGGACCGGCCAGTCACATCGAGTTGATCAGGATTCTTCGCGAGGAGGTGGCGGAGAAGCTGGATAAAACGGCCATCTACCGGACGTGGTCGTTCGGCCGCGACAACTTCCACGAGAGCCCGAAATACTACCTCGAGGTGACGGATGCCATCGAGCCGCACCGGAATCTGATTTTTTCCATCAAATACTCCCGGGGGGATTTCCACCGCCTTCAGGAGTTCAATCCCACGCTCGGCATCGGAAAGCACCAGCAGATCGTCGAAGTCCAGGCGCAGATGGAAGCCTATGGAAAAGGCGCGCACCCTTACTATACCGGCAAGGGCGTGATCGACGGATTCGAGGAATACGACTGGCTGATGAAGCCCGGCCCGATGCGCGGGCTGCGGGATTTTGTCCAGTCTCCACTCTACGCCGGCGTCTGGACCTGGGCCCGTGGCGGAGGCTGGGCCGGACCGTTCCTTAAAAACGAGCTCTGGTGCGACCTGCACGTCTACGTCATCAGCCAGTTCGCCCGTGAGCCTTCGCGTTCGGAGGAGGAGATCATGGCCGACTTCGCGAAAAAAATCGGCCTCAAAGGAGACGACATCGACAAGTTCCGTAAGATGCAGCTTCTCAGCGCCGATGCGGTGCTCCGCGGGCAGCTCACAACGCTGCGTGTGCCGCTCAATATCTGGTGGGCACGGGACCAGTATATCGAGGCCGTCGATCTCTCAGCGTTTCTCAAGGGCGGGAAGAAAGAAGAGGCTCTTCAGGAAAAGGCGGAAGCGGTGGAGATGTGGAAGCAGATTGAGGCTCTGGCCCGTGAGCTGAATGTTCCGGACAAGCCGACGCAGGATTTCATCCGCTCCTCGGCCACTTACGGTCGAATCAAGTATGCCATTTTCGAACAGGCTTGGACGATTCTCCTTCTGGGACGCGAGGGCGACGACACGGGCACGTTCGACAAGGAGCGCCTCGCAAAGGCGATCCGCACCTATGACCAGCTCTGGGCGGAATGGCGCGAGCTTGCAAAGACAGAGCCCACGCTCAGCACCCTGGCCACAGACCGCGGCTTCAAGGGTGGACCGGGTATCGGCGTTGCAGTGGACAAGTACCGGAAAATTGTGGGTGTCGAGAAACCTTCGGCCACCCGGTAAACACGGTTTAGTCTCCCCGTGGCGGATGTCCGATGACATCCGGGAGGTAGCGCGTGAGCGCTTCGCGCTTGTGCGCCGGCACCAGCGGGCTCCAGTCCTCCAGCGGTTCCACGGCGGCCACTTCGGTCCGGGCGGTCAGTCGCAGGGTGATGATTTGTTGCGGCCGGACGGAGAACTCATACCAAGGGCCGCCTTCGAGCCTGTGACGCTCGTCGCCGAGGAAATTGCAAAGTGAGGCTGCCGCGTGGGGGAGGTCGATTTTTACCCGGGCGATGCCGGCAACGCCGAGGCACTCGACCATCCGGAGTTCGATTTCATCGGCCTCCCGGCGCATCGTTTCCACGATGACGTTCGGTGATGTTTGCACGGCGGATGCCGAAGGAACTGCCATTACCGGCACCGGAGGACAGTTGAATTCCCATGCCATCTGCGGGATGCGGGCTTCGGCCCACGGAGTTGACCGGACTCCCAGCGCGTAGCGGAACGTCTGAGGAGCAGCGCCTCCGAGCCAAGCGTTGGGATAGCCGTAGTAGTGCGCGACGGTATTGCAGAGAAGGAGGGCGACCGTCTGCCCCGAAATCTCGCGGGCGGGAACGCCCCGGTCAAAAACGGCAAGGCCAAGATCGTCGGCCAATGCGTAGTCGCTCCAACGCACCGCCGGGAGAATTCCCGAGGTCCATCCCTCGCGGCCCGGCGTCGGTTCGGGCCAGGTTCCGTGGGAAAATCCGAAGGGCACGCCGCGACGGATCTCGACCGGTGGCGAGGCGAGAGGAAACTCGGTCAGGACGACCGTCTCATCCGGGATCGCCTCCAGCGTCGTTTCGAAATCAATGCGCGGGTAGTTTTTGTTGAAATGGATTTTCCGCCGGAGCCGTCCTCCACCGAAAAACGGAGCGTCCGCTTCGATGGTGATCGCGATGTCGTTCTCGGTTGCCGTGAGCGTCGCCGGGGAATCCTGAGAGGAGGCCAATCGGGGACGTTCGTTGCGGAGAACGATATTGTCGCCCGCCTGGTACCATTCCGGCCGGAGTGCTTTCTCGGCGACGACCACATCGGCCGGACCTCCGAGAGCCTCGCGTCCACCCATCTGCAGGCTGGTAAGCGCTCCTGTCACCGGATCAATCGCTGCCGTATAAAGAGGTGTAGTGATCCTCTGCGGCACAACGGCCAGCGGCACCGTCACCGATGAGGCGGTTGCTCGGCCGATCCCGCAGGATGGCAGCGGAGCCTGTCGGATGCCGTCCACCGGATCATTGCGGTCCCAGTTCAGCGGATTGAAAAGCGCGGGCTCTGCGGCTTTGTGATGTGATGCAGCGGCCACATTGGTAACTGCGGCCGATGTTTCTTCGACCCAGCGGAACCGGTCGCTCGCATCCCACGACGACCCGTGCTCGAAAACCATCCCGCCCGCCGCACCCCAGAGCGTGTTGCGGTCCGCATTGAGAAATATCTGCAGCCAGGCCTTCGCCAGCGTTTCCGACGGATATTCGAAATTGCCGCGCAGGCTCGCGATCGTGGCGATGGTTTCGGCGGCCTGGAGGGCGTGCTCGCAGCGGCGGAACCATTGCTTCACGCGCGGGTTCTGTACCCAGAAGGCATACCAGAAATACGGCGTGCCACAGGGTTGCGTGATGAGGCCGGCTCCCGAGGCCGAAAGCGCATCGAAATACTCACCGAACGTGGCGAAGGTGATCGGCGTCTGCGGCCGCGAGGCGCGCCATTGTGCGAGGAACTCTGCCGGATGTTCCTTCCGCGCAGGCGGTCCGGAGTAGTCGCTCTTCCCGCCGAGGATGAGAACCGGAGCACCGGCCGGCGTCGCTTTGGCCCTCACGTCAAAATACGCTTCGAGCAGGGCGAGATCCTCATCCGTCAGAGGATCGGTCTTTTCAAAAAGAATGCCTATGCCCTTGTCGCCGAAATCCGAGTAATGCGTCGGCACGACCGTGAGGAGGCGCGTCCCGTCGGGCGACTCCGACCAGAAGGCATTCTGATCCGCCTCGCGGCGGTTGTAGCGCGTAAAGACAAGTCCCTCCAGCCCGAGTTGCCCGGAGATCTGCGTGAGCTGGTCGGGCGTGCCGCAGAGGTCGATGCACCAGCCGAAGCGTGGACGCTTGCCCAGAAAATGTTCCTGCCAGCGGATCCCCTCGATACCCATCCGCGCATAGACCTCGC
>CAZSMN010000070.1:0-13514 GCA_964607615.1 uncultured Chthoniobacterales bacterium | reverse complement strand
AAACCGATGGTCGCTGGTTCGATCCCATCCGGGCGCGCTTTCTCAGCCGCCACGCGGCGGCCAGCCGCTGTCTTCGCGGCGCTGGCATCGTTCTTTGCGATAACCGGGATTTCTGCCGGAACGGTGCGGATTGATCCTTCAGAGCTTCACCAAACCATCCGGGGATTTGGAGCGAGCACGGCGTGGTCGGGAAAGCTGAGCGAGGCGGAGGCGAACAACCTTTTCAGCAATGGGAGCGATGCGCAGATGGGGATGAGCATTCTGCGGGTGCGGGTCGATCCCGACCGGAATTGGGGTAACAAACTCTCCAATGCGACAAAGGCCAGAGCGCGGGGGGCCATTGTGCTTGCTTCTCCCTGGACGCCGCCTGCGACGATGAAGAGCAACGGGGTGACGGGTGGCATCCTGCCGATGAAAGATGGGCAAGGCCTCGTGATGAAGGATGAGAAAGGAAAAGAGATCCACGACCCTGCCACCGAGGGATTCTGCTCCGACTGGCCGGGCTATGCCGCGCATCTGGCGGATTTTCTCAAATACATGGAGCAAGGGGGAGGAACAGTCGATGTGCTCTCGCTCCAGAACGAGCCGGATATCAAGGTAACCTATGAAGGGTGCACCTGGACGGGGGAGCAATTGCGGGACTTTCTGAAGAGCCATGCGACGGCCCTCAAGACCTCCGTGTCGGAAGACCGTCCGCCGCTCAAGCTGATGGCGGCCGAGTCGTTCCAATTCCGGAAAAATGCCACCGATCCAATCCTGAGCGATCCGGAGTCGTCGGCTGCGGTAGATGTCATCGGAACGCACATCTACGGAACGCGCGCCAGCGAACTTGAGAAGCCGTACGAGTTGGCGTTTGCCGGGGGAAAAGAAGTCTGGATGACCGAGCATTATCAGGAGGATACCAAGGACCAGCTCGACTTTGGTCTCAAGACTGCGCAGGAGATCATCACCTGCCTCACCAAGGCCCGGATGAGTGCGTATTTGCTGTGGTGGATGAAGGACAACTCGTTCAGCGGCGAGGGCGGTTACCGGCGCGGTCTGATCGACATGCGGGGAAACCTCACGCCGGTGGGCTATGTGATGGGGCAGTTTGCGAAATTTATCCGTCCCGGATTCCGTGCCTGCACGGTTGTTCCAGACTCCGGGACCGGAGTTCCGGTGGCAGCATTTCGTGATCCGGAGACTCGCCGTTTGGTGATCGTAGCCGTGAACCCGACCGGGGCTGCCGTGACGCAGGATTTCCAGATCGATGGTCTCGCGGGAAATGAGAGCGCGTCGGTGTGGGTGACCGGTCCGTCGCAATCGCTCGCCCGCCAACCCGATCTGGCGGTATCAGGTGGTCTGTTCACCTGCGCTCTTCCAGCCCGGAGCGTGTCGACGATCGTGATCGACTAACCAGGTCGCTTGCATGCCAGACATTCTGATCGCGTTTGATAAGTGGAAGGGTTGCTTCACTGCTGCGCAGGCATGTGAAATTGCGGAGCGGGCACTCCGTTCTGTGAGCATGGAATGGACGTGCGACGTGTGTCCGCTCAGCGACGGAGGGGAGGGATTTGGAGAAACCCTCACCGATCGGGTCGGGGGAGAGTGGCGCTCGGCAACCGTGACCGGACCCCTCGGAAGGGAGGTTGTGGCCGGATTCGGCCTCGTGCAGCGCCGGCGTCTTCCCCCTGCTGTCCATCGCCTGTTGGGCGGTCCCTGTGGCGAATCCGATCTGTTGGGAGTTGTGGAGATGGCATCCGCCAGCGGGCTCGAACTGGTGCCGCTTGATCAGCGGGATCCCTGGCTCACGGAGACCGGCGGAACCGGCGAATTGCTGGTGCGCGCGGCAGACGCGGGTGCTGCCGCCATCGTGCTGGGCATCGGTGGTAGCGCGACGAATGATTTGGGGCTCGGCGGCCTCAGGCACCTCGGCGTGGAGGCCATGGGTTGCAAGGAGCGTTCAATCGTGCGTGTCGCGCCGCGCCGCTGGCCGGAGGTAACGGGATTCCGCGGCCGGGTGCCATCCGGTTTTCCGCCGCTCTTCATTGCCTGCGATGTGACCAATCCGTTACTCGGACCCCGCGGCTGCGCGGCGGTTTACGGTCCGCAAAAGGGTCTCCGGCCGGAGGATGTCGGGCTCATGGATGCGGGCGCGGCGCGGATGGCCCGGATGCTTTGCGAGCATTGCCGGCAGCCCTTGAGCCTGTGTGATGCGCCCGGATCGGGTGCGGCAGGAGGCATGGCTTTCGGGCTGCGTGCGGCCGCCGGGGCACAGTGTGTTTCCGGCGTTGATCTCGTTGCCGCGTGGTTGGACCTCGATCGCCGCCTGGCGGAATGCGACATCGTTCTCACCGGCGAGGGCGCCTTCGATGAAACGTCGCTGATGGGCAAAGGACCGGGGGATGTCGTCAGGCGTGCGATCGCACACCGGAAGCGCGTCGTCGTTCTCGCCGGTTCGATCGGTCCTGCGTTGGAAATCCCCGATGGGGTCGTCGCTGAAGCCATTACACCGGCCGGCATGTCTCTTCAGGACGCGCTGGTTTCGAGCTCAGATCTGCTGACACGGGCTGTCACTGAAATTTTCTCAAGACGGCTCGCGGCGCCGTCTGCAAATTAGAATCCGGTTGATGATCCTGATCGGCGGCGGATTTGTCTCAGGGGGCGGTCAGGCTTTCTTTACAAAGCAGGCCTTCAAGCCCATGGCGCTGCCGTCAATCTTGCACGAGATCTCGTGGTCGCCCTCCACGAGGCGGATTCCTTTGGCCTTCGTTCCGCCTTTCAGCACCTGCGAGCCGCCTTTGATTTTGAGATCTTTGATAAGGGTGATCGAGTCGCCATCCGCCAGGATGGTGCCGTAGGCGTCGCGGACGACCCGCGCCTCGAGCGAAGCGGGCTTCTCCCATTCATGCCCGCAGGTCACGCACTCCCAGCGGTCTCCGCGGTCGAGGATTTCGTTCATTTCGCACATCGGACATTCAGGAGTCGAGGACATGAACAGAGGCTAGCCTTCCTGCCGGACGTCATGCAACGCGCTGGGCATGCCGCCCGCGACTTTGTTTTCTGGAAGGACGGACGGACTTAGAGAGTTCCTGACCCGAGAGGCAGATTCAGCTGCAGGGAAGGGGACCCCAGCCCGCTGACGCCAAGCCCGAGGAGACGGACCGGACGGTCGACCAGGCGCTCGCGCCGGAGAATGGCGCAGGCGATGGCGTAAATGTCCTCCTGTCGTTCCACCGGGTCTTCGACGCTGGTTTGTCGCGTGACGGTTTTGAAATCGCTGTAGCGGACCTTGACCTGAATGGTCCGGGCAGCGAGGTGTTCTTTCGCAAGCTTCTCCGCGAGTTCGCGGGATTGTTCCTTGAGGGCCGGAACGAGAACCCGGCGGTCTTCTGTATCTCTGTCGAAGGTTTCCTCGGCGCTGACGCTTTTGACCTCGCCCTCGAAATCCAGTGGCCGTGTGTCCTCGCCAAAGGCGTAGGCTTTGAGCGTCGGTGCGAACGAGCCGACCAATGCGCGCAGATCTCCGCGATAATCCTGAAGGTCGCCGATCGTGCGCATCCCTGCCTCTGAGAGGGTTGCCGCGGTTACCTTTCCCACGCCATGAATGGCCGCAGCGGGAAGGTTGCGGAGGAAGGAGATCTTCTCTGCATCAGTGATGCAAAAGAGCCCGTCGGGTTTCCCGTGGTCGCTTGCGATTTTTGCCATCAGCTTGTTGCTGCCGATCCCGATGCTGGCGGTGAGGTTTCGCTCCTTCCGGATCACCTCCTTCATCTCCCGGCCGAGAGAGGTGGCGGCCATTGGATCAAACGCTTCGAACCGGTGGCTCATATCCAGATAGGCCTCGTCGACGGAAACCTGTTCAATCGCGCCACCGAACGCCGCCAGAAGAGCCATGATGGCCCGTGATTCCTGGCGGTAGACATCCATCCGCGGACGCACAAATTCGCCGGCCGGACAAAGTCTTTGGGCGGTTCGTGACGGCATGGCCGAGCGGACACCGAATGCTCTGGCTTCGTAGCTTGCCGCGCAGACCACACCCCGCCGGTCGGGCGACGCACCCACAATGACCGGCCGTCCCCGCAGTCGGGGATGGTCCCGTTGCTCGACCGAGGCGTAGAACGCATCCATGTCGAGGTGGAAAATCACTCGGTGCATGGCAGATGCCGGGCGGCGATTAATGATTCCCGCAAGCGGAGCATTGTCATGCTGAAGCGCGCAGCCCCGATCCAGCCGCCTTACTCTCCACGGAATACCGGCGGCCGTTTTTCGTGGAAGGCACGGATTCCCTCCGCATAGTCCTTGCTGTCGTAGACCTCGCGACGGATCGACTGGATGAGCTCAAAGGTCTCGGCAGGGAGCGGGGCGCCGCCCGAAAGGAGACGGAATTGCTTCTTGAAAGCTCGGACGGCCAGAGGTGAGTTCCGCAAAATCTTGCCGGCCAATGCACGCGTAAAGTCTTCGATTTCCCCCGCGTCGACGATGTGATTGAGAATGCCCAGATTGAAGCTGTCGCGCGCATTGATCGGGTCGGCCGTAAAGAACATTTCCTTCGCCTTGTTGAGGCCCAGGATGTTGATGAAATGGATGAGCCCGGATGGGTTGTAAGGGATGCCAATCTTTGCGGGCGTCATGGCAAAGCTCGCCGTTTCGTCACCGATGAGGATGTCGCAGGAGAGAGCGAGATCGCAGGCACCACCCCAGACAGAGCCTTGAATCATCGCGATGACGGCTCCTTCGAATCCACTGATCCGCCGGAGAAGACTCTCCAGAGGTCCGAGATAGGGCAGCGGGTCGCGCCCGGGTTGGGGGAGCTCATTTACGTCGTGACCGGCCGACCAGACCTTGGCGCCCGGCTCGGCACGGAGGACCGCCACCAGCGCGCCTTGCTTTTCGAACTCCGTCAGTGCGGCGAGCATCTCACCGACCATCGCGGCGCTCAGGCAGTTGCGCCGCGCGGGCTGCCGGAAGGTGATCGTTCCCACGCCAGCCTGTAACTCCGAGGAAATGAGGGAGGACATGCTGCTATCGAAACACTGCCCTCCCACACTGACAAGGTGTTAGAGCCTGCTATGCACTTTGGGTAGGCATCAATGACCGGCCGCTCTCCCGCGTTGCCTGATTCGGCGCAGGAGAAACAGGATGCCGGTCACTCCCGACGCGGCAAGCGCGAGCGAGGATGGCTCGGGGATCGCGCGAAGGCCGATGATTCCGTTCTCTGTATCGAACATGACATCGTAATTGTAGAACAGTGGTATGCCTGAATTGAGGCTGCCGACGGAGCTGCCTGAGAAGACCGTGATCAGATTGTCGTAAGCGGTCGAGCCCGTCGGATCGATCACCCAGTTCAAAGGCTGGCCGGTAATGGATGTGATGGGATTCTGAGTGGCGCCGACATTCACTGTAAACGAAGCGCCGTCGACGATTTGCGACTGGTCGTTCGAGAGCAGGCTGTTCGGAGGGTTGATGTCCGTTCCCGTCGTCAAATAGGTATCGAGGCCGCCGGTGTCCATGATGAGGTTGGCGGTCGTTTCGTAGTGATGAATCCCTTTTGTGATCGTGTAGTTCGCTGTTGTCTGCGCCTGCGGGTAGAGGTTCACCGACGTTCCGTTGTCATTGGTGAACGTGCCAATCGAGGGGTTCATCGCGAGGAGGATCGGGAAGGAATTGATCATCTCATCGCTGAGTCCGACGGTGAGCGTCGCCGATGTCGAAGCGGCACCTCCCGTGTGGATCACGAAGCCCTTGGTGAGACCCGGCGCGAGCGGGATCTGGCCGAGGATGCTGGTGAAGTCACCGTTCCCGGGTTCGGATTTGTTCAGACCCGCCCCCATTGTGCCAAAGAACCGGCCGTTTTCGGGAGCGACAGGCGGGATCTGGTTGATGTTCGCGTTCCAACCCGCGTAGGGCTCGTTGGTGATCGCCCCCATCCGGACGTTCGAAACCTGAAGTGAGCCGCCTCCGACCGTCTGGAACGTTACGGTCGTGTGAGCCACCTGACCGGTGTATTGAAGGCCTCCGCCACCGTAGGAAATGTTGAAAGATTCGGTCGGCGAAATCGTCTCGAACGCTCCAGTCCATGCGCTCGAGTTCCCGCTGGCCGAGAGAAAGCCGACTGAACCGGTGTCGAGCAGGTAGGTAAACGGAGTCGACGCCGTGCCGAGCTGGACCGAGATCCCGATCTGATTCGAGGCAAAGATCTCAAGGGGAATCTGGACCTGCGCACGGAGCGGACTACCTGCCGCGACGAGGCTCAGAATGATCGCAACGGTGAAGCGAGGGCTCATCTGGCCGGCTTATCGGAAACCGGTTGCATGTGTCAAGTGGTTGTCCCCCGGCAAATGCCCGGGGCGTTAGCAGAAACCGGTTTGCGCCTTGAGTGCGGAGCGCCAGTCGGCATGGAGCGCTTCGCCCGGTGTGGTCCACAGGCGGCGGTGGATTGCAGTGACGGCCTCTGGATCCCAAAGGAGAGCCATCAGTTCCCGCCGGGAGAGGGCGTGTGGACCGTCGGCCAGAAACCGTTCGATGAGGTTGTGAAGAAAAGCCTCCTTGTGGCGTGCGCGAACCTTTGAGCGCTTGAGAAGGGCGGTGTGAACGGCATTCGCAAAAGGCGAAACGGTGACTTCGACCAGCCCGCCGGCGGGCGGGGTCGAACAGACGTCGAGATTTTTAAGAATTTCAGGGGTCGATTCTTCTTCAGGAATCAGCAGAAGACCGCGCTCGCGGAGCCACCGTCCGGCCGAGCCTGACCCGGTAAGCATGGCCAGAGGGATGGCGAGGACCAAGCCGAGCAGAACCGGAGAAAGCCACGGAAGGAGCGCCGGCGTCCAATGAGCCGCGGCTGCGGCGCCGGCGATGCCCGCCAGCGTGGGGCCGCTGAAGTGCCGGATGGCATCACCGGCGGTGAGCCCGGCATCGGCGCGGTTCTGGGTCTTCCACGCCACCCGCAGACCCAGAAGTGTCAGGACAACAAACTTCGTGTAAAAATACAGAAGAATGGGCGCCAGCAGGATCGAGAAAACGGTTTCCAGCAGCGAGCTGACGATCGCTTTAACTTTCTTTGCGGAACCCCGGGTGCGTAGCACAAGAAGCAGGGTCCCGAAGATTTTCGGCAGGAAGAGCAACCCCAGCGTGAGGCCCAGCAGGGAAAGCGTCGCCTGATTCACGTTGGAAAAAGTCGCGAGATGATCGGAAAGGCGGGCGAACTGCTCTTTCTGGAAAAAGTCCCATGCGCTGAGAACGATGAACAGGGCGAGCATCGGCGCGGTGAGATACGCCATCAGGCCGAAGAAAATGTGAAGGCGGTTCGCAAAGTGTGTCGAAGGCGCAAAGAGAAACCAGAAGTGCTGCAGGTTTCCCTGACACCACCGGCGATCGCGCTTCAGGCTGTCGAGGAGGTTTGGAGGCCCCTCCTCGTAGGATCCCGGTTCAAGGTAAGCGAACCATACCTGATACCCTGCCTTCTTCATGAGCGAAGCCTCGATGGTATCGTGACTCATGATGTGACGCTCGGCCGCCGTTTCGCCGGGGATCTCCGGAAGAACGCAGTGCTCCATGAAGGGCTGAAGCCGGATGATGGCGTTGTGCCCCCAATAATTGCCCGCGCCGAGGTGCCAGAAATTCGAGCCGGCGGCAAAGACCGGTCCGGCCGCCCGCGTGGTGAATTGGATCAAACGCTGGAGCAGTGAGGTGCCGCGGACAATCTGAGGTCCGGTCTGGATGATGCCTGCTGCAGGGTTCGCATCCATCGCCTGCGCGAGTCGCACGATCGTGGATCCCTCCATCACGCTGTCGGCGTCGAGGATGAGAAGGTAGCGGTAGCGGTTGCCCCAGCGCCGGCAAAAGTCGGCGATGTTTCCACTTTTGCCGTGCAGCGAGACGCGGCGCTTGCGGTAGAAGATGCGGCCGAAGGCGTTGAGCCGTTGACAGAGTCCGGTCCATGCGAGCTCTTCCTCGAGCCAGCGATCGGGTTCATTCGAGTCGCTGAGAATGAAAAAATCGAATGCCTTGGCGTGGGGGGATTTCTCGAGAGACCGGAACATGTTTTCGAGTCCCGCAAACGTCCGGCTGGGATCCTCGTTGAAGACGGGAAGCACAACGGCTGTCGAGCCGGGGAGCGAGGACGGCAACGTGCCTTCCGGGGGCAGTGTGCGCATCACCTGCCAGCGATCGCCGCCGAGTGCCAGGACAACGAAGCCCCAGAAGGCGATCGCGAAGCCGAACGAAATCTGGCCGAAAAGCGGGACGAACAGAGCAAGGAGCAGCCATTCCGTTACCGAAAAGCCGCCCGGAGCCAGCGTTGTTACCATGAGCAGGATTCCCGCAATCGAAATCCCGCCTCCGGAGGCGAGAAAGAGCGTCTGTCGGAGAGCGACCGCATCCTTCGGCAGCGATGAGGTATCGAAAAAAGGTTTCATTCGAAAAAGCGCAGATAGACGCCGAGGGCGACAAAGAAGATGACGACCCAGAGTGCGAAGGCCCGGAGAACATGGCCCCAGGAAAACTGTCCCCAGGTCTCCCGCGCAATGTCTTCCATCGGGCCGTAGTCGACCTCCCGTCGGACCAGACTGCGGAATTCCATCGCGGGCCCTGCCTGCACGACCTTGGCTCGCAACGCCTCGATCATTTCAGCAGGGGGATTTCCGGACAAAAATGTGCCCGGCCAGCGTTCGGCGCAGCCGCTCACAAGGTAAGCGAGGCGGCCGCGCGATGCCGCCTGGGAATCGCTATCAGCTGCCCCTGCGAGCCCTGCAAACCAGCGGTCGGTGCGTTCCGTTGCGATGGCCATTGCGACCGCGACCGGTGGCTGCGTCGCGTCCGAAGCGTGCTGTGCACGGGCCGCATCGATGATGGAAAGAACGTGGCGGAGAAGATCCTCGCGTGGTGCAACGCGGTGGGCGGCGAGATACGCTTCAACGCGCTGTGTGGCTTCGTCCCAGGAGGCGTTCAGTTGTTCCATGTCATGGTCCATGTTTCCGTGAGCGGCTTGCCATTGAGCGTCAAAGCACAGCGCATCTCGACCGGCTTCTTGAGCTGGCTCACGCTGGCGATGAAGGAAACGCGCCACGTGTTGTTGAACTCATTCCGCTGCACCTGCACCTGGGAAATCGCTCCCGTCTCGCCCATCCAGATATCCGCGCCCAGAGGAGCATCCGCCGGCAGTTTGGCAAGCTCTCCGCCGGCAAATTCGAGCACGATCAGCCGGTAGTAGGGGGCATCCTGATAGTCGACCCGCGTCTCGACGCAACGGCCGAGGGGCGGAAGACCGGTCTTCCCGCCGAACCAGGTGAGCCAGTAGCTGAGATCTGTCCGCGCGCCTTTCTTCAAGCCGCCTTCCGGCTGCCAATAGGCGACGACGTTATCCATGAACTCGTTCTCGGTCGCGAGCTGGATAAGGTGCACCGCGCCCTTGCCCCAGTTTCCGTCCGGCTGAACCCACGCGCTGGGCCGCTGGTGGTAGCGGGCCTCGAGATCCTGGTAATGGGAGAACTCCCGGTCGCGCTGGAAGAGGCCGAATCCTTTCGGGTTCGTGTCTTCAAAGACGGCCACCTGCAACTGCTTCGACCAGGAAAGCGGGCGCCAGACCCACTCGCCGTTGGATCTCTCAATTTGCAGACCGTCGGAGTCGTGAACCTCCGGACGGAAGTCGCCGAAGGTGTTGCGGGTGTTCTCACCGAACCAGAACATGCTCGTGAGCGGAGCAATGCCGATGCCGGGAATGTCACGACGGGGAAACAGAACGGCCCGCACACGCATGACAGTCTCGCTTCCGGGTGTGACACGGAACTCATAGGCGCCGGCGATTGACGGCCCATCGAGCAGGGCGTAAAGGGTCATCTCCCTGGCTCCGGGGGCCGGCTCGACCAGCCAGAACGTGGTGAAGTCCGGAAATTCCTCTTTCTTAAGAGTGTCGACGGCAATGCCCCGGGCGGAGAGACCCCAGACCAGATCCTTCGCCACCGCGCGGAAGTAGCTGGCACCAAGAAAAACAAAGACCTCGTCGAGGTAGTCGGGCCGGTTGAGTGGGTAGTGAACGCGGAATCCCGAAAAGCCGCCCTTGGCTGTCTCGGCGGAGTCGATCTGGTTTTTTCCGAAGTCGAAAAGCGAGGGCGAGAAACGGAGCGGTCCCGCTCCTTCGCGGTTGACCTTGTAGATTGTGACCGGCGTCGAGTGAAGGTGGCCCGTGAAGAAAAACTTCGCCTGGAATGGTAGCGCCCTGTCGCGCCAGAGCGTGAATTCGTCCTTCCAGCGGATGTCGCGATACTGGTCGTAGTTCAGCTGGCGGAGCACTTGGGAATCCACCGGCTTCGGCGCGGTGTAAGGCTCTGCGGCCAGGCGTTCCGCCTGCTCAATGACATTGTCGAAAGTTACCGTTCGCTGCCGGAGCTGGGTAATGACGAGGGCCAGAAGGAGGCCGGTCATCACGGCAAAGACAAGGTGGGTCTTCATTTTGCAGGAACGACCGCGAGGAAATTCCGGACATGGCCGAACTCAGGGCGGGTGACAGGTGACGGGGAGGCATTGGCCCAGAGTCCGCTCGATGAGCCGCCATCGAGATTCAGCGCCTTCGCTGTCGTCCAATCCGCCGGCCAGCCTGTGGCCGTGAGGATTTCCGCTGCATCGGCGAGCGTCACCGAGGTCAGGTAAATCAGCGCCCAGCGGCCAGCGCCATCGGTGGCGACGACGGTGCGGCGGGCTCGCCGCTCGTCGTTCAGGCCGTCAACCGCCGCGCTCCGATCGACCAGCATCGGACCGCACTGAAGGGCTTCGGTAACGGACGGAGAGGGTTGAAACTGCGACGAGCGCACGATGCCGATGCGGCCTTTGCGCACCTCGACGATTCCGCTGAGAAGCTTGGCCTTTTCAAACCGGTGAATTTCCTTTCCTCCCGAGATCACGAGCCCGACCGGCCGGAAGTCGTCGTGAAAATATCCGCCGTTCACACCCGCTGCAAATCCGCCTTCGGCCATCACTCCCGCCAGCTTCGAAACGCCTGGCGACGGACTGTCAATGACGCGCAGGCTGTATTGGCGGCTGTTGAAAATGACCGCCGTCAGTGTCGCGGACTGGTCGCCGCTTGTGACCGGAATCTCCCATACCGTCAGACTTTTCGAGGGCTCGGCAAGCCGGATGCTTTCTCCCGTAACCCATCCGCCGAGCGCGTTGGACAACGCGAGGACGAGGGGAATCGCGGCCGGAAAAAATGTTTTCATGCCGCACATTGGGAGGTCCGGCGGCGGGATTCAAGCGCCGAGAAGGAAGGTTGCATGTCGGCGTGCTAGTCGATAAGGGAGTTGAAACATGTCCCTCACTCTTGGTCTCGACGTTGGTTCCTCATCCGTCATTGCCGGCATCCTCAAGGGCAAGACCGTTCTTCAGGAATCCCCCCGCCAGTTCTATACTTCCCGCCACCTCGGCAACCGCGTTGAAGTCCGGCCGGAGGATCTCCTTGGAGCCGTCGCCAAGACGCTCTCGGGGCTCGGCAAAAGCGCCCACAAAGTGGATGCCATCGCCCTCGCGGTGATGTCGCCGGCCTGGGTGGCGATGGATGCCAAGGGGGCCGCCCTCACTCCGATCGTCACGCATCAGGACCGGCGGAGCGTCGAGATCGCGCGGGGCATCGAGAAGCGGGTTGGCAAGGGCCGCCATCTTAAGATCACAGGGTGCAGGCCATTTCCCGGAGGGATCAGCTCAACGACTTGGGCGTGGTATCTCCAGAACGAACCGCAGCGCCTCAAGCGGGCGGATCTCGTCGGGCACCTGAATACGTTCCTTCACCGTCACATGACCGGTGCACGGGTCATTGATCCCTCCAACGCCTCGTTCACCGGGCTCTACGAGACCACCAGGCTCGGTGGTTGGAGCCGGGAACTCTGCGACAACATCGGTGCGGATCTTTCCCTCCTGCCGGAGATCAAAGATGCGGACGTGATTGCCGGTCGTGTCACGGCCGCTGCGGCCAAGGTTTTCGGTCTGCGAGAAGGGACGCCGGTGATGACCGGTATGGTCGACGGCAGTGCCGGGATGCTTTTTACCGGCGCGGAGATCGGCCAGCTTTTCAACGTTTGTGGCTCGACGGATGTGCTCGCCCTTTGCACGGACCGTCCGCGCCCTCACGACCGCCTGCTTACCAGAGCGCTTGGCGTCGGTGGAAAGTGGCTCGCCGTTGGTACGCTTGCCGCGGTCGGATCGGCCCTCTACTGGGCGCGGGAACAGTTTTTTCCGGAACTCTCCAAAGAGCAGTTCGTAACCGAAATGTTCCGCCTCGCAAAGATCGGCCCGAAAGCCTCACAGGGAGTGACGTTCGAACCCTACATGGCGGGAGAGCGCACCAGTATCGAGCAGAAGAAAGCAGGCTTTTCAGGCCTCACGCTCGCCACGAAGCGCGAGCACATGCTCTCCGCGATCATTGAATCCCTCATCGCAGCCAGCGCGGAGCGGCTTCCGCTTCTCGCGGCGACCGGCACGCCGTTTCTTCCGACGGTCGCGGTTTCCGGCGGTTCCGACCACCTCGACAAGCTGATGCGGCGGGACTGGGTAGGCCGCCGGAGATTCCGTTCGGCCCAGGAGGCCACGATGCGCGGGCTCGGAACGCTGACTGCGCGCGAGGCTTGAGCTGGTTCCAGACACAAAAAAACCGCGCTTCGTGAGAGGCGCGGTTTTTTTTGACTGGCGGCAAGGCCGCAGTTGAAAAAGTTTAGTTCGGGCTGCGGGGATAATCGCGCACGTAATTATACTGCGTGCTGAAGCCCAACTCCGGCGGGAACTCCTGATAGCCGGAATTGATCCAAGGTATGTCGCTGCGGTAGGGCGGGTAATAGGTGCCCTTGACGGTGGGGAAGGGGAAGAGCACGACATCATAGATGCCGTAACCGAGGCGAGCGAACATCCGGCCGACGCCACGGACGAGGCCGTAGCTCCATGCGGCGGAGTTACCTTCGGCATAGTTCACTGCGGCAAGCTGGTCGGGAATCTCGGTGACGCCAAAGGCAATATTGGAGATTCCGCGTCCGAGCTTGCGGGTCGGGCCCTGATCGGAAGCCGGGGGGGCCTGAATATCCGCATGCGCGGCGGTCGCGAAGGAGCAAACGAGGAGGAGGGCAACAGCGGCAGCTTTCATCGAAGCGGAATTTCATCAGATGCGTCGGGTTGTTGCAAGGATAAAGACGAGAGCGGCCATCGAGCATGGGAAAGGCCGGCGGGCCATGCGGCGTCAGCCTTGGCCCGGTGAAGCTCCTTACAACTCAGTCGCAGAGGAGAAGGCTCCTGATCCCGAGGGCGTTGATGCCGGGGTGAGAGCACGATGGTTATCGAAAGAAACAAAACGCAACAAAAAGAAAAATAAGTGCACGAATAGGCAAAAAGTTCTTGCATTCTTTTTTTGAGTGAATAATTTTTTCAGCAGTTAGCAGACCCTCCACCCGCAACCTGTGATGAATTCTTGTTCCCCTGTTTTCACCCTCCGTTCCCAATCCCCCCTGATCATGAAAGCCCCACTCCGTTTCTTCTCTCTTGCTGCAGCTGTTTCTGCGCTT
>CAZSMN010000069.1:0-13558 GCA_964607615.1 uncultured Chthoniobacterales bacterium | reverse complement strand
TTCCCAGCCGACGTTTATTGATTCGACAGGAACTGTCGCCTCGGCCGGCAATCCCGCCGACTCGTGGCCAACAGGTTCGTGGCCTCAGGCAATCGGAAAAGAAGCGATCCCGTTCCTCCAAGAGCACGCATGGACGGGATTCGAAGAAGCATGGAGCGGCTCGGGCTCCAGCAGAACTGGAACGATCGAGATTGATCACTACTTCGAGTTATTCAACCCGAACACGAAAGACTACACTGCACCGCCGGGAACCTTCATCAAGTTAACAAATCTCCCCACTTGGAGCGCCGGCACTCTCCCCGACCTGACTCCGCCGGATTTCGAACTCGATATCTCAGGGGTAACCTTCCCGGCTGGCAAAGTCACGATCATCACCACGAGTCCAGGGCCAGATCCCGCAGGACTCATCCTTGATACTTCCAGACTGGTTCGCATCACGCCAAATCCTGCAACGGCAAGGCGATTTGAGAACCGCACGACCAACGAAGCCATCGGTACCACACGAGGCTTCCAACGAGATCCCGCGGGACGAAACGGGTCTAACACATCGGATTTTTCAACACGCTTTCTCCTTGGGTCGTCAGCTGGCACCCTCGAAGCACACCCAGCGCTCGGATTTTCGTCAAACTCTACGATGGTATGGAACTTCAAAGGCGAGAACGTTGGCAACCGCACGCGGTTTGTCTACAGCACAAGCCTTCGAGGAAATGATGCCGCGAGTCGGAGCGGTGATGCTCGAAGCCTAAGCGAACAAATTACCTTTCAAACGTTCAACTCAGGAAACGGTGAAAACACACGCTTCTACGGGAATATCCAAGGCAATCTGGCACCGGGAAACAATGCGAGCCTGGGAAGAGCTGCTCTCAATTTCATCCAACCTGACAAAACCGCCCCACCCGGTGTCTGGGGAGATTTTACACCAGCGTTCGCGGACACGGCAGCAACAGCTTATGCCGTAATAGCTGATACCCCAATGACCTCAATCGGTGAACTCGGGCACATCTTTGATCCTGGCGGTCGTCAGCAGGACGGAGCCTTGCCGATGGAGGGTGTCCGCGGTGGAGGTCGAACACTGAAGGTCGGACAACCAGACGATCTCATCTCAACGGCTCCGCGATTTTCCACAGTCTGGCAGAATGCCGCGTGGCGCCTCACTGACCTCTTCGGAGTCCACTCCGACGCAACCAAGAAGGTGCTCGAACCGGTCACCCGGGGCAAATTGAACGTCAACTCCGTGGCGCGCGATGGAGGAACCGTGCTCAGGGCGCTGCTACGGGGATATTCTTTCCTCCCATCGCCCACCAGCGATCCCTCGACCGCCTCAAAGCCCCTCAGTGAGGCCGAGACTCAAAGCCTCATCGGATCGATCCAGTCATACCTTGCTACCAACGGCCCAATGCTCGAAAGGGGCGAACTTTCCCAAATCAGCTTCTTTTCCGGGGCCTCTACTAATACAAACTCTGCAGGCACACGGCTCATAAGAACGACTGCCGACCGGGGAAGGGAGGAAATCTTCCGCCGGATGATTGAGATGATCACCACCCGCAGTGCGGCTTTTTCGATTTTTGCCGTCGGAGAAGCTGTTCAGGAAAGCCCCAGTGGACAGATCAAAGCGACGAGCCGATCCGCGCAGGGTGTTGTTTTCCGGTTCGATCCCTCGTTCTCCGACGACCTGCGTTCACTACCTGAGTCTTACTCTGCAACCCGCCTCTATGAGATTCCCTAACGTCCTTTCGACCACCGTTGTAGCAGCCTTTGCCCTTGCGCCACTGCTCAGCGGTCAGACTTCTCAAGTATCCCCCGCCCCTACGCAGACCGAGGATGAGGCAGCCGAAGTCGCGCCAGCCGCAGAACCACCCGGCGTAACCCGGGTTGGATTCGTTAGGGTCTGGTATTTCGGTGCTCCCGGTGCTCCGCACATCACCCTTGCCATACGGTCGGCAGAGGGAACCCAAACCGTCCTTGGCTCCGACATTAGGCCTGACCGCATGCTCTCCTACCGTCCCATTCGGCCGGGAAACTACGCGTTGGCGATCTTCGATGGAGATATCTTACCGGATGAGAATGGCCAGCTACCGCAAGGCTCCACTCCCAAATCATCCGGAACTTTGAAAGTCGATCGTGGGGCTTTTGCAACCGTAGTCGTTCGCTACGTCGACGGGAAGTGGATTCCCTCGAGCTTTTCGGACAACCGCATGGACGATGATACGGGCCCCGTCTTCCGAATCTTTGACTTTCTGAATGCTGCAGGCGGCAAGGTTTCGGTCACCGTGGGTGATAAAACGAAGCAGATTTGGGCGACCGGCGCGGGTCTCGCCACGGAAACATCCCTGCCTGGATTCAGCGGTGCAGCGCGTTTCCAATTCGGAAAGTCTGTTGGAAATACCTTCACGGTCACGAACAGCACCGAGACGAACCTGAGTTCCCGGATGTCATATTCCCTCGTACTCTATCCCGATCGCTATGGTCACGATGCTTTTGCTGTTGTCGAAAACGCACGCGCCGCCGTGCTTCCCGGAGATGTCGAGGCGCTCGGAAACTGAGTCCGGTCCGCTTGGTTTTTGATCGGAAAAGATAGGCTTAAAAAAGTCGTTGCCGGTCCCGACGGAAGCGGGGATGGTTTTGCGAAATGCTGACGTTTCCCCTCGCCTGCTGTATTTTCTGGAGCGGCCGTGCCGGCATCACGCACCGATGAGCCGGGGGAATCTCCAATCCCGCAGTCAGGGGCTTGCCGTCGTTCTTCTGGCCTTCCTGCTGGGCTCGTGGCTCGTCGTCCGTGCGCATTGGTGGGAATGGAGCATCAATCCGCAATACAGCTACGGCATGCTCGTGCCTGTTCTCTGCGCGGCGCTTGGCTACCTCCGCTGGAAAGACCGTCCGGAGCCCGCGGTGCCCGGCAAGATCGGGGGATTTGTTGCTCTTGGCGCGTCAGCCATCGGGGCGCTTGCCATCGCCGCGGTCCAGCCGGTTTTTGAATCCAATCAGGACTGGCGCGTGCTGCCGGCCGTTTCGGCTCTGGCTGCCATCGCGCTCCTTCTGTCGGCGATCTATGGGATCGGTGGCCGGACATGGTTGGCACATTTCTGGTTTCCGGTGGCCTTTCTCCTGACGGGTGTCCCGTGGCCGACGAACTGGGAGAACAGGATCATGGATTTTCTGATGCAGGGGAATGCCGGCATCTGCGTCGAGGCCTTGCATTGGATGGGGCACCAGGCCGTTCAGCAGGGACACTTGATCGCTCTGCCCTCCGGACTCCTGGGCGTGGAGGAGGCATGCAGCGGCGTCCGTTCGCTACAGAACGGGATCATGGTCTCGCTGCTGGCGGGAGAGTTCTGGCGCCTCGGCCTCGTGAAACGCATCGGGCTCGTCATTCTTGCCCTCGCCTGCGCGCTCGCCGGCAATGCGATCCGGACGGTCTTTCTGTCACTGGTCGCCAGTGCGGACGGCCACGATGCCGTCGCCCGCTGGCATGACGTGGCCGGGAACACGATTCTGTTCGCAACGATCGGGATCCTCTGGGGAGCGGCGTGGGCCATGTCCGCGAAAAAAACCGCCCCCGAACCGGAAGCCGGCCCGACCTTTCCAGTCGGTCGCCTCAAGTTCCTGAAAGCCCCCGCGCTTGCCATGTCATGCCTCTGGATGGCTTCGCTGATCGGCACGTCGCTTTGGTATGGCCGGCACGCGGCCCCGATCCAGCGCGACCTCTGGTCCCTCCAGGCCTCCGCGCAGGGACGTGGCATCCGGGAAGTGGAGATTCCGGAACGGACGCTCTCGGTTCTTCTGAATCCGGATGTGGCCGTTGCGGAGGAGTGGCGCGATGCGGACGGTATCCAGTGGTTTCTTTATTACTTCCGCTGGGAGCCGGGCCGAACGGCGATCCGCTCCGCCATGGCCGTTCACGATCCCACAAACTGCCTCGCCGCCGTGGGCATGACGCTGGAAAAAGAATTCCCGTTTGATCCGGTTGAGGTGGCCGGCTTTGAAATCCCTTTCCACCGTTTTCTCTTCACCCGGCGCTCGGAGCCGGTCTATGTGTTTCACGCTGTGGAAAGTGACGACGGGACGATACGTGAAGAAAAGTTCTCCGGAGAGACCCGCCTCCAGGCCGTTCGTGAAGGCCGGCGCAACCGCGGACTCCGCGTCCTCGAAGTCGCTGTCCGTGGCGCCGAAAGCATGGAGGACGCCGAGAGCCGCCTCGTGCAGATGCTGTCCGGCCGTCTGAAACTTCTTGCCCCATGACCAACGATCTCCCCCCTTCCCCGGACCCCGGCGAGCCGCTGCCCGCCTACGAGATCGATGCGCCCAAGACCTGGAAAGACCGGGCCGTCGAGGTCGCGAAGAGCTGGAAATTCTGGACCGTGCTGATCCTTGTGGTCGGCCTCGCCGTGGGACTGCTCAAGGGTCCGGGCATCTATCGGGAAGCCAAGGCCCAGCGCGCGCTCGTCTTCATGCAAAAGGGTGATGACGCTCTGGCGGAACGGGATATCCGGAACGCGGTTCAGTATTATCGTCAGGGCCAGATGCTCGCGCCCGGGGACGAACGCATCCAGCGCTGGAGCTTGAAGGCCAGCGCGGCGACAGGTAATGCCGAGGCCTTTGATTCGCTCCGGAAGAAGATCGGTGAAGGAGCGATGGACTCCGACGAAGCCCTGGTCATCGCCGAGCAGAGCGTTAAGCGCGGCGACGCCGCCTCAGCCGCCGCCGCCCTCGCGAACCTGCCGGAGACTCTCCCGCCGGCCCTCACCGTCCGACGGCTCGCCGCCGAGTCGGCCTTGCTTGTCAATGAGGGACGGTCTCAAGAGGCCGTCGCCACCATCGAAACCGCCATTCCCACCCTGCCGGAGACCGAGGCAAACTCCCTTCGCCTGATTTTGATCGAGCTCCTTCTCCGCACAGGAGACACCGGTCGCACACGCGCGGTGGAGCTTATCGAGAGCCTTTCCAAGCAACCGACCAAGGAAGGACTGCTCGCTCTCCGCCTTGCGGGCACGGCCCGCCTTTCCCAGGCCGCGCTCGAACTCCTTCCGACCGACGAACTCCCGGCCATGCTCCGTGGACATCCCGGCAAGGAACTGAGCGACGATCTCCTCGCCGTTCAGCTCGAGGCCACCGCTTCGCCATCGGAGATCCCGGCGATTTTGGAACGTCTCGTCGCATCGAAGAAATCCGAACCGCTCGCCGCGCGCATCACCACGGCGAATTGGCTTGCCGCGAATGGTGCCCACACCGAGGCACTCGAACTCATACCTCTCGAAGACGCGCAGTCCGAAACCGACGCGTTCCTCGTACGGATGGAGTGCCTCTCCGGGCTCAAACGCTGGCAGGAAGCTCGTGACGAACTCGATGCCGCGCCTGACCGCATCATCTCCTACCCCGTCCGGCACCTTTTTATCGCGCGATGCGCCGAAGAACTCGCCAACCCGGCCGCCGCCTCGGACTCCTGGGACATCGTCCGCCGCAACATCCGCATGGCCAACCCGAAGGAAACCCTCTTCATCGCGACTCAAGCCGAGGCCCGTGGCCAGAAGATCGTCGCCGCGGCGGCCTACCGCGCTCTCTCCACCTCTTCGGAGGCCTCGCTGCAGGGGCTCAAAGGTATGCTTCGCACGCTGCCGCTGGATACCCCGATCTCGGAGGTCCGGGAGATCTACGCCTCGCTCGTGGCCACGCGGCCGGATGACCAGGATGCGGCGGCCGGCCGCCTTTACTTTGATCTCCTCGACAGCGCGAATGTCCCAAAAGCCGTCGCCGAGGCCGCAGCCCTCCACGGTCGCGACCCGGCCTCACTGGCCTATGCGGCCATTTATGCCCTGGCCCTCCTGCGCGACGGCCGGCCGGCAGACGCCCTCTCCGTCGTGGAGAATCCCGCCCTCGATTGGAAGACAGCTCAGGACCGCTGGAAAGCGGTGAGAGCCGCCACGCTTAGCGCCAATCAGAAGACAGACGAGGAGTTCGTTCTCGGCATCCAGCGCCGGAATCTTCGCAGCGAGGAACTTGATCTGCTTTACAGTTCCACGGACCGCCCGGCGGCGACTCCGCAATAGATTTTTCTCCCACGCGCCGCCAGGATCAGGCTGAAGTCAGGGGGGAGACAGCATCGGGGTAGGGTTAAAAGGAAGTGACGCGCCGCATCCGGTCTGTCAGCCTCCGGCAACATTATGAGCACCACTACGACTCCCTCCCCTGCGGTTGATCTTTCGAAAAGCCGCGGCTGGCTCCTCGCCGGAGGCATCCTTTCGATTCTCGTCGGCTTTATGGCCATGGGGTCGCCCTACATCTTCACGGTCGTCATCGCACAGTTCATCGCGATTTTCGCACTGGTGAGCGGCGTCATTTCTCTCGGGCTCGCCATTTTCGGAAAGCATTCCACCCACCGCATCCTCGACGGTGTGCTGGCACTCGTGCGCATCGCCGCCGGTGTGGTGATGCTCGCCTGCCTTGCGTCGAGCATCGCGGTGATCACACTGATCCTTGCAGCGTTTTTCCTCGTGGAAGGTGCCTTTCAGATCGTTGGAGCCTTCGGCATGCGCCAGCATCAGGGCTGGGTCTGGACCCTGATCAGCGGCATTGCCTCGGTCGTCCTCGGCCTGATGGTCTTCAACCGCTGGCCGTCCGATTCGCTTTTCATCATCGGCCTCCTTTACGGCATCAACTCGATCTTCTGGGGCGTGTCGCTCCTCACGCTCGGAATGGCTGCCAAGAAGGCCGAGCCCGCCGCGGCCTAAGACGCTCAGCCGACGACCTGCACCGAGACCTCCATCCGGTCGAAGGCTCCGGCAGGTCCGTACCACGCTCCGGAGAGAGGCATGGCCTTCTCCTGTGAGCGGGAGACACCGACGGAGACATGCTCGCCGCCGGCCAGCTTGTTGTTGGTCGGGTCGAAGCCGATCCAGCCGCTGCCGGGGACGTAAATCTCGGTCCATGCGTGCGTCGAGCCATGCTGCTCCTCGGCGAGTTGAACGTAGCCCGTAACAAACCGCGCGCCGAAGCCCCAGTGCCGTGCGGCCTCCATCATGAAGACCGCATAATCGCGGCACGAGCCGGTGCCCTTGGCGAGCGTTTCACAAGGCAACTGAACGCCGGGCTCTTCGCGATGCACGTAGCGGAACGACTCAAAAATCTTCGTATTCAGGCTGCGCAGCAGGCCGAGCGTCTCTAGAAGCTGGCCCGGCTGGTAGAGGTCGGCCAGCCAGGTCTGCAGGGCGGGGCCATCGTGCGGATAGCTCGGCAGGTAATAGGAAACGAGTTCGGTCTGCTCGTTGGGCGCGTATTGGAACGGATAGTTGCGCGCCGCCGGATCGATCAGGTAGGCGTCGGCCTCGTCCTCGAAGAGATCGACATCGACCTCGCTGAGAATCGAGAGTTTCGCCGCCGGCTCACGAAAGGTCAGAATCGCGATGGCATTATCGTGCAGGTCGCGAACCCAGCGGATTGTGGCCTCGGGTTCCACGATCAGGCGCAGTTTCTCGATGTGAATCTCGTGCCCCTCGCGCGGGCGGAGCATGGCACGATGCGGCCCGAAAGTAACCGGCTCATGGTAGAAATACTCCGTGCGGTGAGTGATCCGGATGCGCTTCATGGGAAGGCGAAGGTGCGCACGCGCCGGAGATTGATCAAGCCTTCTCGCGACGGCCCGGATGGCGCGGCCTGTTCAACCGGGATTGCTTTCGGGAGCGAAAACCTTTAGCGCGTAGGGGCATGAGCAAAAATCTCCCGGATCTCCAGAAGGGCCGCCTGTGGTATTTCATCGCCGGCGGGCTCACCGCTCTGGTCGGTCTTTTTTCCATCATCCGCCCGGGTCTCGCGACGGTCGCCATCGAGGAATTCCTCGGCGCCTTTCTTCTGGTGAGCGGTGTGATCCTTCTTCTCTCCGCTCTTTTCGGCCGGGCAAAAAACCACCGGCTTCTTGATTTTCTCTCGTCGGTGCTGCGCATCGCGACCGGCATCGTTCTCATCGCCAAGGTGCTGAGCGGCGTCGTCGCGATCACGCTCGTGGTGGCTGCCCTGTTCATTGCCGAAGGCCTCGTCGGCCTGCTCTTCGCACTGAAATTCCGAGGCAAGAATCCCGCGTGGATCTGGATGCTCCTGAACGCGATCGCAGCGTTTATCCTTGGTGGCATGCTGATGGCGAATTTTCCCTCGGACGCCGCATGGGCTCTGGGGCTTCTTTTCGGCATCAACTGCCTCGCCCTCGGCTCGGCTCTTGTCATGTTCGGGGTCTCGATGCCGAAGGCCAGCGAGGTCTGAACCTACAGACGGCCTGCTCCTACACCGGCCGGATCACTCCGGGCGGTCGGAACGTGCCTTTGAGAACACCCGAGGAAGGCGCGCCGAGCCAGTTTTCCAACACATCGGCATAGACGGCACGGAAGTCGATGCCGTGGATGAGGTCGCCATCGTGTAGATTCGTCAGGCTCGGCGCGGTGCCGTGCAGACCCGGCTTTGCGCCCCCACCGATCAGAAACATCGGTGCCGCCGCGCCGTGATCGGTACCGCCGCTGGCATTCTCCGCCACGCGCCGCCCGAACTCGCTGAACGTCATCACCGTGACCCGCTGAAAATTCCCCTGCGCTTTAAGGTCCGCAGTGAACGCTCCCAGCGCCGCATCGAGATCTCCGAGCAGCCGCTCGTGGGAACCTGCCTGGTTGCTGTGCGTATCGTAACCGCCATGCCCGACGTAGTAGACCCGCGTGGGCATCCCGCCCGCGATCAGACGCGCCACAAGGTTGAGCGAACTGGCGAGATTGCCTCCGGGATATGGCACCGGCGCCTTCGACTTCCGGGTGATTGCGAGCACTTTGTCCGAGCTCATCTGGGCATCGAGTGTTGTGCGCCGCAAGAATTCGAGCGTATCGCCCGACTCCGCGCCCGCCCCGCCCAACATCCCGATCGAGCCACCGTCGTTATCGGCTTCAGAGCCGCCTGCCATGTTCCGGAAAAACTCCTCGGCGGCCTCGGGATCCGACGCCTTTTCCGCGTCGAAGCGGAATTGCTCCGGGCGTGCGAACGAAATCCCTTTCGGCTCCGCAGCGGCAAAAGCCTGCGGCACCTGATCGCCAATGCTCACCCCGACGGCAGGATCCGCCCCCTGGCAGCAGGAATCAAAATAACGCCCGAGCCAGCCTGTCGAGCTTGTCTCCTGCGCCCCGACGGCCGTCTGCCAGATTTCGGTGGAACGGAAGTGCGAGCGGTTGGGATTCGGATATCCGACGCCTTGGACGATCCCGAGATCGCCGCTGTCGTAGAGGCCACGAAGGCTGGCAAGCTTCGGGTGAAATCCCACCGCATCGGTGAGCTTGAGCACCGCATCCGCCCGGAGACCGATTCTCGGGCGGGCCCGGTGGTAGGCGTCGTCCGCGAACGGGACCAGCGTATTTAGGCCATCATTTCCACCGGCGAGCTGAAGCACGACGAGAATCGGACCGTCCTTGCCATTGGCGAGCTGGATCGCGGAGTCTGCCGCAAGGGCGTCCATCGAAAGAAAGGTCTGTTCAATAAAGGCAGGCACGGTCCATGCCACCGCACCGCCCAGAAGAGACGTGCGCAAGAAAGCCCGGCGGGTGTGAAGCGTTTTCATCAGGTGAGTTGGAATTCCGGAGTGCTCATCAGAAGTTGCAGGAGATCGCGCCGCGTCGGTTCTCCGTCGCTGCGCGAAGCAAGATACGCGAGGCATTGCGCGCGGAGCGCCTTCTCAACGGGCTTCTGGAAGAGGCGGTTGGCGGCGCGGTCAACGAGTTCGTCGGGTGACTTCGCTCCCGCAAAGATCGCCTCCACAGGAACGTTCACATCCGCGAGCGCATTGCGCCCTCCCGGCATCGAACCCGCCTTCCCGCTGACGATCGTTCCAGCGACATTGTAGCGCAGAAGCAGGGTCGCGGAGCTGATCCATGCGCGTCCACCGTCCCACCCCTTCACATTCGGCGGAGCAAAAAGCGCCTGGCCGAGCTGACGAAGGATGCCGTCGCAGACGGGTGCCGCCGGCAGCGGAATCTCAAGCACGCGACACATCGAGACAAGCCACTGCACCGGGCTCTTCACCTGCCGGCCAACCACCGTTGGTTCATAGAACTCCCGCGAACGGAACATCGTCCGCAAGAGGGCACCCGTGTCGTAGCCGGAGCTGCGGTAACCGTCGGCCAGCACCCGCACCAGCGCGGGATCGGGGATGGTGCCGGCGTAGAAAATCCAAAGCTTCCGGGCAATGAACTGCCCGCACTCGGGACGCTCGAGGACAAGATCGATCACGTCGTCGCCGTCAAACGAACCGGTTTTCCCGAAGATCGTCTTGGGACTGTCATCATGCTGCCTCTTGGCAAAAACAAACTGCGTGCCGCGGGGATCGATGCGGTAACCGGTAAAGGCCCGCGCGATCTCCCGGATGTCACCCTCTCCATAGCGCCCCTCACCGAGCAGGAAGAGTTCGAGAAGCTCACGGGCGAAATTTTCGTTCGGCTTGTTGCGCTGGCTTTGCTGGAGATCGAGGTACCGCATCATCGCGGGATCGCGCGAGATCTCCTTCGCCATCGCGGGAAGGGAGCCCAGCGCGTAGGCCCGGAGGGTTTCGTTTTGCTGCCAGATGGCGAAGGGCTCTCTCACTTTCTCGGTGCTGGTCGCCCAGTGGCCATGCCAGAAAAGCGTCGCCTTTTCCCGGGCGGCAAAAGGGCTCCACCGCATCCGGTTCAGCCACCACGCGCGGAGCAAAAGAATCTCTTCGCGATCCTGCCGGCTCATCTGCGCCTGCAGCCGCCGGCGCGTCTCGTCATCGGCGTTGCGGGCCTGACGTTTGGCCTCGAAAAGCTCGCCCGGTTGCCGGAGGGCGGGGACCGGGAAGAGGTCACTCTCCTCACCGGCCGACAGCAAAGCCTCAACGGCCCGATCGCACCCCAGACGGTGCAGCGAGGCGATCTCCGATGGGGAACCGCCGAAGGCCGCACGGTTCAGCAGGTGAGCTGCAGCTCCCGGAGTCCATCGGTCATTCGTCAACGCTTCCAGCATGAAGAGGAAACCCCGCCCGCGGGAAAAAGTTCCGCGCGAAAAACGCCGGAGGGAATCTCCCCCCTACCGCACCTCGATCTTTGTCCCCTTGGTAACGAGCTGGCTCATTCGAAAAGCATCCCAGTTCGCGAGGCGGATGCATCCCGCGCTCTCATTGCGTCCGATCTGGTCGGGCGTCGGCGTGCCGTGCATTCCGACGCTCGGGCGGTTGATGGCCATCCAGACAATGCCAACCGGATTGTTCGGGCCCGGAGGAAGATTGTAGGCTGTCTCGCTGCGGACACCGGATTCGAGGACCGACTTGTCCCAGCGGAAATACGGCAGGAGCACGTTGGCGATGACCCGCCATGTGCCCTCCGGCACAGGAACCCGGCTCGAACCCGGTGTGCATGGAAAACATCCGATCATCCGGTCGTCCTCATAAACTTCGATCAACCGCTCTGTGCGCAAGAGAACCAGCCTCCGGACCGGTTCGGGCAGCGGGGTCGGCGTGGGCTCAGGCGTCGGAGTCGCCACAAACAGGCTCTCCGGAGCCGCGGAGGGGGATGCGGAGGGTGCGTCCGCCGGCGTCGGCGTCGGGCTGGCGGCGGCCTTGCGGGCTTTTTCCTCAGCCCTCCGCTGCTTCTCGAGCGCGGCCACATCCTCGATGCGGAACTCCTCCACATCCGGCACCCGCAAAACATCGCCGGGCTGCGGATTTTCGATACCGGGATTCAGTTCGCGCAGAAAACCCAGGTCGCAATGGAAGCGTTCCGCAACAAATTCCATCAGGTCAGCATAAAGCATGGCCTTGAGCTTCTCCTGCTCAGGCGGTTTCGAGGCCTGAGGGCCGACCCAGTTCGTGTCTTCCGGACGGATGGTATAGGTGCGATACGCCTCTGGGACAGACGTCAGATCCAGCAGCGTGCCAGGGGCGAGCCCCGAGGCGGCAGCATAGCGGTCGGCAGCCTTCTGGGTGAACTCACCGCCGAGGCCGTCGATCTTTCCGGGACGGAACCCCGCGCGGTCGAGGACGATTTGGACCTTCGTCATGGCCACCCGCTCCGGTGCATCCGGCAGGGGCTTTTCCAGCTTCGCAACCTTGGCCTCCACGGCAGTCTGCGCGCACGCCGGCCGGGCTGCCGCCAGGGAAAAACCGACTGCGACCGCGACGCTGGGAGCGAGGAGTCTCAAATTCATGGCGCGGACGATGGCACAATCATCCCTACGTCGCGAGCACAAGAGGCGACGGATTTTCCATGGGTTGCCAGCGCCGGATGTTTACCGTAACATCCGGCCGTTAAATCTCCCTCCATGCGCATCTCTCTCTTCCTTCTTGTCGTCACCATGGCTGCCTGCCAGGCCGCCGTTCCGGAAATCTCCCGTCAGAGCTTCGGTCGCACTCCCGACGGGCAGAACGTCGAACTTTTTACCCTCACCAACAAGCGGGGCGCCGTTGCGAAGATCACGAACTACGGCGGCATCGTCGTCTCGCTCGAGGTTCCCGACCGCGACGGCAAGCCGGGCGATGTCGTCCTCGGCTACGACAACCTCGCCGGCTACATCAAAAACAATCCCTACTTCGGGGCACTCATCGGCCGCTACGGAAACCGCATCGCCAAGGGCCGGTTCACGCTCGACGGAAAGCGCCACCAACTGACCATCAACGACGGCCCGAACCACCTGCATGGCGGAACGCGGGGCTTTGACAAGGTCGTCTGGAAGGCCACGCCCGAGATGACCCCCGCAGGGCCCGCCTTGCGCCTTACCACCACGAGCCCGGACGGCGATCAGGGCTATCCCGGCACGCTCGAGGTCACAGCCGTTTATACACTGACGAACCGCAACGAGCTTCGCGTGGACTTCTCGGCGACCACGGACAAGCCAACGATTGTTAACCTCACCCATCATTCCTATTTCAACCTCGCCGGCGCAGGCTCTCCGACGATTCAGGATCACACCCTTCAGATCCCCGCCAAAGCCTACACGCCTGTCGATAAGACGCTCATCCCGACCGGCGAGATTCGGAAAGTGAACGACACGGCGTTCGACTTCCGCAAGCCGACCGCGATCGGCGCCCGCATCGGCAACGCCGATCCTCAGCTGAAGCTGGGCCCCGGCGGCTACGATCACAACTGGGTGTTGAAAACCAAAGCCGACGGACGCCTTGCTCTCGCTGCCAAGGTCTACGAGCCCTCGACGGGCCGCACCCTCGAAGTCCTGACCACCGAGCCCGGCATGCAGTTTTACTCCGGCAATTTCCTTGATGGCACCATCAAGGGCAAAGGCGGCAAACCCTACCCGTTCCGCTCCGCGTTCGGCCTCGAGCCCCAGCATTTCCCCGACTCGCCGAACCACCCGAATTTCCCTTCGACCGTTCTCCGCCCGGGCGAGACGTATAAAAATACGATCATCTACCGCTTCGGGACGAAGTAAGACGGCGACACGTCGGGCCCGGCTCCGACATGAGGGCTTGCAGCGGGCAGGCAGCGAACGTATTTTGACATCGATGGCGGACGGTCGTTCGCGGTCGGCCGCCAGGCCGCTGCGAGAGGACAGTCCGGACACCGAAAGGCGGCATGCC
>CAZSMN010000068.1:0-13577 GCA_964607615.1 uncultured Chthoniobacterales bacterium | reverse complement strand
CTGAAAACGAGACCATCGGGCGGAGAGGCGGACATGGCAATCTTTTTCCGCAGAAACCTGCGGGGCAGAGGTTTTAGCGGGGGAATTGCAGGCGTCGAAAACCCGAAAAAGCAGCAACCAGTCGCGAGAAAGTTGCGAGAAAAAAGGGTTGATGTATCGGGAAATTTCTCACTTTCTTGACCCGCCCCAAGCTTTTCGGCCTCCTCCCCCTTCCGGTCACTTGCCGGATCCGGATGCCGGATGGCGGAAGGGTTTCCCCCTCCCCCCCAAATGACTAAAAACTCCCTTGAGGGTCGCTGCGTTCGCGGCGACGGAACCTTCGTAAATTCTGCGCTCCGGCCGGCTATCGTACGCCTTGCGTTCTTGCCGCTCCTGGCGCTTTGCCTTCTGGCTCTCACCGCCTTGCTGCGGGCGGAGGGCTACCTTTGGGGCAACGTTGCCATGGGCGGTGGAGGCTTTGTCTCCGGCTTGGTCGCGCATCCGTCGGAGAGTGGTCTCTTCTACGCCCGCACCGATGTGGGCGGCGCCTACCGGTGGGACGAGGCGGCCTCGCAGTGGATTCCGCTTCAAGACTGGCTCTCCGAGGGCGAGACGAGCTTCCTTGGCGTCGAGTCAATCGGGCTCGATCCCCGCGATCCGAACCGAGTTTTCCTCCTTGCAGGAACCAGTTACTGGAACAGTGGCAAAACGGCCATCCTCCGCTCGATGGACCGTGGCGCGACGTGGAGGGTCATCGACGTCTCGGCGCAGTTCCGGGCCAACGGCAACGGAGCGAACCGCGGCAGTGGAGAGAAATTAGCGATCGACCCGAATCTCGGCAGCATCGTCTTCTCCGGCTCCCGCGCGCATGGGCTCTGGAAGAGCACGGATACAGGAGATACCTGGCAGAAGGTGGCATCCTTTCCCGTCTCCACCACGCCAGATGGCAGCGGGATCAGCTTCGTGATGTTCGTCCCGTCGTCCGGCACGCCCGGCAGCGCGACCCGGACGCTCTTTGTCGGCGTGTCCCGTCCCGAACTGCCGAATCTCTTCCGCAGCGATGATGGCGGTGTGACCTGGACCGGCGTGCCGAATACCCCGGCGGGTGTGATGCCCTTCCGTGCCGTTCTTTCGGGCACCAAGCTCCTCGTCACGCACAGCCGGACGGCGACAGCCGCCGACCGGACCTCGGTGATGCGCTATGATGTGAACACCGGCGCGGCGGAGGATATCACGCCCCCCTCGACGGCGTTCTATCAGGCCAACACGCAATCCTACGGCGGTATCGCGGTGGATCCCACGAATCCGAACCGGATCCTTGTGACCACGCGCGGATATTACAACAACCAGACCAAGTGGGGCTGGGGTGATGCCGTGGCGCTGAGCCTCGACGGTGGCGCGACGTGGCGCAGGGTGCTCGATAATTCGTCGACGCTCGACACGAATGGCATTCCCTTCGCCGCCGGCCATGCCCTGCACTGGGCGAGCAGCCTGATCATGGATCCGGCCAATCCGAAGCGGATCTTCATCACTTCCGGGCACGGCGTCATCGGCACCGACGCTCTCGGCGACACGGCGGCGGCGACGACATGGAAATTCCGCGCCCACGGCATTGAGGAGAGCGTGCCGATGGATATCGCACCTCTGCCGAACGGCGGAATTGCCTCGGCGATCTACGACTACGACAGCTTCATCCACACCGATCCCGCCGTCTACGTGAACAGCAACCGGCCGGAGGGCGGGAGCACGGTGAGCATCACCTTCGCGGCGGCGAACCCGCAGATTTTTGCCCGCGTTAACTCCAGCCTCTGGTGGTCGGAGAACGGGGGAACCTCCTGGACGGCGCTGCCGGTGCCTTACGCCGGTGCGAAGGGCGGCTATGTGGCGCTTTCCCGCAATGGCGACGTCCTGATCTATCAGCCGTCCGGCAGCACGGTGACCTATCGCACGACGACCAAGGGCCAGAGCTGGGCGCCCGTCGTCGGACTCGCCTACTCGGGGCGCATCGTGGCCGATCCGGTGAACAATGCGAAATTCTACAGTCACGATCGCAATATCACGGGCTACCTCTACCGCAGCACGGATGGAGGTGTCAGCTTTCAGCAAGCGGCGTTTGTGGCGAAGTATAACGGCGGACACCTTCGCGCGGCTCCCGGTCGCGAAGGCGATCTCTGGCTGCCGCTGGGAACGGGTGACCTGACCCGTTCGACGGACTCGGGATCGACGTTTACCCTCCTGCCGTCGGTCGACCATGCAAATGCTGTCGGCTTCGGTATGGCGGCGCCGGGACGGACCTATCCGACGATCTTCATCTGGGGACGTCCGCGCGCGGTGACAGGCACGGTGAGCGGTGTCTATCGCTCGACCGATCTCGGCGTCACGTGGGTGCGCGTCAACGATGACTCGACCGAATACGGCGGTCTCGCCAACGGCGGCTTCGTGATGGGCGACCTCGGCACGTTTGGGCGGGTCTACATGAGCACGGCCGGGCGCGGAATCGCCTACGGAGAGTTCGACTACGAATTGGCGGTAACGCCGCAGCCGTGGAGAGGGCTTGCGACGATCACGTATTCGCTGCCCTCCGATTTCGTGAGTGGCACGCCGGTGACGTTTCAAGTCACCGGTTCGGAGGCTTCCGGCATCAACAAAGTCTTCACGGACGTCTCGCCGGTGCCGGGTGCGAATTCCATCCGCATGCTCCACAGCAAATACTATCCGATGGGCACATATCTGGTGAAAATGCTTATCGGCGGCCGCGTCGTGGCCTCGCTGACCGCGCAGAAGACGCCGTAGTTCTTGCTGCGGGACGGAACTTGATTTCGATCCCGCTTCCAGCATCCTTGGGGCAGCCGCTTCCGATTTCCGGAGGCAGCTGCCCCTACCTATTTTAATGAACTATCGTTTTCTCGGACGCACCGGACTTCGTGTCTCGGTGATCGGTGTCGGCACGTGGCAATACGGCGGCGAATGGGGCAGGGTTTACTCGGATGAGGAGGTCGAAGCGATCCTTGATACGGCGGCCTCGTGCGGGATCAATCTCATCGATACGGCCGAGTGCTACGGCGACCATCTCGCCGAGGAACTGATCGGTCGCAACCTGCCCGGCCGGCGCGAGAACTGGGTCCTTGCCACCAAGTGGGGACACAAATTTCACGAGTGCTTCCAGCGGGACCGGTGCTTCGGTGCGGACGACCTTCTGGCCCAGCTCGAGGGTTCGCTGAAGGCCCTGCGCACCGACTACGTCGATCTCCTCCAGTGCCATTCGCCGAGCGATGACGAGTTTGCGACGGAGGGCATGTGGGAGGCCGCCAACAAAGCGCGTGAGCAGGGGAAGGTGCGATTCCTCGGCAATAGCATCGGATCGAATGAGAATGTCGCGCAGACTGAAGCCTCGACGGAGAAGGGGGTTGATGTGATTCAGGTGATCTACAACCGCCTCCAGCGTGAGCCTGAGGAAGGGGTCTTTGTTTCGTGTGCGAAACAGAATCTCGGCGTGCTGGCCCGGGTGCCGCTCGCGAGCGGATTCCTCTCCGGCAAATACAAGCCCGGTCATGTTTTCGCAGCGGATGATGTGCGTGAGGTCTGGATGAAGGATGGCCGCGACGCGCTTCTCCAGGAGGTCCAACGCATCGCCGCCGAGGAGGTGCCCGCGGGGACTCCGATGGCGTCGTGGGCGCTGGCTTGGTGCCTGCGGCATCCGGCCGTCTCAGCCGTCATTCCGGGCTGTAAAGATCCCGCACAGGTGCAGTCAAACGCTGCGGCGATCGCGTTCGATACCGCGCACCCGACGCATCCCCTGAGGGCAGACTGACGAGACATGGCTGCGGCAAAACCGGCGAAGAAGAAGCGGCGAAAGCTCAGCCTCGCGTCGCACTTCAACCTTCTTCTTTATAAGGTGACACTCGGGACCGCCTCGAGGATCGTCCCCCCGCGGCCGCGGAGACCGGAGCTCACGTCGCAGAGCCGGGTTCTGGTTTTTTCCTCTGCCGGCCTCGGCGATTCGCTGCTGGATTCGGTGGCATTCCGCGCGCTGGAGGAGACGTTTCCCGGCATCCACATGGAAGCCGTTGTGCACCACCGGCGTCCGGATATCTCGCGACACAATCCGTGGATCAAACAGCTGCACTATCTGCGCAAGGGGCCGGTGGCCTTCGTGAAGCTGCTGGCGGAGCTCCGCCGCTGCGGGCCGTGGGATGCGATTCTTTATCTCAGCTGCCTCGATCCTGAGGCTCGCAGTCTTGGCTATCTTCTCAACCGGGATGTCACGATCGGTCTCGCATGGCGCACGGAGATGGCATCGCTCTGCGCGTGGAATCTCGACGAGCCCGGTCTTCAGCGCGCGCACCTGGCCGATCAGGCGCTCCGCGTGGTCGCACAGGCGGGAGCTCAAACGGCGTTTCCGCGGATGGTCTACGTGGTGAGCGACGAGGATCGCGCGGCGCTGGACGGGCGGCTTACGGCGCTCGGATTCCCGCTGAAGCCGGCGGTGACATTCCAGTTGGGGGGTGGGGGATCGGCTTACCGCGATTGGCCGGCGGAGCATTTTGTCGCCCTTGCGAAGGATCTCCACGCGCGCGGCATCGGTCCACTTTTTCTACTCGGGGGTCCGGATCATCGGGTCAAGGCGGAGAAGGTCGTTGCGCTTGCCGACGGCGTTCCGCTTTTTAATGCCACGGCCAAGCTGCCGCTCCCGCAATCCGCCGCCCTTGTGGAGCGGAGCCGGTGCCTCGTTTCGACGGATACGGGAATCATGCATCTGGGGTTTGCGGTCGGCACGCCAACCGTCGCCTTGCTGCACTGCCAGCCGGGTCAGGCGCGGGTAGGACCCCAGGCCGAGAAGGAGAAGCACGAGGTGATTCAGCTCGCACGGACTCCGGGTTATAAAAAGCCGGAGGATGCCGTGATGAGCGCGATTCTGCCCGGTGAGGTCGCGGCCGCGGTGCTGCGGATTCTAGAGCGCGGTGTCGCGCCGCTGGATGCTTGAAGCCGCGCGCCTGCTCCGGCATCCTTTGCCTACCGATGGATGATTTGCCGCTGCCTCCCGTGACCCGTGTGATCGAGTCGCCGCGGCCGCATCGCATTCTGGTCGTGTGCCTGCGCTATGTGGGCGACACGTTGCTCCTGAGGCCGCCGGTTCGGGCTCTGAAAGCAAAGTTTCCCGGGGCCCGGATTTCGTTGCTCGTGACGGCCGGCACCGAGTGTGCCATCGAAGGGTGCTCGGATGTGGATGAGATCCTTGAATGGCCGCGCCGGAAGTGGCTGAGCGAGCTTTCACTGCTGGTGCGGATTTTTGCCCGGCGCTTCGACTGGCTGGTGGATTACACGGGCAATGACCGGAGCGCCGTGGTCTCGCTGGCGTCGATGGCGCGGTGGCGGATTACCTACGACCGCCCGAAGATGTCAAAGTGGTCTCTCCGTCGAGCAGCCTATAACGTGCTCGTGCGGCATCGGAAAAAGAAGCCGCACACTCTCGTGCAGCGGCTTGAGCTCATTGAGGCGTGCGGCGTTCCGCGGCCGGAGCTGTCGCCCTATCTTGCTCCGCTTCCGTCCGAGAAGGCATGGGCGGAGGGCGAGCTTTCCGGCCGTTACCGTCCGCGCCTGCACGCGCATCTCACCTCGCGCGACATGCAGAAGGCGATTCCGATCGCGACGGCTCGAAAGGTTTTTGAAGAGGTTCTTGCGCTGGGAGGCTCGGTTTTTGTCACCTCAGGACGCGACGAGGCCGAGCGGGCGCATGTGGCGGCCTGCACCGAAGGCTTCCCGCCCGAGGCGGTGAAAGTCCGCTCCGACCTGACGTGGCAGGAACTCGTGGCGCTTATTTCAGAGGCCGATGCCTACTGGGGTGCCGACACCGCTCCGGCCCATGTCGCCTCTGCGCTGGGAAAATCGCTTTTCGTGGAGTTCGGCGCCTCACGGGCGACGCACTGGTATCCCATCCTTCCCGGAGGAACCTACGCCGTTCATCCCTGCGATTGTCTTGCGGCGAAGGCGCGCCAGTGTCCGGACGGAGTTCCTGGCCGGTGCATGGAGAAAGCCGGTCCCGGTCCGGTCCTCGCCTGGCTCCGGCAGGTCGCGGAATAGCCGTTCAGGCGGCCTCAGCGCCGAGACCAAACGCCGCATGCGCAAGGCGGGCGGCTTCCTCGATTTTCGCCTCGTCGATGATGACGGCGATTTTGATTTCCGAGGTCGAGATCATCTGGATGTTCACTCCGCCGGCTCCGAGGCATTCGAAAAGCTTCGCAGCCACGCCCGAGTGGGAACGCATGCCGATGCCGACAACGCTGAGCTTCGCGATTCCACGCTTTTTGATGACCTCGCCGGCACCGATCTCCCGAGCAACCGAGTCGATGAGATCGCCGAGCTTTTCGAGTTCGTCGGCATTCATGGTGAAGGAGATATCGGTTGCTCCACTCACCGAGACGTTTTGAACGATGACGTCGATGATGACATTTGCGTCAGCCAGGCTTGTGAAGATCCGCGAGGCCGTGCCGGGTTTGTCGGGGACATTGGTGATGGTGACCTTGGCCTGATTGCGTTCAAGGCTGATGCCGCGAACGACGACGTTCTCGAGTGTTTCTTCTTTCACGATGGTTCCCCGGTTGTTGTTGAAACTGCTGCGCACCTCGAAGGGCACTTTAAATTTCTTGGCGAATTCGACTGAGCGCGACTGCATGACTTTCGATCCTGAACTCGCCATTTCCAGAAGCTCATCGTAGTCGATCACGTCGATTTTGCGGGCATCCTTCACGACGCGCGGGTCGCAGGTGTAAACGCCGTCCACGTCGGTGTAGATCTCGCAGTTCTTCGCACGGAGGGCGGCCGCCACAGCAATCGCCGTGAGGTCGGAACCACCGCGTCCGAGCGTGGTGATCTGCCCTTCTATCGTCTGGCCTTGAAATCCCGCAACAATGCAGATGCAGCCCTCGTCGAGGTGCTTGCGGATCTGTCGCGGCGTGATGTTGGAGATTTTGGCTTTCGTGTGGATGCCGTCCGTGCGGATGCCGGCTTGGGCGCCGGTGAGCGAGACCGCCTTGCCGCCGAGAGCGTTGATCGCCATGGCGGTGAGGGCGATCGTTGTTTGTTCGCCGGTTGCGAGGAGAACGTCCATCTCGCGCTCGGTTGGTTTTGGCGAGACGTCACGGGCAAGTTTGATCAGGCCATCGGTAACGCCGGACATCGCGGAAACGACGACGACCACGGAGTTTCCGGCCCTCTGTGTTTCGAGGACGCGGCGGGCGACGTTGAGGATTCTCTCGGGAGTGCCGACGGACGTGCCGCCGTATTTTTGAACGACCAGAGCCATGGATGATAAAAAAGGTCAGGACTTATCGAGGACCTGTCGCACCGAGGTCAAGTCCGCATCGGACTCAAGCGGTGAAAAACCGCCATGCTTAACGGGGGCTTCCGGATCCTTCAGGCCGTGGCCGGTGACGGTCAGGACGACCCGGCTGCCGGGAGCGATCCGGCTCGCAAACGGACAAGTCGCACAGCGTTCGTCGGAAAGGCATTTCAAGAGCCCGGCCACGCTGGCCGCACTGGCGGGTTCGACAAATATCCCCTCGTTTGACGCGAGCCACTGCTGGGCTTGAAGAATCTGCTCGTCGGTGACGATGTCGATGCAGCCTCCGGAGCCGGAGACCGCGTCCATCGCGCCCGACCAGCTCGCGGGATTCCCGATACGGATTGCCGTGGCGATGGTGTCGGGTTTTTCGATCGGAGCCCCATGGAAGAGCGGAGCCGAGCCGGCGGCCTGAAAGCCCACCATCTTCGGCAGACGCGTGCTGCGGCCCGAAGCGTGGAACTCGCGATAGCCTTTCCAGTAGGCGGTGATGTTTCCGGCATTTCCGACCGGGAGAACGTGGATATCTGGCGCGTCGCCGAGCTCCTCGATGATCTCGAACGAGGCCGTCTTCTGGCCCTCGATACGGTGGGGGTTGATCGAGTTGACAATCGAAACCCCTTCGATGCCGCCGAATTCGCGCACGATCCGGAGGGCATCGTCGAAATTGCCACGGATCGCCACCACCTTCGCCCCGTAGGCAAAAGCCTGAACCAGCTTGCCGGCGGCGATTTTTCCCGCAGGAAGAATGACCGCGCAGCGAATGCCCGCCCGTGCGGCATAGGCTGCCGCAGCGGCTGAGGTGTTGCCCGTTGAAGCGCAGATGACGGTCGTCGCTCCTTCTTCGACGGATTTTGACAACGCGACCGTCATGCCCCGGTCCTTGAAGGATCCCGTGGGATTGAGGCCCTCGTACTTGAGATAAACTTCGGCCCCGGTTTTCTCGCTGAGGCGCGGGGAGTGAATGAGCGGCGTCGAGCCCTCGTTGAGCGAGATGACCGGGGTCTTTTCGGTGACGGGAAGAAATTCGCGGTAGCGGCTGATCACGCCGCGGTCGTGCAGGGAACGGAAGCTCACGAGAAGGACTCCATATGAAAAAGAACCGGACGCGCCTTCACGCAGGGGAGCGCGGCAAGGGTGGCGGCGGCGGATTGCATTCGGCCGTAGGGGGCGTCGTGGATGGTCAGGATGAGCGGCACCGGTCCATCGCTCGGCCCTTCGGGCTGGATGACGGAAAGAATGCCGATATCGGCTTTGCCAAGTGCACCTGCGATCTGGGCGAGCACGCCCGGACGGTCCTCGACGGCGAGCCGGAGGTAGTATTTCGAAACCGCTTCGTCAATGGCCTTGCAGCTCCCGTAGAGATCGTGGGAGGTGAAGCCCACGCATTCCCGCGGGGTCCGGATGGCGATGGCGGCCTCGGCAAGATCCCCGATGACCGAGCTCGAGGTCGGGTCCTGACCTGCGCCGCGTCCGTAGAAAAGCGCATCCCCGACAATGTCGCCGCGAACCGAGACCGCATTGAAAACACCGTTCACCGAGGCGAGGACGTGGCTCTGCGGAATGAGAGTCGGCACCACGCGCACTTCAATCTGCCCGTCGCCGCCGTCCTTGATCGTAGCGAGGAGCTTGATCCGGTAGCCGAGTTCTTTTGCAAAACAGATATCCGCCGCTGTGACCGTCTCAATGCCCGAGACCAGCACATTCGCCGGGTCGATCCAAAAGCCATAAGCTAGAGACGCTAGAATGATCGCCTTGTGCGCGGCATCCCACCCGTTGATGTCCAGCGCCGGATCGGCTTCGGCATATCCGAGCTTCTGGGCTTCGTCGAGCGCGGGGGCAAATTCCAAGCCGGCATCCGACATGCGCGTCAGGATATAGTTGCTCGTGCCGTTAAGGATACCGTGGATGCTTTCAAACCGGTTCCCGACGAAGCCTTCGCGCACGCTTTTGATGATCGGGATGCCTCCGGCTACTGCCGCCTCGTAGAAGACCGGCACCTTCTTCGCGGCCGCAAGGGCGAAAATTTCCTTCCCGTGCTCGGCCAGAAGGGCCTTGTTTCCGGTTACCACGATTTTGCCGGCTTCGATCGCCTGTTTCACAAAACGGAGAGGCGTCTCGATTCCTCCCATCAACTCGACAACAATCCGGATCTCCGGATCCTCGAGGAGGTCTTCCAGCCGGGTCGTCAGCTTTTCCGCCGGGATCTCCACGTCGCGCGGCTTCGAGAGATCCCGCACCGCCGCCTTCCGCACATCAAAACGCACGCCGGTCCGCTGCGACAGCAAGCCTCCGTTGCGGGCGAGGTTTTTGTAAACCCCGGCCCCCACCGTGCCGAATCCTGCCAGTCCCACACCGATCTCAGTCTGCTTCATCGCGAGCCGGACACTATCACCGCGTACCCTTTGCCCTGTAAAGCGGGATTCTTTCCCGTGTGAAATTCCCGCATTTTCCGGTCCCGCGCCGGTCTGTAACGCGAAATGGCTTTGGTAACCAACGGTTTGCGATTTTCTTGATGCCCGTCACCGGCGCTATGAAAAAACCTTTGATTTTTTTGAACGCCCCGCCGCCTGGCCTGTCTCATTATTAACGACGTTAAGTATCCGACGATTCAGAAAGAAAAAGTGCACTGAAAGCCGGATTCAAACGTTCTTAATATAGAACCCAATCAATACTATGGCCCTCGAAGACTCAGACACAGGATTTCAGCTCTACCTCCGTGAGATCGCTCGTTTCCCTTTGATCACTCCGGCGGAAGAGATCAAGCTGGCTCGCAGAATCAAACGCGGCGACGCGGAGGCACGTGCCATCATGGTTCGTTCGAATCTCCGGCTCGTCGTGAAAATCGCCCGCGATTACAGCAACTACGGCCTGCCGCTTCTCGACCTCATTTCCGAGGGCAACATCGGCCTGATGAAGGCGGTTGAACGGTTCGACCCGAAAAAAGGCGGCAAACTCAGCACCTACGCCGCCTGGTGGATCAAGCAGTCGATCAAGCGCGCGCTGGCCAACCAGAGCAAGACCATCCGCCTGCCTGTCCACTTGGTCGATAAGATCGCCAAGATGCGCCGTGTTTCGAACCAGATGACCGAAGAGTTGGGCCGCGAGCCGACCGATGACGAGCTCGCCGAGGAGATCGGCCTCTCGTCCGCCAAGGTGTCTGCGCTGAAGAGCGCCGCCATCCGCCCGACTTCGCTCGATCAGCCCATCGGCGACGATGACTCGACCGAGTTCAGCGAGATTGTTGGCGACTCCGAGGCGCAGGATCCCTTCGAGATGCTCCGCGACAAAGACCTCCGCGACGAGGTCGGCGACCTGCTCGATGTCCTCGACGACCGCGAGCGCCGGATCATCAATTCCCGCTTCGGCCTCGATGGCAAGCAGCCGAAAACCCTCGAAGAGGTCGGCGAAAAATTCGGCGTCACCCGCGAGCGCATCCGGCAACTTCAGAATATCGCTCTGAACAAGCTCCGCAAGGCGCTCAGCAAGAAGGAGCGCCCGAAGGCCGAGGCCATCGCGTAAACACCCGCTTTGTGGTTGAGGTAGAAAGCCGGGCCCGCAGTCACCCTGCGGCCCGGCTTTCTTGTTTTATGCCGTCCTTCAAGCCAGTAGTGGGCTGATCATCAATGCCGGAGCGTTTGGGTTAAACGCCTTCCATCAAGACCTTCCAGCGAAGCTGGCATGTGAGGTGCTCTCCAATGGGCGATGGAATCCGATCTTGTCGGCTGGATAGCAGTGCTGGCGCGTTTCGTGCACGTGCTTGCTGCGATCATGTGGATCGGGAACTCGCTGCTATTCACGTGGATGGAGCTGAACCTCCTCAAGCCCCGCAAGGGCGACGATGCCGATCTCCTCGGCACGCTCGACATGCTCCACGGGGGAGGAGTCTTTCACCTCGAGAAGAAAGTGCTCCACCCTGGCCGGATCCCCGTGCCCCTGCACTGGTTCATGTGGCAGTCCTACACCACATGGATCAGCGGATTTGTCCTCCTGCTGACGCTTTACTACACCGGTGGCGGAGCGCTGTTTCTGGATTCCTCAAAATCGTCCCTGCCCGGGTGGGGAGCGGTTCTTCTCAGTCTCGGCGGTCTCGCCGCCGGCTGGCTGGTTTACGATGCCATCTGGCGTTCGCCGTTGAAAAACCTTCCCAAGGTGACGATCCCGCTGTGCCTGGCGCTCCTGCTCACGGCGGCGTGGCTTTACAACCTCGTCTTCAACGGTCGCGCTGTCTTTCTCCAGATCGGGGCAATGATGGGGACCATGATGTCGGCGAATGTCTTTTTCCACATTATCCGGAACCAGCGGAAATTCATGGCGGCGCTGGAGGCCGGACAGCCGCACGACGTGAATCTCGGCAAGGCGGCAAAGTTCCGCTCGCTGCACAATCACTACATGACCTTTCCGGTGCTCTTTCTCATGCTGAGCGCCCACTTTCCGCAGCTCACCAGCGCGGAGTGGAATGTGCCGATTCTCGGCGTCATCATCGTCGGGCTCTTGTTCATCAAATTCCTGATGAACTCCCGCTACACCTTCAGCGATTGGCTGCCGGCTCTCGGCGGGACGTTTCTCTTCGGATGCACGGCGATTTTTCTGCTCCTGGCGCTGCCCGGCGTGATGCGGCCCGCTGCCGGCGACCAACTGGTGGAAACCGGACGCAAGCTCTTCGTCAGCCAGGGATGCGGTGCCTGCCACATGCAGGGCTCGGCCGATCTTGCGCCCGTGCTGGAGGGGATCATCGGCACGACCGCGACGCTTGCTGACGGCCGGACGCTCGTGATCGACGAGGCCTATCTTCAGGAATCAATTGCCGACCCGGCCGCAAAGGTCGTGAAGGGTTATGCGCCCGCAATGCCGGCGTACGGGAAGACGCTCTCGGACGAACAGATCCGCCAGCTCGTCGCCTACATCCGGTCTCTTTCCCGATAGGCATAGCGCCCGGTTTCGCTGACGCTCGATCGTCCGTGGCATTTTTTGTCTGACAGATTGCTTTGCGCCTCCGGATCCGGTATTCCAGCGCATGGTCCCGTCCGAAGAACTCCAACGTCCGGTTCTCGAATTCGCTTCGCGCGATTTTCCGGTGCTGGACGAGGGGCTGACAACCGGGGAGGCGATCGAGTGTGTCCGCGCTCAGGGACTCCGGGATAAAATCATCTACTTCTATGTGACGGACTCTGATGGGCGTCTGGCCGGGGTTTTGCCGACCCGTCGCCTCCTGACCGACCCGGCGGATACGCCGGTCGCATCGGCGATGATCCGGCGGGTGGTGGCGATTCCCACCCGGGCCACGCTGCTCGAGGCGTGCGAGTTTTTTGTTCTCCATAAATTCCTGGCGTTTCCCGTGGTCGATCCCGAGGGGCGGATCGTCGGGGTGCTGGATGTGAGCGTCTTTACCGAAGAGGTCCTTGATCTCGCTGAACGCGAGCAGATGAACGATCTTTTCCAATCCTTGGGCTTCCGGGTCTCCGAGGTCCGGAGTGCATCGCCGGTGAAGGCCTTCGGACTCCGGTTTCCCTGGCTCCTTTCCACCATCGCCGGCGGTACGGTTTGCGCCCTCCTCGCCGGTGCGTTTGCGGAAACGCTTGAAGAGCGGATTGTCCTGGCGTTTTTCCTCACGCTGGTGCTCGGGCTGGGCGAGAGCGTCAGCGCACAATCCGTCGCCGTGACCCTGCAGGCGATGCATCGGGCGAATCCCACGCTTCGCTGGCTTCTTGCGGCGGTGCGCAAGGAGTTTCTCACCGCGATGATGCTTGGCGGCGCCTGTGGTGCGCTGGTCGGGTCGATCGTCCTCTTCTGGAAGGCGGATGCCGTGGCCGCGCTCTCGGTCGGGCTGAGCATCTTTCTCTCAATGATCACCGCCTGTCTCCTTGGCGTCATCATCCCGGCCGGCGCCCGTTCGCTCCGTCTCGACCCCCGCATCGCGGCGGGCCCGCTGACCCTCGCGCTGGCTGACATCTGCACGCTCGCTGTCTATTTTGGGCTGGCCAAGTGGCTGTTCGGTGCTCTATCTTAGAGAGTTCCAGTTATTTCTCTCATGAAAACCAAAAAATCCACGAAACCCGCCGCCAAACCCGCACCGGAGCGGGGCAAAGTCATGAACGGGGCGGAGATCCTCGTCGAGTGTCTCGAGCGCGAGGGCGTGGATGTCATTTTTGCCTATCCCGGCGGCTGCTCGATGCCGATCCACCAGGCGCTTACGAAAACGAAAAAGATCCGTACGATCCTTCCCCGCCACGAGCAGGGCGGCGTCTTTGCGGCCGAG
>CAZSMN010000067.1:0-13644 GCA_964607615.1 uncultured Chthoniobacterales bacterium | reverse complement strand
GAAAATGATCGACCGCCGTCATGTTGATCGTGACGGTCGCCGAGGCATGGAAAAACGTCATCGGGTCGAGCAGGGAACGGAATTCCATGGGATCACCTTGGATTATGCCGTTCCCGTTCTTGAACGTGACGCGGAGCTGATGTCCCTCGTCCTCGACCATCCAGAGATCCTCGATCAGAACGAACCACACCTGGAGACCGTTTCGGGCAAAAACACGGGCCTCGGGATGGAGGATCTCCATCTTCCGCATGGCGACCGGGAGCTCGGTGGGCGGATGCTCGTCGATCCTTTCCACCGCGCGCCGAAGACGCTGGTGGTCGACCGGCTTGAGAAGACACTCGACAACGCCCAGACCGAAGCCGTCCAAGGCATGCAGGGCATGGGCGGTCACCAGCACCACAGGCGGCGTGGGCCTGGGAAGACGCTCCAGCATCTGGATGCCGGTCATACCCGGAAGCTCGACGTCGAGGAAGATCGCATCGAACGATTCCCTCGCCAGAATTTCCAGCGCCTCGGTTGCGGTGCGGACACCGGTGATGTGGGCTTCGGGAACGATGGTGGCCAGGGAGTCCCGGAGGTCCTCAAGCGCCACGGCTTCGTCTTCTACGATGAGTGCATTTTTCATAGGTGCGATGGTTTCAACTGGTTGGGGAAAGGCGTTCTTCGTCGAGGGGCAGATAGGCAGTGGCGACCACGAGGGGACCGGGCTCTTCGACGACTTCCAAGCGGCCCTCGGATCCGGTGAGAAGCGCGATGCGGCGCCGGGAGTTCTCTAGCCCGAATCCTCCGGAGCCTCTCCCGAGATGTCCGTCGTTTACGACTTGGATGCACATGATACCCGGCGTCGAGCCATAAGTCACATTCACGTTGATTCCGCCGCCTTTGTCGAGTTGCGAGATGCCGTGTTTGACGGCATTTTCGACGAGCGTGAGAATGAGCATCTGCGGAACCAGCTGGCCGCGGAGCTCGGGGTCGACGGAAACGTCGAACCGGAGCCGCTCTCCGAAGCGCATCGCTTCGATGGCAAGGTAGTTGCGGACGATTCCCAGCTCGGTGTCGATAATGTGAAAGCGGTTGTCGCGGTTGTTGAGGAGGCTGCGCAGGAGGCTGCTGAGCGACGTGATCATCGCCCTCGCGTTGGCATCGTGCCGGCCGATCAGGGCGCGCACGCTGTTGAGGGCGTTGAACAGGAAGTGCGGGTTGAGCTGGCTGCGGAGGGTTTTCAGCTCTGCCTCGGACTCGACGGCGCTGATCCGCGCGCTGATGGCGTTGCGCTCCTCGGTGACATCCCGTGAAATACCGGCGATGAGCGTGATCTCGTCATCGGCCGTGCGCCGCAAAGCCTGCGCGTTGGAGTGAATCCAGAGCCAGTTTCCCGCCGCATCGCGGAAGCGGTAGGTCTGCGCCCACCGCCCGGCCCGGGCGGCGACCAGTTCGTCGAAACTTGAGTCGAAGGCGGCGCGGTCGTCTTCGTGGATTCGCGATCTCCACTCCTCATCGGTGAGGCTCAGGCGGGGCTGCAGGCCGAGCTTCGCCGTCCACGACGACGTTCGGCAGAGCCAGGCTCCGGGGCTCCATTCCCAGAGGCAGAGGTCCGCCGAGGCGATCGCGAGGCTCATTTTCACATTCAGCGAGGACAGCTCATCGCGGAAGGCGGCAATCAACAGGCACCCGAGGCTGGAGAAAAAGGCCAGGCCGTTGATGAGAAATTGCTGCTGTTGCTCACGCTGGAGCAGCAGGATCTCCCGCGCCTTCTCCGGAAACATCGCGACGCATGCGGGTACGAGGAAGACGAACATAGCCTGGAACAGCGTCGAAGTCCGCAGGCCGAAGGCGAGGGAAACGATGAGCGACAGTGCGAGGGTGGCCCCCGCCAGAATGAAGGCGACCGGCCCGGCGGCGCCACCGGTGATCAGTGCGGCAAGGATGGCCCAAAGCGCCACCGAACACCCCAGGAGTACGAGGCGTTCCTTTGTCGTTTCCGGGCGGAAATCCTGCCGGCGGATCGCGAAGAGAAAAAACGGTCCGAAGACGAGGACGCCGAAGGCCCTTGCCTGCCAGACCTCAAGAAACTTCAAAGCGGGCTGGAAGCTCGACAAGCCGCCGGCGAGGACGTCGCTGAGGCTTACCACGAGGGCGGCGGCGGCGGGTCCGAGAATGCAGGCCCCCAGGATAAGCCGGGCAAAGCTCCTCAGGCTGGGAAGGGAGGGGTCGACCGGCATGAGTCGGAGCACGAAGAGGCTTCCGAAGATCACCTCGATCGCGCTGGCAACCGGCATCACCAGAACCATCTGCGGCGGGTGCCCGGAGAGATAGCTGCTGGCCAGCGTTCCCAGAAAGGTCGCCGGCAGGGCGCGGTCGAACCCGTAGAGGATCACCGCCGCGATCGCGAGGCCGGAGGCCGGCCACACCGGGCTCACGACACGTGGCGAAGCTTCAACAAACCAGTTTCCGACCTGGGAGAGGAGAAAGACCCCGAGGGTGATCACGGCGATCTCAAACAGAAACCCCGGCACCCCGGAGGCCGTCGTCCGGCCATGAGGGGCAACAAGTGGGTCTGGGGTCCCGGACATTTCCCCTTTGTGCCCGAAGAGGCACCGTCCATCAAGGTTTGATCCTCAGAAAGAATGCCAAGGATAACCTTGACGCGGGAGCGCCGGAAAACCAATTTGATTCGCGCGAACCGGGTGTGATCCTTTTGACCTTGGGTGCCTTCCCGCGCCGCACCCGGCATTTTATTTTTCCAAAACCCAATTCTGAACTGATGTTTGACAATCTTCTGGGCTTTTTCTCGAACGATATCGGTATCGATCTCGGAACAGCCAATACGCTCGTCTATGTAAAGGATCACGGCATCGTGCTCCGCGAACCCTCGGTCGTCGCCGTCCAGCAGGGAACGAACCGCGTTCTTGCCGTGGGCGATGAAGCCAAGCGCATGCTCGGCCGCACACCGGGCAACATCGTGGCGATCCGTCCGTTGAAGGATGGTGTCATCGCGGACTTCGAAGTCACCGAGGCCATGCTCCGGCACTTTATCAGCAAGGTGCACAACCGCCGCCGGATGGTGCGTCCGCGCGTCGTCATTGCCGTGCCCAGCGGTATCACCGAGGTCGAGAAGCGTGCGGTGAAGGATTCCGCCACACACGCTGGTGCGCGTGAGGTCTACCTTATTGAAGAGCCCATGGCTGCGGCCATCGGCGTCGGGCTCCCCGTGCAGGACGCGGCGGGCAACATGATCATCGACATCGGTGGTGGCACGACCGAGGTCGCCCTGATCTCCCTTTCGGGCATCGTTTTCAGCCGTAGCGTGCGGGTGGCGGGCGACGAACTCGATGAGGCCATCGCAAACTACATGAAGCGCGCCTACAATCTCATGATCGGTGAGCGCACCGCCGAGGAGATCAAAATCAAGATCGGCTCCGCCTACAAGCTGGAGAAGGAAGTTTCCATGGAGGTGAAGGGCCGGGATCTCGTTGCCGGTCTGCCCAAGACGATCTCCATCTCCTCCCAGGAGGTGCGTGAGGCACTCCTTGAGCCGCTCTCCACCATCGTCGACTCGGTCCGCATCACGCTCGAGCGCTGTCCTCCGGAACTCTCGGCCGACCTCGTCGACCGAGGTCTCGTTCTGGCCGGCGGCGGCGCACTCCTCCGCGGCCTGGACAAGCTCCTCGCCGAGGAGACCGGTCTCCCTGTCCATGTTGCCGAAGACCCGCTCAGCGCGGTGGCCGAGGGAACGGGCCGCGCCCTGTCGGAACTCAAGTTTCTCCGGGCAGTCTCTTCGGAGCGCCCTCACGCCTGATCCGGCCGGCGCTTCATGCGCCTTGGGTAATTCACCGTCGGCATGAAAAAGCTGAACATCATCCTGATCCTTGTGGTCGTAGCCGTGGCGGTTTATTTGTCGACGCGGCCTTCGTCGGCCGTCCAGGGTATCCAGGCCGGGTTCCTCTCGCTGCTGTCGCCGTTCCTGCGCACAGGATCGGCCGTGCAGGAACAGCTCGGTTCGGTAGGTGCCGGCTTCAAGACGCTCGATGAGTTGGAGAGGGAAAACCGGAAGCTGAACGAGGAGAACCGCGAGCTCCGCACCACAAACAACCTTCTCCGCGAGATGGAGAGCGACAACAACCGGCTCCGCCTGGCTCTCGAGTACCGGGAACGTTCGGTTTTCAAGCTTCTGCCGGCACGCATTATCGGACGCGATGCCTCGATGTGGTGGAATACCGTGAAGATCAATCGCGGGTTCGAAGACGGTGTGGAGTCCGACCAGCCGGTCCTCACCGACGTGGGGCTGGTCGGGAAGACGACGACCGTCGCCAAGAACGAGTCGATCGTCGTGCTGATCACCGACGAGACCTGCCGCGTTGCGGCGAAGATCGAAGGCTCCCGCGAGCAGGGCATCCTCTCCGGGATGAGGATCCAGGAGACGGCGTCCGTCGGCGAGCTTCAGCTCAATTTCCTGACCAAGAACGCGGTTCTTGAGCCAGGGCAGAAGGTTTACACGGCGGGTGTCAGCAACGGGGTCTTCCCGTCGGGCATCCTCATAGGAAAAATCAAAGAATTCCGCACGCGTCCTCTGGATGGACAGGCCCTCGTCGAACCGGCCGTCGACCTGTCCCAGACCGAGGATGTGTTTGTGGTGGTGGGAGCAAAATGAGAACCGCCGTAGGTCTGGCTGCCCTGGCGATCGGCATTTTCCTTGCGGTCCTGATCCAGCAGGCCCTGCCTCCGATCCATGCCCTGCACGGCGCGAGGTTCGTGCTCATCCCGATGCTCTTCTGCTACGCGGCCATGACGCTGCCGTTTCCCGCCATGCTGGCCGGAGCCGTCTTTGCCGGGCTGGTCAGCGATCTCCTCTACCTCCACGTCGTTGGCGGGCAGGGTGAAATCGCGCTCGGCTGGTCTATTGTCTTTTTCGTGATCTTCGGATGCCTAGGACAAGGGTTTCAGCCCGGCATGCGGCGCCAGCACTGGTGGCCTTACAGTCCGCTGACGATCGTGGCCACGTCCTCCTACCTCCTGCTCCAGTTCGCCATGATCACCCTCCGTAGAGAAGGTATCGTGCTGGACGGCACCGTGGCGTGGAGGGTGGTTGGCTCCGGTCTGCTCGCGGGTCTGATCTCACCGCTCATCCATTGGAGCGTGGCATTTGTCGCGCAGTTCTTTCCCTCGGATGAACTGCCTCTGAGGGGTTATTGACGGCATGAAGAGAACCCGAGCCGCGTGGAGAATTCTGTTTCTGGGCCTCATCATGATGCTCGCCCTCGGCGGCACCGTCGCCCGGCTGTGGTATGTCCAGATCGCCCGTGGTGCGGAATACACCGCCCGCATCGGCAACCGCTCGCAGGTCACGGTCCGCATCCCCGCCGTCCGCGGTGAGATCCTTGACCGCAATGGCATCAAGCTCGTCGAGAACCGGGCCAGCTTTGAGGTGGATTTTTACCTTCCTGACATGGTGAGGGCCTATCGCGATGCGAAGGGGACGGTCCCGATGGTGACCTATCGCGGCCGCGTGCACAACATGCCGCGGGATCTCAAGGAGGCCGATGTCGTCAAAATTGTCTCCGAGGAGGTCATCCCCAAGCTCGAGGAACTCGGGGTCGCCGAGGATTACAACGCATCGGCCCTCCAGGCGCATTACCGGAACAACCGGGAAGTTCCTTACAGCTACCGGCAGGATCTGGGTTTCGACCAGATGGCGGTTTTCTCGGAAAAGAACCTTGGACTTCCCGGGGTCAATGTGGCCGTTAAGCCTGTCCGCTGGTATGTCTACGGCTCGCTCGCCTCGCATCTTCTCGGCTACGTCGGCATGCCGACCGATCTCGACAAGCTTCCCGACATCCGGGATTTCAATTTTTACGATCCCGACATGGAGGGTAAAGCCCAGGTCGAGCTCTACCTGAATGACGTGCTGAAAGGGCAGCCTGGCGTGCGCGTCATGCAAAGGAATGTTAAAGGCGTCATTGATGGCGAAGTGAGCCGAAAGGAGCCGGTCAAAGGCAACGATGTCTTCCTCACGATCGATGCGCGCATCCAACTCATCGCCGAGCGGGCCTTGCGTTCGGTGGGCCGCGGTGCGGCCGTGGTCGTAAGTCCCAAAACGGGCGACGTCCTCGCGATGGCCTCGGTGCCGTCCTTCGATCCGAATGTGTTCATCCCCTCAATCGCCGCGAAGGATTGGGTCGAACTGACGAAAGACGAGACCAACCCGCTCCTGAACCGCGCAATCAGCGCCTACGCGCCGGGGTCGACGTATAAAATCCCGATCTCGCTTGCGGGCATCCGGGCCGGTATCGGCTCGCGGACCTTCAACTGCTCCGGCGGCGTGCAATACGGCGCGAAGTTCATGAAGTGCTGGATCGCCTCGAAGAACGGCTCGCACGGCACGATCGGGCTCTCCGACGCGATTAAAGTTTCCTGCAATGCCTTCTACTACCAGTTCGGCAACGCGGCCGGCATCGACCAGATCGTGGCGGTGGGCAATATGCTGGGGCTTGGACAAAAGACGAATATCCCGCTCTCCGGCGAGGCCCCCGGCGTTCTTCCGGGTCCCGAGTGGCTCGCCGCGATCAATCCGCAGGCGCGCTGGACATCCGGTCTGACGGCGAATACCGCGATCGGCCAGGGCGATGTCCTGGCGTCTCCGCTCCAGATGGCAATGGTCACGGCGGCGGTCGCCAATGGCGGCACCGTCTTTTACCCCCGCCTTATTGACAAGGTCGTTTCTTACGATGGCAAGGTCGTCGCCCAGGAGCCTGCCCGCGTGAGGTCGAATCTCGTCACGGATGCGGGCCTGACCGAAGAGCAGGTCGAGAAAGTCCGCCGCGGAATGTGGAAGGTGGTCAATGAAGGCGGCGGAACAGCCGGCCGTGCGCGGATCAAGGACGTCGAGGTGGCCGGCAAGACCGGAACCGCTCAGTTCTGGCGCTCGGGCGTTCAGGATAACCACACGTGGTTCATCTCGTTCGCTCCCTACCAGGACCCGGAATACGTGGTCGTCGTTTTTGTGCAGGGCGCTAAGTCCGGCGGCGGGGTCTCCGCACCGATTGCTGCCAAGATTCTTGAGGATATCTTCAATCTCGACAAGGAGGGGACCGAACCGTTCCAGATGGCGGCGCTTGAGCCGGCAAAGGGGAATTTCCGTTTCGTTGAGAGCATCGACTTCGGCCGCGAGATCCCTGCCGCAACGACGGTCGGCGATGATGGGGAAACGGTCACGCCCGACGCCGGAGCGACCGGCACGCAAGAGAATACCCCTGCCGCTGCCCCGAACGTGCGCGCCGAGGCAGACGAACGCGGCCGTGTCCGCAACCAGCAATCCAAGCCCAACCCCCTGCAGAAGTTTTTCAATTTCCTCGGTGGCAAACGCGAGAAAACCGACGGCGGCGACCGCCAGAAGAAACCTCCCGCGCCCAACCGCCGGTGATCCACTCAACCCAGCGGGCCCCTGCGCCCGCCTCCAACCCCAAAGATTAAAAAATGATCGAAACCGTTAAGCGTTTGCTCGGCCTCAAGAAAAAATCCACCGGCATTAAAATCATCGTCAGCTGCGAAAAGCTCGAGAAGCGCGTCGCCCTCCTCGAAAACAACCGTCTCGAGGAATACACCATCGAGCGCGAGACCGACCGAAATATTGTCGGCGGCATCTACAAGGGAAAAGTCCGCAACATCGAGCCCGGCATCAAGGCCATGTTCGTCGACATCGGCTTCGAGAAGAATGCGTTCCTACAGTTCTGGGACGCCATCCCCGCTGCCCTCGACAGCGGGATCGAAACGATTAACCGCGGTGAAGGCGGTGGAAAAAAGAAGGGTCCCCGCATCACGCACAAGGATGTGCCGAATATCTACCCGGTCGGCTCCGATATCCTGGTGCAGGTGAAAAAAGGCCCGATCAGCAACAAGGGTCCCCGCATCACGACGGACATCAGCCTCGCCGGCCGCTACCTCGTGCTCATGCCGTTCAACGACCAGTTCGGCATCTCGCGGAAGATCGAGGATCCCAAGGAGCGCGAGCGACTTCGCAAGATCCTCCGCGAGCTCGATGTGCCCGAAGGGATGGGCGTGATCATGCGCACCGTGGGCGCCGGGCAGCGGGCCCGTTATTTCGTGCGCGATCTCAGTCTTCTTCTCGAGCAGTGGGCTTCGATTCAGCAGGGCCTTGAGGAGAAAAATTCTCCGGCCTGTCTCTTTGAGGAACCCGACCTCATCGACCGCACCGTGCGCGATTTTCTCACCGATGAGATCGATGCCGTCATCGTGGATGACGCCAAGGCCTGCGAGCGCATGCAGTATCTGGTCGGCCAGGTTTCCAAACGCGCGAAGAAATCCATCCAGCACTACACAGGCGCGCAGCCGATCTTCGACTGCTTCGGCGTCCAGGCGCAGATCGACTCCGCGTTCCACCGCCAGGTCTGGCTGCCCTGCGGCGGCTATATCGTGATCGATGAGACCGAAGCGATGATCGCGGTCGACGTGAACACCGGCCGCAACAAGGGTGCGAAGGATATGGAGAAAACCCTTCTCCAGACAAACCTCGAAGCGGCCGACGAGATCACCCGCCAGCTCCGCCTTCGGAATATCGGCGGTCTCATTGTCGCCGACTTCATCGACATGAAGAGCCGCAAGGACCAGCAGGCGGTCTACCAGCGCGTCAAGGAGCGCCTCAAGCGCGACAAGGCCCGCACCCACGTGCTCCCGATCTCCCAACTGGGCCTGATGGAAATGACGCGCCAGCGCGCCAATGAGAGTCTGGCCTCCGCGATCTTCGTGCCGTGCCCGCATTGCAACGGCAAAGGAATGATCAAGAGCCCCATGACGATGAGTGTCGAACTCCAGCGCGCTCTCCACTCCGTGATGCGGAAGTTCCAGGACAGCGTGCACGAGGTGAAGGTGACTGTTCATCCGGAGCTCCTCAACCGCCTGCGCAGCGACGACGAGGACCATCTCGTCGAGATCGAGCGGCGCTACTCGGGACGCCTGTCGTTCCGTGCGGATGCGACCTTCCACCAGGAGAAATACGTCATCACCAACGCCATCACGGGCGAAGAGCTCCGGGCCTGACCCCGGGCTTCGGAGAACGGCATGAGTTCTGCTCCACGGGCGGGGAAAGCTTTCTCCGCCTGTGAAATCCGATCCGTCCTCCGTTGTTTTGCATGGCCGTTGCCTCTGTGGTGCGGTCCGGTATGAGGTCCACTCCGCTCCGACAGGCACCTCCTACTGCCACTGTGAGGACTGCCGTCGTGCTTCGGGGGCTCCGGTGGTCGCGTGGACGTTTTTTCCGGCGGGTTCGCTGAGGTTCACCGGACGTCAACCGAAAGCGCTTCGGTGGGCCAACCGTGAAAGAACGTTCTGCCCGGACTGCGGCACGCCGCTGAGTTTTTTCGATCCCGCTCTGCCCCACCAGTTCGAGGTGACGACCTGCTCGCTGGAAGACCCCGCACAGATGCCGCCGGGCGATCACACGTGGACCAGCGATCGCCTGAGCTGGTTCGAGACGGCCGATTCTCTGCCACGCCATCGTTTCTGAGCAGGCGGATCGTTTTTCCGAAAGAAAAGTATTGCGAAGAAGGTAATACGAATGCATTAAAACGTAATACTCTATGAGTGACCTTCCGAAAAAGAAAGAGCCGGTGACAAGGATCAGTATTTCCCTGCCTGGAGATGTCTGCCGGGACCTTGACCGGCTGGTGATCGCGAAGGGCTTCGAGAGCCGTTCGCAGGCGATCACGACGATGATTACCGAGGGCCTCATCGAGCACGGCCGCGAGGCGGGTGCGGGGATCATGGCCGGGACGATCACGCTTTTCTACAACCAGACGAAAAACAACCTCCTTACCGAGCTGGCGGTGCTCAAGCGCCGCTACATCGACGAGGTCATCGGCTCGCTTCAGGTGCAGCTCGAGAGTGACCACGTGATGGAGGTGATCCTGGTTCAGGGTCCGTCCGACCGCCTGCAGACGATCACCGACGAGCTGGTGACCTGCAAGGGGGTGAAGGCCGGCAAGCTCACGCTGACCAGCACGATCATTCCGCAGCTTCACCCGCTTCCGAAAAAATAGAATCCCATGAGCGATATCCTCTTCACCCGAACCCTTGAAGGCGCCGGCATGTGGTCGGCCGTGATCAGCAGGGGCAAATCCCTCCGGCTCACCGCGCTGGAGGCCGGCGCCAACGCCGGCATGCTCCTCTACAATCCGCACAATCTGACCGAGCGCTACAACATGCCGGACACCCTCAAAGGGCAGCACATCTTCCGGCTGGCGACGCCGTATTGCCTGCACTCCGACATGGGGCGGATCTTCTGCGGAATCACGCAGGATTCGCTCGGCTGGCACGACACGGTTTGCGGAACGAGCGATGCCGCTGCGGTCGCGGCGCGCTACGGAGAGAAGAACTTTCAATCCGCAAGGAACGACTTTCATCGCAATGGCCGCGAGTGCTTTCTCATCGAGCTTGCCAAGTGGGGCCTGAGCAAACGTGACCTTGTTCCGAATATCAACTGGTTCTCGAAGCTCGTGACCAACGAGGAGGGCGATCTGACGTTTGTGCCGGACCACTGCCCGGCGGGAGCCTCGGTCACGCTGCGGTTTGAAATGGACGCACTCGTCGTGCTGAACACGCTCCAGCATCCGCTCGATCCCGATCCGGTTTACCATCCGCGGCCGGTGCGCCTCGACGTCTTCCGATCGGCACCGGCCTCCTCCGATGATGCCTGCCGCGTTTCCCGCCCGGAGAATGTCCGCGCCTACGAAAACACCGAAGCCTACAACCTCCTTCGCGAACCATGATCACCGAGAGCCCGCTCGATCCCGCCACCGCATCGCATGACCACACGATCCCTGCCGGGGATTTCTGGGTGCACGAAGTCCGAAAAGGCCAGACGCTCCGTATTATTGACGTGGAAGGCAACCAGGCCGCCGACACGCTTTTTTACAATGCCCACGACACGGCCGAGCGCTACAGCGCGAGCGACACGATCCGCTGTCAGGGAAATATTTATCTCACGGCGGGCACGAAGCTTATCTCGAACGATGGCAATGTTCTCCTGACCATCACGGCCGACACGTGCGGACGCCACGACACGCTCGGTGGCGCCTGTTCGCGCGAGTCGAACACGATGCGCTACGCCCACGACAAGGAATGCATGCACGCCTGCCGCGACAGCTTTCTCCGCGGCGCGCAGGAATGGGCGATGGATAAACGCGACGTCGCCTGCAACATCAACTTCTTCATGAACGTGCCGGTCACGCCCGAGGGCGGCCTCACGTTTGCGGACGGAATCTCCGGCTCCGGACGCTACGTCGAGCTCCGCGCGGAGACCGACACCGTCTGCCTCATTTCCAATTGCCCGCAGCTCAACAATCCCTGCAACGCCTACAACCCCACGCCGGTGCGTGTCCTCATCTGGGACGCGGTCGAATAGCGCGAGGGCCGGCAAGCTGATCGATCCATGACAAAAGTTCTCATCTCCAACCGCGGCGAGATCGCCTGCCGGATCATCCGCACGCTCGACCGCATGGGTATTGCCTCTGTGGCGGTTTACTCGGAGGCCGATGCCAATGCGCTCCACGTCCGTATGGCGGGCGAGTCCGTCTGTGTCGGGCCCGCGCCGGCAGCGCAGAGCTACCTCCGGAGCGATGTGATCCTTGATGCCGCGAAGCGGTTGGGCGTGACGGGGATTCATCCGGGCTATGGATTTCTGAGCGAGAATTCCGAGTTTGCCGGCGCCTGCGCGGAGGCGGGAATCGCGTTTATCGGGCCACGGCCCGAGCATTTGGCGGACTTCGGACTCAAGCACGTCGCGCGCGATCTCGCGAGACGGGCCGGGGTGCCGATGCTGCCGGGGAGCGGTCTGGTGGCGGATGCCGACGAGGCAGCGACGGCCGCCGCGTCGATCGGCTATCCGGTCATGCTGAAAAGCACGGCGGGCGGCGGAGGAATCGGGCTCCAGCTTTGCACGAACGAGTCCGAACTCCGGGAGCGCTTCGCGACGGTGAAGCACCTCGGCGAGGCGAACTTCAAGCAGGGCGGCGTTTATGTTGAAAAGTTCGTTGCGGTCGCTCGGCATATCGAAGTGCAGATCTTCGGGCTGGGGGACGGGCGCGTCGTGGTCTTCGGCGAACGCGATTGCTCCGCGCAGCGGCGCAACCAGAAGGTCGTGGAGGAAACGCCTGCACCGCGCCTCGATGCCGCGACCCGCGCGGCCCTGCACGATGCGGCGCGCAAGCTCGGTGCATCCGTCAACTACGAGTCGGCCGGCACGGTCGAGTTCCTCTACGACGACGCGGAGCAGAAATTTTATTTCCTCGAAGTAAATACCCGGCTCCAGGTCGAGCACGGCGTGACCGAGCAGGTCTTCGGCGTGGATCTCGTCGAATGGATGGTGCGGCAGGCCTTCGGGACCTTGCCGGAGGAATGGGTCACGGCGGAACGCGCGCCCAAGGGACACTCGATCGAAGTCCGCCTCTACGCGGAGGACCCCGCCAAAAATTTCCAGCCCAGCGCCGGGCTTCTCACGCGGGTCGCCTTCCCGGACGATGTGCGCGTGGACGGCTGGGTGGAGACGGGCACCGAGGTGCCGGCCAATTACGATCCGCTGCTTGCCAAAGTCATGGCACACGGTGCGGACCGTGCGGAAGCGACAGCGAAGCTGATCGCCGCACTGGAAGCAACGGAACTCCATGGCATCGAAACGAATCTCCCTTATGTGCTCGGCATTCTCGCCGCGCCGGAGTTTCAGGCGGGTACGGTGAGCACGGGATTTCTGCGGTCGTTCCATGTGGCGAGTCCGTCAATCGACGTTCTCGATGGCGGCACTCAGACGACCGTGCAGGATTTTCCCGGGCGGACTGGTTACTGGGCCGTGGGGGTGCCTCCCTCGGGGCCGATGGATTCCTTCTCGTTCCAACTCGCGAACCGTGCGGTGGGAAACCCGGAGTCCGCTGCAGGGCTCGAGATCACGCTTTCCGGTCCGACGTTGAGATTCCGCAGCGACACGGTCTTCGCGCTGGCCGGTGCTTTGATGCCGGCAACGCTGGATGGGGTGGCCGTCCCGTTTTGGGAGACGATCACCGCGAAGGCCGGCCAGACGCTCCGGATCGGGCGCGCTGGTGCGGCCGGTGCGCGGACCTACCTCGCCGTGCGCGGGGGATTTGATGTGCCTGATTATCTCGGCAGCCGGGCGACCTTTACGCTGGGCGGATTCGGCGGACATGGCGGACGCGCGCTCCGTGCCGGTGATGTCTTGCGGGTCGGCGCGGTCAACGGCGGCGGTGAGACTCAGGCCATCGACGAATCGTCGCGTCCCTCGCTGACCAACGATTGGGAGATCGGCGTTCTCTATGGTCCGCATGGCGCGCCGGACTTTTTCACGGACGACGACATTGCCATGATCTTCTCCACGCGCTGGGAGGTTCACTACAACTCCAGCCGGACGGGGGTTCGCCTGGTCGGTCCCAAACCGCGCTGGGCGCGGACCGATGGCGGTGAGGCGGGCCTGCATCCGTCGAATATTCACGACAACGCCTACGCAATCGGGGCTCTGGATTTCACCGGCGATATGCCGATCCTTCTCGGACCCGACGGGCCGAGCCTCGGTGGGTTTGTGTGTCCGGCCGTCGTGGTCTCCGACGAGCTCTGGAAACTCGGTCA
>CAZSMN010000066.1:0-13657 GCA_964607615.1 uncultured Chthoniobacterales bacterium | reverse complement strand
TCTTTCGCACGGGCTGTGCCAACCGCATTTCAGCGCTTAAAACCGGACGAGAATTGACAACACAAGTGACTGGTCCTCAGACGCTAAGAAAATCCCTCTCCGAGCCGGATCCGCCTTCCGCGCTCCCAGGCAAAACCTACGCAAATGTAGGATCGCGCTGGTCGGGCGGATTTTTCCCGACATCGGTGTCGCCCTGGCGGTGGGCTATTCGCCAAAAAACGAACGAAGCCGGAAAACCATCGATTCCCACGTGTCGCGCCCCCTCAATCCCTCGATCCATTCGAGAGGAATTCCCTCACGACCGTGGCGGATTCCGGCGATTCCGCCCGCCACACACGCCGTCGTATCGGTATCATTCCCGAAGGCGATCGCCGCTCGGACGACCGAAGCGAAATCGCCTTCGCGACAGGCGGCACGTGCCGAATGCAGGCAATCCACCACATAGCCTGAACCCGAGAGTTCTCCATCATAAGTGAGGATCTGCCCGTCAAGCTCCTCCCTGTGTGGTGTACCGGCCGCGTAGATTCCTCGCAACCGGCGAACCGCCTCACCCCACGCGTCGTGGGATCCCTGCATTTCGAACCTGGCCCAAAGCGCGTATAGCGCACAGCACGCCTGAGACCGCGGATGGGCATGGGTGACGGACGACTGGGCGTGTGCGATGCCAACGAGCGACTCATCATCGCCCTGGTGAACGAGCGCCAGGGGGAGCGTCCGCATCAGCGAGCCGTTCCCATTATTCCGCTCGCCATGAAGCCCTGCCTCACCTGCGGAAATGCCCGAGGCCAGCCGGTTCAGGGCGACTCCGGTCTGAATCCCGATATCAAAAACCCTGCGGTCCACCGCAAGATATCCCTGTCTCGACCACGACAGAATGCGACCTGCAAAGTCCTCCAAATCCCACGCCCCGCATGTGAGCAGGGAGTCCAATAGGCAGAGCGCCTGTGCGCCATCGTCCGACCAGGTGCCGGGCGCGATATGGCTGTAGCTGCGGGGAAACTCCTCCGGCGGCACCAGATCAATACAGGGCCTTGGCGGAAGATCTTCCGGACGATGAAACTCGTACGGCACGCCAACGGCATCGCCGACGAGTAACCCCAGCAATCCCCCCTCCGCCCGTTGAACGAGTGATTTCATCCCGCTAATATAGAAGCTGCCGGACGGCGTATTCGCCGCCAATCACAAGGTATTCGTCCTCCCCCTTGAGGATGCTCTCCGGCAGGAGTCCGCTGAAAAAGAAAACCTTCACGAGCGGCACGCGCGCCTCCCAGACGGTCGAGCCGAATTCCCAGGCCTTCTCGCGGTCCGATGTGAACGAGCTGAGGTTGTTCATCCGGACGACCGCCTCCCGCCGCGCCACTTGCTCGACGAGTTCATATTCCGAGGCTTCAAACGTCCCGCGGAAAAGCGTGATCCAGCGCTCTCCGGGCAGCCGGCGCGCCAGTTCATACTGGCAGAATTCGTAGAGCACATCGAGCTGCGAATGGATGGCATTCGTGCGCGCATGGCCTTTCATCCGGTCGATGGCATACGGCATCGCCTCTTCGTCGCCGCCGCTTTCCAAGCGCCCGCGGTGAAACGTCGGCGGGAGCCCCATGCGGCTGTCCACCCAGCCCTTGAGCACCGCACCTTCCACGGAATTCGAATCCACCGCCCACCCGCGCAGGAACCGCGAATAGCTGTTCCGGAGGCTGCTCCGGGCCTTGTCCACATGGGACGACCAGTCGTGGAGCTGGAATTTCACCGACATGTAGTCGTGGAAGATCTGGCCGCGGTGAGCGGGATCTCCCTCCGCCTCGAGCTTGGCAAAAAGATCCCGGTTGTCCTCGCGGATGCGGCCCAGGCTGATCGGCGAGGGACTCTCGTTAAACTCCCGCGACGCAAGCACCCAGGGCGGGTGGTTACTGAGGGTGAACACGTTCCGCACGGCCTGCCCCCTAGCTGCTTGCGGACTCTTTAAACTGCCGCGTGTCGATGCCGAACTTCTTCACCCGCAGGCCGAGGATGCGCTCGGTGAGGCCGAGCTGGCGCGCCGCCTTGGCCATGTTGCCGTGCGTCACCTTGAGCTCCTCGATGATCATCTCGCGCTCGAACGCCGTGAGCGCGGCCTCCAGCTTCGACTTCGGCTCGGTCGCGGTGGCCTCCGCCGTCTGGAGCGAGGTCGGCAGGTGGTAGCCGTGAATCACGCCGTCGGCGGACAGCAGGACCGCCCGCTCGATGCAGTTCTCGAGCTCGCGCACGTTGCCCGGCCAGTGATAGCTCATCAGCATATCGATCGCCGGCGTCGAGATTCGCGTAACGGGCTTGTTGTTCGCGAGGCTGTATTTCTCGACAAAGAAATCCGCCAGTTGCAGCAGGTCGGCCTTGCGCTCGCGCAGGGGCGGGACGTAGATCGGAAAAACGTTGAGCCGGTAGTAGAGATCGAGGCGGAATTTCTCGGCCTGCATGTAATCCTCCAGGCTGCGGTTCGTGGCCGCGATAATGCGCACGTCAGACCGTAACGTTGCCGTGCCGCCCACGCGCTCAAACTCCCTTTCCTGCAGGACCCGCAGAAGCTTCGCCTGCACGCTGAGAGGCAGCTCTCCGATCTCATCGAGAAAAATCGTGCCGCCGTGCGCCAGCTCGAACCTCCCTTTTCTCATCGAAATCGCCCCGGTGAACGCACCCCTCTCGTGCCCGAAGAGCTCGCTCTCCACGATGCTCTCCGGAAGCGCCGCGCAGTTCACTTTCACGAGCGGCTTGAGGCAGCGCGAGCTCTTCATGTGGATCGCATGGGCGACGAGCTCTTTACCGACGCCGCTCTCGCCACGGATCAGCACCGTCGTATTGCTGGAAGCCACCTGCTCGATCGAGTGGTAGACGATCTGCATGGAGCGGGAATTCCCGATCATGTTGTCGGGCTTGAAATGCTTGCGCAACTGCTCCTGGAGCCGCTCGTTTTCGCGGCGGAGCGCATCCATGTGCTCATGGTTCGTCTGCCGAAGCCGGGCGGCCTGCGCAATGAGCTGCGCCGTGACGGTCAGAAGCCTTACGTCCGCCTGCAACGCCTCCGGCGGACCGGTTCGCCGGAATCCGCTCAGCGTTCCCAAGACCTCCTCGCCGATCAGGATCGGCACACACAGGAAAGCCGTCGCATCGCGATGCGGTCCACCGGATGGCCCGGAGCAGTCCGGATAAACCGCCTGCCGGCCGGCCTCGACGTCGGCGATCACCACCGGCTTGGCCGTCTTCGCCACCTGCCCGATCGCCCCCTCGCCGATCTGGATCCGGTCGGCCGCCATTTCCTCCGTCGTCAAGCCGAAGGCCTCGTCGATAACGATCTCTCCGGTGTCACGATTTAAAATACGCACGGTGCCCCGGTAGAGGCCGAGGGACTCTGCCATCTGCTTAAGCACCGGGCGGACGATCTCCCGCAGGTCCGGGCTGTGCTGAAGCGTGCGGGAAACATTGAGGAGGACGCGAAGTTCCTCGACTACACGGCACATGCGACCGGCCTCACCTTCGTCGACAGTCGCCGGAATCCCTTCCGTTCGGAAAGAGCAACCGGGCGTAGTGCCTCCACAGCCCTTTACTGGTGATTCTGATTCTCCGGTCACAGCACACTCTCCGAGCAAAATTCATTCCACCCCAGGCCGGATCGCCGCATTTCACCCAAAGCCTTGCGGTCCGTCAAAGTGCGGACGGCCTGTCTCCGAAGATCGAGCTCCCGACGCGCACGAGAGTGCTTCCCTCCCTGACGGCGGCCTCAAAATCACCGCTCATCCCCATCGAGAGTTCGGCGAGTGGAGACCCGCTCTCCGCCGCGAGCTTGTCCCGGAGCTCCCTCAACGCGGCAAACACCCTGCGGGGCACCCCTGGATCTTCGCTGTAAGGCGCCATGGTCATCAGGCCGCGGACCCGAACGTTCGGCAGAGCAAGGAGCCCCTCGATTTCCCGGCGGAGCCCTTCGGGTTGAAAACCGAATTTCGTCTCTTCACCGGAGACGTTCACCTCCAGAAGAATTTCCGGAGAAAGCCCGGTTTCGCCCGCGATGCGGTCCATTTGCCGCGCGACATCAAGGGAGTCGACGCCGTGGAAAAGGGTGAACGCCGGGAGAGCTTTTCGGATCTTGTTGGTTTGCAGGTGGCCGATGAAATGCCATTCCAACCCTTCCGGAAGCGAGGCGACCTTCGGCAGCGCCTCCTGCACGCGGCTCTCTCCGAAGCAGCTCTGACCGGCATCCATGGCCTCCCGCACGGCCGCCGCCGGGTGGGTTTTGGAGACGGCCACGAGGCGGACCGTTGAAGGGTCTCTCCCGGCGCCTACCGCGGCCTGCACGATCGCCTGCCGCACCGAATCGAGGTTTTTTCCGATCAAGCTCATTAGAAAATCTGCTTTGCGTTCTCCTGCGTACTGAGGTATTAGGCAATCTTATCGAATTAACGTCGAATGCAAATCCAAACGTTCAAGGTGTTCTGCGACCTTGCGGACACGGAGAGCTTCTCCAAGGCTGCGGAGCGGAATGGCATCACCCAGAGTGCAGTAAGCCAGCAGGTGCGCTCCATTGAAGAGCAGTTTCATGTGCGGCTCATCGATCGCGGCCGCAGGGCTTTCTGTCTGACGCCCGAGGGACAGGCTTTTCTCGCATCGAGCCGGGATATTGTCGGTGCTTACGACGAGCTCGGAAACCGCATGCAGAAGCTCCAGGAGGTCGTCTCCGGAGAGCTGCGCATCGCGACGATTTTCAGTATCGGTCTGCACGAGCTGCCGCCATATCTCAAGCGGTTCCGGCGGGAGTTTCCGATGGTGAATGTCAAGATGGACTACCGTCGCTCCGCGCAGGTCTACGCCGCGGTGCAGGAGAACCGCGCCGATGTCGGCCTGGTGGCGTATCCGGCCTCCCGCCGAGGAATCACGGCCTCGGTCTTCTGGCGCGACCGCCTCGTGGTCATCTGCGCGCCACACCACCCGCTCGCCGGCCGGAGGAAGATTTCTCTCTCCGAGCTGAACGGCGAGAAATTCATCGCCTTCGAGCCCGACCTCCCGACCCGCCGCGAGGTCGATCGCCAGATGCGTCAGGCGGGCGCCCGGGTCAAGGTGGCCTTCGAGTTTGACAACATCGAGACCGTCAAACGCGCGGTGGAGATCGAGACGGCTATCTCCATCGTTCCCCGCACGTCCGTGCGCTCCGAGATGGAGGCCGGACACCTGATCTGCCTCGAGCTCTCGGATGCCGAGATGTGGCGTCCGCTCGGTACGCTCGTGAAAAAATCCTCCGCCGGAACTCCGGCCCTCCGCGAATTCCTCGCGCTGCTCGAGAAGACCGACCTCGGCGGCGAAGGCAGTGACTTCCAAGCCCGTCCTGAAAGGAAAAAACGTTGAGCACTCCCGCCATCGGCATCATCGGAGGCAGCGGCCTCTACAATATCGAGGGATTTTCGCAGACCGCGGAAGTGAACGTTGAGACGCCCTTCGGCAGCCCGTCCGACGCGATCGTCGGTGGCATCCTCCATGGCCGGCAGGTGTTCTTCCTCCCGCGTCACGGCCGCGGCCACCGGATCGCACCCCACGAGATCAACCACCGGGCAAACATCTGGGCTCTGCGCTCGCTGGGCGTGCGCTGGATTATTGCTGTGACAGCCGTCGGAAGCCTTCGCGAGGAATACCACCCGCGCGATGTCGTGCTTCCGCACCAGTTCTTCGACCGCACAAGCCGGCGGGAGTTTCACACCTTTTTCGGCAACGGCATCGTCGCCCATACGGCCTTCGCCGAACCGATCAGCGCAGGCCTTCGCAAAGTGCTCGCGGACGCCTGTCTGGCAGAGGGACGCCGTTTTCACGACGGCGGCACCTACGTCTGCATGGACGGCCCCGCGTTCTCCACGCGCTCCGAGTCGAACGCCAACCGGCAGCTCGGCTTCGACATCATCGGCATGACAAACCTGCCCGAGGCCAAGCTCGCCCGGGAAGCGGAAATCGCCCTGGCCACCCTCGCCATGATCACCGATTACGACTGCTGGAAAACAGACGAGGAGCCCGTGACCGCCGATGCCGTCGTCGGGCATCTTCACGCCAATGTGTCCGCGGCCAAAGACATTCTCGCCCGCGCGATTCCCGCGATCCCGACTGAACCCGACTGGCCCGAACACCGGGCCCTCGACGGGGCACTGATCACCCCGAAGGAGTTCTGGCCGGAACAAACGGTCAAAAATCTTGGTATTCTTTTGGATAGGTTTGTGCGATAGGTGCCCCACAGAGGCAACTATCGCATGAAATACCGTCCTTGGATGATCGTCCCGGCGCTCGCAGCCATCGTTCTGAGCGCCGCCTGCCAATCGGCCCACACCCAGCCCTCGTCGCCCGCGCCGAGCATCATCACAGTCCCGCCGGACGAAATGACCAAGCCCCCAGGCGCGGAGAGCGTCCAGCCCGCAGTGGGAGACTCAACGCCGGCCGGACAGCCAACCCCCGCGCAAGCCGCTCCCAAAGGCCCCCGGAAACTCACCTACAACTCCTGTAACGTGGAGGGACAGGTCATCGCCATCACCTTCGACGACGGCCCGAAACCCGGTCAAACCGACCGCCTCCTCGACATCCTGAAAGAGCGCGGCATCAAGGCCACCTTTTTCGTGATCGGAAAAAACGCCTCCGCTTACCCGGAACTCATCCAGAGGATGGTGGCCGAAGGCCATGAGGTGGGAAACCACTCCTACAATCACCCCAGCCTCACCAAGCTCGGGGCAGCCGGGGTCGCCGCGGAGATCAACCAAACCGACGACGCCATCGTCAAAGCCGGTGCGCCAAAGCCGAAAATCATGCGCCCCCCGTACGGCGCCACCAACGCCGCTCTCAACCGGCGCTTCAATGAGGAATTCGGTCAGGCTGTCATCCTGTGGTCTGTCGACCCTCTTGATTGGAAGATCCGCAAGGCCTCGCATGTCAAAGAGGAGATTCTGAAAAACACCCGCCCGGGTGGGATTGTGCTCGCGCATGACATTCACGCCAGCACGGTGGACGCTATGCCGGCCACGCTCGACGCCCTGGTCGCCAAGGGCTTCAAGTTTGTCACCGTATCCGAGCTGATCGACCTCGACCAACCGGCGCCCGTTGCCACGCCCTCTCCAGTTGGCGCGCCGTCGGCTTCGCGGTAAGTGCGGGCCGCAGGTGCGACTTGCATCGCGCTCTGACGGCAGTATCGTTGCCCGCCAGATATGAAACTCCCATTATCGGCCGGCCTGCTCATCGGCAGCGCCATGTGCGCCTCCGCACAGGCTCCGGCCCCCGAAGCACCGGCGGCCTCCATTAATCTCGTCCAGGTCGTAATGTCAGGCGGTCCGGTGATGATTCCTCTCGCCGCGCTTTCCGTCATCGCGGTGATGCTCATTTTCATCTACCTCATCACGCTGCGGCGCGGAGCCGTCGTGAGCGCCCGGTTCATGCAGACAGCGGATGCCCTCCTGCGCAAGCGGGACTACCTCGGCTTGCTCGCCGTTGCCAACCGCCACAACGAGGCGGTCGCCCGCGTTGTCCAGCGCACGCTCGACTTCACCACCAAGAACCCGCGGGCCACCATCACTGAAGCCCGCGAAGTCGCGCAGGCGGAAGGGACCCGCATCGCAAGCGTTTATAATCAGCGCATCACCTACCTCGCCGACATCGGTTCGATCGCGCCGATGCTCGGCCTTTTCGGCACCGTTCTGGGCATGATCAAATCCTTCAGCGTCGTCGCGAGCGACATTGCCGCCACGCGGCCGATGATGCTCGCCGAGGGCGTGGCCGAGGCGCTTGTCACTACCGCGGCCGGTCTGCTTATCGGCATCCCCGCCATGGCGGCCTACTCGTTTTTCCGCGGCCGCGTCCAGGCCCTGATCTCGGATCTGGAGACCGCCTCGACCCAACTCATGGCCCTGCTCGCCGCCAACATGGGCGGACGTGATCCGCGGGACTGACCGACACCGCGAATGAACTTTCGAGGACGCGTGCAGCCGGAGGCCCCGGGGTTTCAGATCGCCCCGATGGTGGATATTGTTTTCCTCCTCCTCATCTTCTTCCTCGTCACCTGGAATTTCGCCCGTTACGAGCCCGAGCTCGACGTGCAGGTACCCTCGGCGAAAGAGGGAAAAGAAACGCGGCGCGCGGTCGGCGAAGTCATTCTCAACGTCAAGGCCGACGGCTCCATCGTGATGAACCGCCGCGTCCTCACACCCGACGCCCTGCGCGAGGCCCTGACGAAGATTTCGCAGCTTTACCCGGACCAGGCCGTCGTCCTCCGCGGGGATGAAAACGTGGATTACCGCTTCGTGGTCGACGTGCTCGATATCTGCCGCGCTGCGAATATCTGGAATGTGGCCTTCGCCACAAGCCGCCCGGAATGAAACTCCGCGCGGCACTTCTCCTCCTCTCCTCCGCGCTGCCGGTGTTTGCCCAGAGCCCTTCGCGCGAGCCCGAGGTGCGCAGGGCACTCCCCGCCAACAGCACGCTGGAAAACTACCAGAACCCCGCATGGGTCGACCGCGTGCAGCCGGCGGATTCCGTCACGCCCGCCGCCGCTCCCCTCGCCACCCCCGTGCCGGTGGCGACCCCGATCCCTGTCGCCACCCCGATTCCAGTGGCCACTCCCGTCCCGATCGCGACGCCGATCCCCGTTGCGACGCCGATTCCGTTTGAGACCCCTGCCGCCCGGGTGCCCGGACCCGAGCCTCAAATGACTCCCTTCCGGCCGGTTCAGACCCAACCGTTAGCGCCCGCACCAACTCCGGAAGCCACCCCCCTGCCTGAAGAACCCGGCAGCATCCGGATGGCGCCATCCACCAACCCCGCCCGGGGAGCGCTGGACGTGGCGAACAGCTTTTACTCACGGAAGATGTACGACCTCGCGATCCCGGAGTATGAGATGTTCCTCATCTCGGGTTCGAAAGAGTCCCGCGACGCCGCGCTTTTCCGTCTCGCCGAATGCCACCGGATTCTCGGCAACATCGAGACCGCGCGGTCCGGCTATGAGAAGCTGGTGATGGAGTTTCCCACCGGAGAGTTTGCGGGTGCCGGCGCCTACCGTCTCGGCGAGATCCTCTTTGCCTCACGGCTCTACGACGCGGCCTATAACCAGTTCCTCACCGCATCGAAAGAAGCCAAAGATCCCGAGGTCCGGCTCACTGCGAAATACTTTGCGGCCCGAAGCCTCGACTACCTCAAGCGCGATGCCGAGGCCGCCACGCTCTACGGCGAGGTCGCGGCGGCCGAGGGCAAAAATCCCTACCGTGACCATTCGCGGATGGCATTGGCGGAGATCCAGATCCGCTCCGGCAAAAAGACCGACGCCCTCGCGACCTTCGAAGCCATTGCAGGAGCCAAATCACGGCTTTCCCCGGAAGCCGGTGTGAAGGCCGCCGCTCTCGCCGCTGAGGCAGGGGACTCAAAGAAGGCTCTTGCACTGTTCGAGGCTGCCGCAAGTGCGACAAACTCCGAAGACTGGCGCCCCATCGCGCTGATCGGTGCGATGCGTCTGAAGTATCAGGCCGGCGATCACGCCGGCGTCGTCGCCATGGGCACGCCGGCCATCGAAGATATGAGCGGCGAAGTCCGCCCCGAGGCGCTCCAACTTCTCGCCGCCTCCTACCGGCAGACCGGAAACAACCTCGAAGCAAAAAAGATCTACGACCGCCTCCTGAAGGATTACCCCGACGCCGCTCCCGCGCAGGATGCCCGGCTCCAGCGGCTGGTCAGCCTCTATGCGCTCAACGACAAAAATCTTGTCGCGGAGATTGACGATTTCCTCTCGAAAACCACCGAGCCCCGCGCCCGCTCGCAAGCCACGCTTCTCAAGGCCGAGACCCTCTACAAGCAAGGCGACTTCGCCGGTGCCGGCAAAGCCTACGAGGTCGTCCTCTCCGGCGACCTCGACCCCGCTCTCCGTGCCGATGCACTCTACAAACTAGGCTGGTGCCTCGCCGCATCCGGGAATTCCACCGCCGCCGTTTCCATCTATACCGAGTTTCTGGAAAAATACCCCTCCCACGCCATGGCAGCCAGTGCTCTCGCGCGGCGCGCCATTGCCAAGCAGCAGAGCAAGGCCTTCGACGCCGCGCGGCAGGATTTTGACCTCATCGCCACGAAATACCCCGGCTCGGCCGAACACGAGATCGCCCTCCAGCAAAAGGCGCTCATCAGCGGACAGCAGAAAGACTATGCGGCCATGAGCAAGGAGTTTGACGAACTCCTCACGAAGTTTCCGAAAACCCAGGCCGCAGGCCAGGCCAACTTCTGGCTCGGCTGGGCCGCCTTCGAACAAAAGGACTACAAGACCGCCGTCGAACGCCTCGCGGCCGCTCGGCAGCTCGATCCAAAACAATACGGCGAGCGCGCCACACTCCGCATGATCCTCGCCTACTACTACCTCGAGGACCGCGCCAACGTGACCAAGGAGGCCGAGGCCTACAAAGGCGGCAGCCTGCCGGCCGAGATCTCGATCTGGCTCGCCTCCTCGCTCTTTGAAGAAGGCAACTACCAGCGCGCCGAAGCCCTGCTCGCACCGCTCCTGGCGAATCCGGCCGCGATTCCGCCTGATGCCCTCATTCAGCTCGCAGAAGCCCGCATCCGCCTTGGAAAATTCCAAGAGGCCCGCGTGCCGGTTGATAAATACCTTGAGAACGCCCGGAGCCCCGACACGCGTGCCCGCGGCCTTCTCGCGAGCGCCCGCATCGCGGCCGGCCTGAAGAACTACGACGAGGCCCGCCGCCTCATCGAAGAGGCTCTCCTCCTCCAGCCCGAAGGCCGTCTAAATGCCGAAGCCCGCCTCGCCTCCGGGGACCTTCTGGCCACAAAAGGCGACCACGACGGCGCCGCACGCGCCTACATGGCGATCTCCGTGCTCACCGACGATCCGGCCATCACCCCGCGCGCCCTCCAGAAAGCCGCCGATGCTTACCGCAAGGCCAACAATACCTTCGAGTCGGAAAAAGCCCTGTCCGAACTCAAAGAACGATTTCCCGATTTCCAAAAGCCCGCAAAAGCGCAAAAAGACAAAACATGAAAAATCTCCTCGTCGCATTTTTTGCCGCCCTTCCGATGCTCACGGCTGCCGAGGCGCCGTTCAAAGAGCTGCCCCTCCCGGAAGTGAAAGCCGTCCTGCAGGTACCTGATGGATGGACCTCCACCCACGAGGCGGAGGACGGCGTCTTTGTCTACCACTTCGTCAAAGGCGACGCCGCATCCGGCACCTCGGTCACCCTCAGCGTCACGACCAAAGTCCCCGACCGCACCGGCCAATCGCCAGCCGCCTACGCCGCCTCCCTCATCGAAATGTCCCTCGAAGGGAGCTCGAGTGCCCCCATCGAAAAAGGCGAAGTCAAAGGCCTCAAATCCATCCGCACGGAATACGATTTCGAGAGCGATTCCGGAAAGATGCGGGCCGTCAATGTCGCGCTCGCCAATGAGACGTCAGGCACGCTCTACTTCTTCGCGTGGCAGGCCCCGCTGGACGAATCGGCCGAACTGGAAGCGATCCGGGACAAAATCGTGAGCTCGGCGGTTTTCGATCCCGCCTTCTAGCCGCACCGGCGATCTTCAGTCCATGCAGAGCCTCCTCCGCTTTCTCCTTTTCGTCGCCATCGCTGCCGCCGCCGTTGCCGCGCTCTACCTCTGGCGGAGCGCCGCGCCACAGGAACATGCCGCCTTCGGCGTTGTGCCGCCCGAGCAATCCTCAACGCCCCATCCGGACCCGACGGCTCCCGCTCAGAAAAATGCTCCCGCTCTGAGCCTGCCCGCGCTCCGGGCGATCGATCGGGAGTTCACCTCCCTCGTCAATCGCGTCGTGCCATCCGTCGTTAGTATCAGCGCGCTCCCTGCCACCGCGGTAGATCCCCGCGCGAACATCCTCCGCAGGTTCCTCCGGATCGCCCCTGGCGAACAGGAGTCGCCGCAACTCGGGTCCGGCGCCATCATCTCGGAAGACGGCTACATCGTGACGAACTGGCATGTCGTTTCCAATGCCGGGGCCGTCGAAGTCTACCTCCACGATGATCGCGTTTTTCCCGCCCGCCTCGTCGGGGCTGACCCCGCGACCGACATCGCTGTTCTCAAGATCGATGCCGATGGCCTCACCCCGCTTACCTTCGGCGACTCGGATGCCGTGAGCGTGGGTCAGATGGTCTTCGCCGTCGGCAACCCGCTCGGACTCTCCGAGACCGTCACCCAGGGCATTATCAGCGCCAAGGGCCGCAGAACCTCGGCCGAGCTCGCGAACGAATTCCTCCAGACCGACACGCCGATCAATCCCGGCAACTCGGGCGGCCCGCTCATCGATCTCTCCGGCCAGCTCGTCGGCCTCAATAACTCGATTCTGCTCCAGAGCGAAGGCATCGGCTTCGCCATCCCGTCAAATACCGTCCAGCGGGTCTTCGAAAGCATCCGGACCCACGGCCGCGTCATCAATCCCTGGCTCGGCGTGCAGGTCACCGCTCTGACGCCTCCCCTCGCCCAGCAACTGGGCATCAACCAGAAAAACGGCGCTCTTGTCCTGTCGCCGGTGGAAAATTCCCCGGCCTCCCGTGCCGGCCTCCGCCCCGGCGATGTCATCACCTCCTACAACGGACGTGTGGTGAAGGACGACAAGGACCTCATTAACCGCATCCGGGAATCCAAGCCCGGCAGTGAGGCATCGCTCGAAGTGACCCGTGAGGGCTCCAGGAAACTGCTCAAGGTCACAATCGAACGACAAGAAGGCGAATAGGACTTTTTTTTTACGATCTTCGCATTAGGATCTCCAACCTTGTGACACCGGCCTCTCACAGCCAACCCCCGATTCCCCGGCAGCCGATTGGAGCGACCTTCGTCGTGGCCATCAGCGTGCTCGGATTTTTCCTCATCGTTCAATTCCTCGCGGTGATCTGGCACGTCCTGCCCATCCTCCGCCAGCAGGTCGTCGAGAGTGCGACCGTCGCCAGCGTCGCACCGGGCAGCGAGACCGCACAGGCCGCGGCAGCCCAGCCGCCCGCCGAGCAAAACGCAGAGCCTGAAAAGACCGGCCCCGATCCGGCCCTCGTCCAGAAAATCAACCGCCTCGTGGCCGATGCCGACCGCGCCTATCGCGTCGGAGAGTTTGAGGCCGCCCTCAGCGGACTCGACGAGGCCGACGGCCTCCTCCCGAACGATGCCGGCATCATGATGCGACGGGCCCGTGCGCTGGAGAGTCTTCAGCAGCCGGCCGAAGCCGCAGAGGCCTACTCCCGCGTCGTCGCCCTGCCGAACCTCGCCCCCGAGTATCGCGCCCAGGCGGCCAAGAAACTCGAGCAACTCGGCGGCGCCGCCAGCGCGGCCCGCAGCCCGGGCACCGCAATGATGGAAGAGGCCGGACCGGATGTCCGCGACGAGATCGGCCTCCAGCCCGGTTCCAACCTCGGCATCGTTGATGCCCGCCTCCGAGATGGCAGCACCGGCATGAAAACCCTGCGCGTGGCCATCAAATCCCGCCCCGGCTCACAGATCGATACCCGCCAGATGAAGCTCCACGTGTTCTTCTACGAGCAGGATGAGACCGGCGATGTGCAGCTCACCGAATCCAAGGTCGTTTCGCAATGGATCAGCCCGCCGGTCAACTGGGCAGATAACGAGCCGGAGCTCCTCGACGTGAATTACATCCTTCCCGACAGCGACCTGCCGGGGAGCGCCGCTTCGAACGGGT
>CAZSMN010000065.1:0-14149 GCA_964607615.1 uncultured Chthoniobacterales bacterium | reverse complement strand
CGTCGCACGTCTCACAGGCATCGAGCTTGCGGATCTCGATCTCCTTCTCGCAGCCGAAGGCCGCTTCCTCGAGCGTGATCTGCATGTCGTAGCGAAGATCCGAGCCCCGCTGGCGGCCCGAAGCATCCGAGCCACCGCCGAAAAAGTGATCAAAAATGCCACCCGAGCCACCGCCGGCTCCGAAGACTTCACGGAAGAGATCGAACGGATCGTGGAATCCGCCGCCGCCACCGCCGCCCATTCCGCCCTGCTGGAAGGCGGCGTGTCCGTAGCGGTCGTAGGCCGCCCGTTTCTGCGGCTCCATGAGGACGTCGTAGGCCTCGCCGAGCTCTTTGAACATCTCCTCGGCCTCGGCGTCACCGGGGTTTTTATCCGGGTGATATTTTACCGCGAGCTTCCGGTAGGCCTTCTTGATCTCTTCGGATGAAGACTCCCTCGAGACGCCCAGAACCTCGTAATAATCGCGTTTGCGGGTCATTCCGCTTTCCCCTTCGAAACCGTGACGGTCGACGCGCGGAGGAGGCGGTCTTTGAGTTTATAGCCTTTGCGGAGCTGGCGGACAATGTGGCCTTCCGCCACGTTCTCGCTCGCCTCCTGCGCGACAGCCTCGTGGTGGTTCGGGTCGAACGGTGCGCCCTCCGCGGCGATGGTCTCGACACCGTGGTCTTTCAGGAAATCCTGTAGCTGCTTCTGGACCATGGCCATGCCTTGGACGATGGAGGCGGTGTCCTTCGCGGTCTTTGCCGCCTCGAGGCCGAGTTCGAAATTATCAAGCACCGGCAGCAGCTTTTCGAGCAGTGCGCCATTGGCGTAGCGGATGGCCTCCTCCTTCTCGCGAATCGCGCGCTTGCGGTAGTTATCGAGGTCGGCCGTGGCGCGGAGCGCGAGGTCCTTGAACTTTGCAATCTCCGCGGCGGGATCCTTCTCCTCCACAGCAGCAGGCGCTGCTTCGGCGGCGGACTCGGGTTCGTTCCCTTCGGGTTTCTGCGGGCCTTGGGTATCGTTCATTTTTTGGCTATGGCAATCAAAGTAATGTCGTCGTATTGGGGATGGCTACCGATGAAGCTGTGCACCTCTTCGGAGAGGTAGCGCACCACACTCGCAGCCCCGGAGGGAGCACTTGCCTGGAGGCCTTGGACGAGGCGGGGAATGCCGTACTCCAAGCCCTCGGTATCAAGCGCTTCGGTGGCACCGTCGGTGTAGAGCAGGAGGCAGTCTCCGGCGTCCAGCTCAAAGGTGAAATCCGCGCAAACTCTATTAAAGACCTCGCCGCTGTCAATCCCGAGCGCCATGCCCTTCGGGTTGATCTTTTCGACCTCCTTCGTGGCGGCCCGGTAGAGGAGGGGGGCATCGTGTCCGGCCCGGGCGATCGTGACCGTTCGCAGAGCCGGGTCGAGGATCAGGTAGGCCATGCTGATGAACATGTCTTCTTTGATGTCGGGATAAAGCTGGGCATTCACCCGGCTGAGGACATCGGCCGCGGACAGGTTGCCGACCGCATGGCTGCGCAGGACGCTCCGGCACATGGCCATGATAAGCGAGGCCGGGACGCCTTTTCCGGAAACGTCCGCGATGGCCACACCGATGCGGGTTTCGTCGATGCGGATGTAATCGAAATAATCGCCACTGACCTGCCGGGCCGCAATGTTGATGCCACTGAGCTCGTAGCCCTCGAGCGAAGGCGGCGCGGACGGAAGAAGGATGCTCTGTATATCGCGTGCGATCTCGAGATCGTGATCGAGCCGCTTTTTCTCACTGGCATCGAGATAGATGACCTCATTGTAGAGGGCGAACGCCCCCTGCTCGGCGATGGCACGGAAGACTTTCAGGTCCGCCTCGCTGAACGGTGTGCTCATCGGCCCGTTGGCGACGCACAGAACGCCGAGAATTTTCCGCCGGTAAATGAGCGGTCCGACGAAGGCCGACGTCGTGCTGTCGCCGATACCCGCCTCCGCAAGCTCGGTCGTCGTGCAGACTTTGGCTTCTCCGGTCGCCCAGCAGGTTCCGACGATGCCCTCTCCACGGCGGAGGGGATGAAGCCGGAGGTAGCTTTCGAGAGCGATCGGGGTCACCGAGGCCTGCTCAAGAATGTGCGGGGGGATGCGGACGAGGGGCGGGCACCCCTTGGAGATGAAGGTGGGAGCGATGGTCGTATCGCTCTTATCCGCCAGGTAAAGCGCACCACCGTGGGCCTCTAGAATCCGGACGGCGCTTTCGACAATGAGGCGGTGAAGCTCCGAGCTGCGGACGCCTTCGGAGAACGCCTCACCGAGGCTGTGAAGAAAATCGAAAACCCGCTCCTCCTCGACCTCCAACTCCGCTCGCTGGCGCTCGAGATCGGCGATCCGGCGGGTGAAGAAGGCAAGCACCAGTAGTAGGGAGATGAACGTCCCGAAAAACAGCGCCAGGTAGATATAGGTCCACATTTCTGCCTCTTCTCTGGGAATATCCGCAACCTGCTGCTGCGGATCAAGACGGATCAGTCCTCTCCGCCCTTCTCCTGCGCGAGTTCCTGGCGGAGGTATTCAATCACGTCTTTGAATTTTCCGGCATTGTGGGAATCCGCCTCGACAAGAGCCTCATGGGCCTCGAGGACGGCTTCTTTCTGCGCGCTGGTCTCCGGGCTGGCAGCCGGCGACTCGGACATCTCCACCGGAGCAACCACACCAGCCCCCTGTTCAACGGTGAAGAGCTGGTCGAGACCGAGATTTTCGAGGAGCGAGGCGTTGCGGGGATTCACGTTGACCGCGCGGAGGCTCCCTTGGCCGATTTCACGGAGGCGGAGGGCGACTCCGGCGAGGGTGCCCATGAACGTGGAGTCCATGAGCTCGCAGCCGCCGAGGTCGACGACAAAGTCGCGGCTGCCGCGCTGGATCATCTTCCGGACAAATTCCTTGATGCCGGCGCTGTTTTGGAACGTTCCCTTGCCTTCGACCTTTAACCAGACGCTACGGCCGAAATGACCGACGAGAACCGATGAAGGAGTAGTCACAATAGATATCTGATCAGTAGCCCCGCCCCCGTGGCCATGTCAAACCCGCTACCAGATAAACGACTGCCGGAGGGCAACAATCCGGCCGTCAACGATGAGAACGGCACGCCAGGAGGTCACGCGTCCGTTTTCCAAAAATTCGTCCCCGATGACCTCGAAGGTCGATTTGTAGGATCCCTTGGCCTGCGGGTAGTAGCGCTCCTTGGCCTTGACGTAGTTTCCAAGACCGGCCTGACGGTATTCGAGGCGGACGGTGACGTCGGACGGTTCTTTCGCGCGCCAGAAAAAGTTGTAGTAATTGCCGTTCCGCTTCCGGATTTCCAACGAATCGACGGCGCCCCAGGTCATGCTGGCCCGCTCGAACTGGGCCGCCTCGCTGAGCGTGCGGGGCGGAATCACGCTCGTATCGAGAGTTTTCTGCTGAACTTTGCGGAACGCGTAACGGTTATCGATGGCGAGAGGGAGCACGTTGGCTTTCTCGAGCTGGGTGGCAGGGCCCTCGGGCGCGGCGCATCCGGCAAGAAGGATGGCGCTGCACAGCAAGGCAAGGCGGCGGGTCATATGGTGCGGATGAAAGCGGGTTTGGGCATGGGTGTCAATTTTCGCAGATCGGCCGTCTGCGCAGGCGCGGGGGTTTTCTTGACTTGGCTGCGCGCCGGTCTGCTAGGCTCTGGCGTTCATGACCGCCAACGAAATTTTCGCCCGCTTCTCTCCCGGGCAGTCCTCGGAAGTCCTCGAGTGGCTGATGGAGAACGATAAAGCCGCCTACAAGACCGCCATCGGCCTGCTGGCGGGCCGCCGCAAGCTGCGTCCCGTCTTCGTCGAGCGCAAGCCGAAGGACGAGCGCCATCTCTGGGTGAAGGAAGCTTTTTCCAAGCCCGCCAACAGCGACCTCGCGACCGAGATCCTGCAAGCGTGGATCCTCGGAGCTCACAACGCGATGGTTTGCTCGTTTCTCGACGACCTCAAAATTCCGCACGATGGCAAGGGCCTCATCGAAGACCTGCCGGCCGAGCCCGGCGCCGCTGAGCTGAAGGCGGCCGTCGATGCGCTTTTTGCCGGATATCCCGAAGGCGTTGTTTTTGCCTATCTCCACCTCTTTTCCTCGATGGATATCGCCGAATGGCCGACGCTCCAGCAACTCACCACCACCGACCCACGGCTATGCCCGCAAACGTCCACCCTTTGAGCCCCTTCGACGCCTCTCTGGCCGGAGCCATCGAGACCTTCGAATCCCTTAAATCCCTCCGCCCCTCCATCGAGGAGTCGGCGGCCATCGTGCTGAAGTGCCTGCAATCCGGCGGCAAGCTCCTCCTTTGCGGCAACGGCGGGAGCGCGGCCGACAGCGCGCACATCGCAACCGAGTTCACTTGCCGGTTCATGGGCGACCGCCGTCCGTATCCGGCCATCAGCCTCACAAGCGACGGCGGGCTCCTCACAGCGATAGGTAATGATTACGCCTTTCAGGATCTCTTTTCCCGCCAGGTCCGCGCCTACGGCAAGCCCGGTGATGTGCTCATCGCGCTCACGACGAGCGGAAAGTCGCGCAACATCCTCTCTGCCATCGAAGAGGCCCGCCGCATCGGCCTCAAGACGATCGTTTTCCTCGGCAAGGGCGGGGGATTCACCAAGGGGGCGGCCGATATTGAGATCGTCGTTCAGGGCACGGTCACTGCACGCATCCAGGAGGCGCAGAAATTTCTCCTCCATGTGATCTGCGAGATCGTCGAGCCTGGCCTCGAGAAGGAATGACGTCGTTCTACGCCGTGGTGGCAGGTGCCTTCGGCGCGGTCGTCGGCTCGTTTCTGAACGCCTGCATCCACCGGATGCCCCGGGGCATTGGCCTCGACAATCCGCGGCGTTCGTTTTGTCCCTCCTGCAAAAAAACGATTCCGTGGTATGAGAATCTCCCCGTGGTAAGCTGGATCGCCCTGCGCGGGAAGTGCTCATCCTGCGGTGCCCGCATTTCCCCGCGCTATGTGCTCGTCGAGATTCTGACGGCGGCGCTCTTCGTGGCGGTCTGGTATCGCTTCGGCCTGCCGCTGACACCGGTTTACTGCCTGTTCGTCGCCCTGCTCATCGTGGCGACGTTTATCGATTTCGAGCACTTTATCATCCCGGATGAAATCACCTGGGGCGGGACCGTGGCCGGGATTGTGTTTTCCTTCGTTTTCCCCGCGATGATGGAGGCCGCGACGTGGTGGGCATCGGGCCTGCTCTCGCTGGCCGGCGCGGCGCTCGGGTTCGGACTTCTCTGGCTGGTGGTGGAATTCGGCAAGCTGGCTTTTGGAAAAAAGCGCCACGCGCTGACGGCGCCGGAGGATTTTGTCTGGATCCGTGATGGCGACCGCGCGGACCTCACGGTTGGCGGAGAGAAACTCACCTGGGAGGATATTTTCTCGCGGGAGACCGACGTGCTGCTCGTCGAGGCCGAAGGTCAGGTGCTGGCGGATGACCGTGAACTCCCAGCCGGACCGCTGCGCTTTTTCTACGACCGCGTTCTTTGCGGGGACGAGGTGCTGCCCCTCGACAAGCTGGACCGCATCTCCGGCCGGGCCAGCGCGCTCGTCATCCCGCGCGAGGCCATGGGCTTTGGCGACGTGAAATTCATCGCCTGCATCGGAGCGTTCCTCGGCTGGCAGGCCGTGCTTTTCACCATCTTTGCCGCTTCAATCATCGGCTGCGTGGCGGGTCTCGGCGGACTGTTCCTCGCCCGCGACCGTTCGGGCGCGCGGCTGCCATTCGGTCCCTTCCTTGCTCTCGGCGCTCTCGTCTGGATGTTCGCCGGCCACGAGATCGTCGCATGGTATTTTTCCCATTTCCGGGGCCTTTCACGCGGCGGAGAATTTTAATCCCGTCTGCTGCGCCTCCTGATGTAGTCTTTTCCTCTGTCGTTCATGGCCAAACCGCAAAAGCTCCCTTTTCCGCAACTCGTCCGGGCCTTCTGGAATCCCTACCTCCGGCTGGCACACTACCTGACCCCCTACCGCCGGCGCTTCGCTCTCGGACTGGCCTTCGGCATCCTCGCCGGCGTGCTCAATGGCGTGATCCCGCTCGTCATCAAGAAAGTGGGCGAAACCCTCATGCCCGGGGGGAAAGGGATGGGCATGTCGGAAATGATGTCGGGGCAGGGGATGGACAAAGGACCCGGCATCGAAAGCGTCTTCTGGGTCGCGATGCTCATCCCGGCCGTGATGGTAACGCGGGGCATTTTCTCGTTTCTCAATTCCTACTGCCTCGCGTGGGTGAGCTATCGCGTTCTTCGCGACATCCGCTCGCAGCTTTTTTCCCACCTCATGTCGCAGTCGCTCGACTTCTTCAACCGGGCGAAATCCGGCAAGCTCATCTCGCGGGTGCTCAATGACACGCGCATGGCGCAGAATGCCCTGACCTCGATCGCCGGGGATATCGTCAAAGATCCCATCGCCGTCGTCACCGGAGTGGTGGTGCTGGTAAGCATCGATTGGAAATTCAGCCTGACCACGCTCGTTCTTTTCCCGATCTGCATTGTTCCGGTGATCATCTTCGGGCGGAAAGTCCGGCAGGCGGGCAAGGCCGAGGAGAACGAGGCCGGCCAGATGGCGGTCATCCTTCAGGAGACATTTGCCGGCATCCGCGTGATCAAGTCCTTCGCGCGGGAGGATTACCAGTCCGAGCAATTCGCCCGCTCGTCGGATATCCAGTGCCGCAACGGCCTGCGGGTGAGGAAGAGCGTGGATATCGTCCAGCCGCTCATCGAGTCGGTTTCCGCCTTCGGCGTCGTTCTGGCCATGCTCTACGTCTATTTTTACGGGATCAGCTTCATGAAATTCGCCGCCCTGTGCGCGGGCATTTTCCTGCTCTATAATCCGGTGAAAGCGCTCAGCAAGATCCCGATGCTGATGCAGAAGTGCATGGCCTCGGCCACGAACATCTTCGACCTTCTCCAGACCACGTCGGCGATCCAGGACAAGCCGGATGCAGTCGAACTGACCAAGGGCCGGGGAGCTATCGATTTCGAGAACGTGAGCTTCTCCTACGGCGTCGACAAAAAGGCCGTCGAGGACATCACGTTGCATATCGCGCCGGGAAAACAATACGCGCTCGTCGGATCCAGCGGTGCCGGCAAGAGCACGCTCCTCTCGCTCCTGCTCCGGTTCTACGATCCGCAAGCAGGCCTGATCCGGTTCGATGGACACGATCTCCGCGATGTCACCCAGCGTTCGCTCCGCGAGCAGATCGGCGTCGTTACGCAGGAGACATTCCTTTTTCACGACACGATCTACGAAAACATCCGCTACGGCCGCCTTGATGCGACCCGCGAGGAGGTGATTCAGGCAGCGAAGTCGGCGTTCGCCCACGACTTCATTCTGGCCCAGCCCGAAGGCTACGAGACGATCGTCGGCGACAAAGGCTGCCTGCTCTCGGGTGGTCAGCAGCAGCGGCTTGCCATTGCACGCGCCCTCCTTAAAAACGCTCCCGTCCTGCTCCTCGACGAGGCGACCTCTGCGCTGGATTCCGAATCCGAGCGCATGATCCAGGCCGCACTGGAGCGCCTGGCCGAGGGCCGAACGGTCATCGCCATTGCGCACCGGCTCTCGACCATTCTCAAATCCGATTGCATCGTGGTCATGGAGCACGGCCGCATTGCAGCCACCGGAACCCATACCGAGTTGCTGGAGACGTCCGACCTCTACCGCAATCTCTACCAGCTCCAATTCCACCACGCGCAGGCGGCATGAAACTGGCCGAATGGATGTTTCCGGAGGATCTGGCTCCCGGAGACGCGAAGAGCGTCGAGCGGGATTGGTCCGACGCCGCTCTCCATCGGATCGAACACACAGACGGGCCGCTTTTCGACATGGCCTTCGGCGCGCTCTGGGCAGAGTTCGGTCATGCCGGCGAGATGGAGCAGGCCGACGTGCTCGCGAAGCGGATGGCATGGAATCCCTCTCGCCTCACCGACGGTTGCGCCCTTCGCTACCGCATGATGCTCGTGACGTGCGGGAATGAATTTGCGGGAGTTCGGGATCACACAGCCATCGTTCTCGAGGATCATCCGGGGGCGGTCGTCCATCTTTCCCATAACCTGGTAGCCCCCGCGTGGCGGCGGAGTGGTCTCGCAGGTTGGCTCCGCGCCCTGCCGGTGACCACTGCACGGAATGTCCTCGCGGCCCAGCACCGGCCGGAGGGATCTCCCATCACCCTCGTCGGTGAGATGGAGCACCCCGATCCCACGGTGATGGCAACCATCGTCCGCCTCACGGCCTACGAAAAAGCCGGCTACCGCAAAGTTGATCCGGCACGCGTGAATTACCTCCAGCCCGATTTCCGTCCGCCTGAGGTCATCGATCGTGACGGCACCGTCCGCCCGATTCCCCTCTCGCTTATCGTCCGTCGCGTCGGGCGGGAGCATGAGGACACGATCAGCGGAGCCGAAGTCCGGCAAATCGCGACGTCCCTCTACCGGATGTACGGCATGGGCTTCCGCCGTCAGGATATGTCCGGTCTTTTTCACTCGCTCCTCGACTACCCGGCTCCCGACGAGCGGATCCGTCTTGTTCCTCCTACCGCGTCATGAAGCTTTTTCACTCCGCCGGCTTCGCCGCCCCGATCGGTAACCACATTATGCCGATCTCGAAGTTCGCCCTGGTTGCGGATGCCATCCGGCGCGAGTTGCCCGAACTTTCCATCGAAGCGCCCGCACCGGTGACGGAGGCCGACCTTCTCCGCGTTCATACCGCGGAATACATTGAAGCGATTCGCTCCGGCGAACCCCGGGAACTGGCGGAATCGCAGAAATTCCCCTGGTCTCCCGAGCTTTTCCCGAGCGTGCTGTTAACGAATGGCGGACTCCTCGCTGCGGCGACCGAGGCGCTCGCGAGTGGCACCTCCGGGGCATTGGCCAGTGGATTTCACCACTCTTGCGAGGGGCATGGTGAGGGGTTCTGCACGTTCAACGGCCTCATCGTTGCCTTGGAGGCCCTTCGGCATTCCGGAAAAATCACGACCGGAGCCGTGCTCGATATGGACCTCCATTATGGTAACGGCACCGCAAGCCTTGCCGCTTCCCGCCCATGGATCCGCGCCCTGTCGATCTACGGGAACGACTACTGGAATAACGAGTGCTTCCGCGATGTCACAACACGCCACCATGAGGATGGTCCGAACCACTTTTCCGTCCCGCTCGTTCCGTCTGGAGGACCGGACCGTTCGGTTTTAATGACGGCCCTCCGCGGGCATCTCGATTGGCTCCTCGCCGAAGGAAAACCCGATATTCTCCTCTATCAGGCCGGGGCGGATCCTCTGCGCGACGACCCATACTCTCCACTCGATCTCACGCATGCCGATCTGATGGAACGTGACCGGTTTGTTTTTGAATTCGCCAAGGAGCACAGCCTTCCGATCGCCTGGGTTCTCGCCGGAGGCTACACGAAGGACACCAGCAAAGTCGTACAGGTGCACCTGAACACCGCCATCGCCTGGCGCGACGTCTTCCGATAGGTCTCTTCCCACGGCCTCATGCCGTCCACGGGCGTGCAGCAGACGCGGGAATGGGGGCGCGTTCGTGGGTTACTCCTCGGCAAAGGTCGTCTAAACTTGGCTTCTGGAGTCCTCCCAACGAAGAAACCGGTGAGAGGAGACGAACCGATGCGACCGATTTGCTCAGGGCTTCAGTTCGTCCGCAGACCGCCCGAGCAGGGGGATCTTGAAGAACGAGAGGAGGCGATGATTGGCCGGCAAAGTCGCGGTTTCCGGCGTTTCGGCTTTACCCGCGAGGGCAGCCTCCCGTTCCTCGGCCCACTGCCACAGATCCTGTCCTGAATATGAGGTGCGACGTTTATTCATAAAGTAGAAGGGGCCGTCCGGATCACGCAGCGGAGCACGCCTTGAACAACCATTTCCTGAACGGGCTGCAGATCCGGGTAAGCCGGATTCTCCGCCCGGAGGAAGTAGCCTGTTCCCTCGCGGATCAGGCGCTTCAAAGTAACCTCGCCGTCGATGAGGGCGGCCACAATGTCGCGATGGGCCGCGGGCTTTTGCTCTACGATTGCCACGTCCCCGTGCACAATATGCGCCCCGATCATCGAATCGCCGCGCACCTCGAGGCCGAAAACCCGTGCCGTCCGGGGAATGCCGAGGGCTTCCGGATCGATTCCCAAAAACCGGTCAGCCTCCGCCTGGACGTCAATCGGCATTCCGGCCGGAATGAACCCAAAGATGGGAATTCGCAGGGCAGGGGACCTTCTTCGCAAGACTAGCGAACGTGCCCGTCCGTCTCCACGCTCCAGCGCCCCCTTCTTCTCCAGCGCCATTACGTGACGGCTTGCCGCGAAGGAACTCGCAAACCCGAAACGCCTCTGTATCTCACGAAGGGTCGGACAGGTCCCCTGATCCTGCTGAAACTCCTCAATGAAACGCAGAACATCCGCTTGTTTGTCGGTCAATTCCATAGTGCTCATATGAGCACATAGGAAAACTGCGGTCAATAGTAAAATCACGCAGGCAACTATTCTGTTCGGTAAACTTCCAACATCCGCACAAATACGGCCGGCTGATCCTTCCGAAGGTCTCGCGGATCCCAAATATTCGCTAGTTCTGCGAATTTGGCGCCAGCCGTGATCCCGCCTCAGCAAGACCAAGTTGCCGGCAGAGCTTCTCCCATAAATCCCGGAGCCAGTTCATCTCAACGCGATCGTTCGGCAGGGTCGCACCGCCGGAGCTTGAAGGCGGCAAAAAGCTCGCCTTGTAATCCTACTGAATGCGAACGTCGCAGACTATGCATGCTGTGCGGTTTTTATGGCTGTTCGTCATTATCGCCGCAGGTCTTGAGGTTTAAAATGAAAAAATATTTCTTTTATAACATAACGCACAACGGTTTATTATTTGTTTTTACCATTATATTATAATATTTAGTGCAACAGGTTTTTGCTGCCAAAATCGTTGCCTCACGCTCGGTGAAACATCCTGTGCCGCTTGCAGATGGGCTGAAGAACAACGATCCCAACGTTATTCCTCTTTAGGCACGCTGCTGTCCACCGGAGCAAAGTGGCAGCAGGCGCGCCCGGCGCTGCGATTTCCATACTTCGCGTGACACGCGATTTCTGCGACAGCGTTTGGGCAAGGGTTCCAGTCGGAAGTTTGGCGCGAGCAAATCAAAGCTCCGCCTGCAGAGAAATATCGCAACACGATGACATGGCGATCCTGTGGAGCACATGAGGAGTGAGGTCCCGGCAAGGCGTGTTTCGATCGTCCTTTTTGTGCAGGCGAGGGGTTATAGGGCGCCTCAGGCGCAAGCAGACGCTTCGCTGTCACCGCGCCCGCGCGACCTGCTAGCGAGTTCCTGGATCAAAATGATTGTCTAAACGGCCTCAGCGGAACGGCTTTTGCGAACTCCACGACACAAGAATGGTTTGTTACGGGCCGCAGTTGAACTGTGGGATGCGTGAGGCTCGCAGTCTGCCCATTCAGATCCTTGTGTTCCTATTTCATCTGCGCCTCGGCGCGTCAAGCGGGACGCGGCAGTCCGCGGTCCAAGGACACTCGGCGTCAAGTGTCTGCACACGGGCCGGGTCCAGGCAGAACGGGCGGCCTTGTGATAGATGGTGGTCATGGCGCGGGCTTTCGCTGTCCTGCGATGGCTGAGATCGCAAGGCGGGTCCGATTGACCAAATGCGGCGAATCGACTTGAACCTCTAGTACCGGCAAGTCCGGCCTTGTTGCCTCAAGGCCTCCGGTCCGTTTGTCACAAGCGGGTTATGCCTGTTCTGAACGACCCTTAATCGCGGATGGATATCGGCGCCAGACCCGTTTTTCGCCTCAGCGGAATTGCCTCCTTAGCAGCTCTGATGTGAACAACTTCCTTGGAAGCCTCCGCCCGTGGCTCGGCGGGGAAAGTTCTCACATCTTATTCACATTCGACTAAACGGCTCTCCAAAAACACAATAACAATAACATCCCATAATATATGTAATGTATAGTGCTGATATGTAGAGCAAGAGGGATTGGCGCAGCACAGCGTTGGTGGCATGCACGAGCGGATGCCCTCTCTCAGCGTGATTGCCGGGGAGAACGGGACACGCGAGCAACAACGCAACTGTGGAAGCAACTAATATTTCGCAATGACACCCCGCGAGACGACCCGGACGGTCAAAGCCGTCTCCGGCGCGAAATTCTGGAAGCATGTGCCACCCGCCGGCCGGACCGCGTCGCACCCTACTTCTTCAAAAGATCGCGAATCTCTTGGAGCAAGACCTCGGAGCGTGGAGGTTCCGGCGCGGGAGCTGGTGCCGCCTCCTGAGTGCGGCGAAGCTTGTTGACCGCCTTCACGAGCACAAAAACGGCTGCGGCAACGATGAGAAACTCCAGAGTGACGTTGATAAACGACCCGTATTGGATCACCGGAGCTCCGGCATCTTTCGCGGCCTGAAGGGTTTCGTAGGTCTTCCCGTCGAGAGCGATGAAAAGATTATTGAAGCTGACCCCCTTCATCATCGCACCGATGGGAGGCATAATGATGTCGTTAACGAGGCTGTTGACGATTTTGCCGAAAGCAGCCCCCATGATCACGCCGACCGCGAGGTCGATGACGTTTCCACGGGCGATGAATTCACGGAATTCCTGGGCGATTTTCATAGGAAGCTATTTCTGGTTTTCCAACGTCCCCTGCGGAACGGCCGCAATGCACTCGATCTCGACGTCGAAACCGAGAAGTTGCGCACCAATCGTTGCGCGGGCCGGCAAGGATTCACCAAAATACCCGGCATAAACATCGTTCATCTCCTTGAAGGTGGCCGGATTCAGTTCGGAAAGATAAACGCGGCAACTGACGACATCCTCCAGCGACGCCCCGGAAGCGCCGAGGACCTTTTTGATATTCTCCAGAACCAGGCGCGTCTGCTCGGCGACCGAACCGCGCTCGATTTTTCCGGAAAGCGGATCAAAGGGCGTCATCCCCGAGACAAAAACAAACCGCCCTTCGGCAAGGACACCAAGAGAATACGGGCCAAGGGCCGGCGGACCGTAAGGGACATTGCGCACGAGGGACTTCATAGTCCCGCGATAAAACCCGACTTGCCGGCCCGACTCAAGAACAACGTCGGCACACGACAATCGTGGTTTCCGGGGGAGCTACTTCGCACGATACCCCCTGCCCCCCTCCCCGCAGGCGGGTTTACGTTTTCGATGCCGGGCGCCGGCGGTCCGCCGCCGAACGCGGACGGTGGGACGCCGAAGGAAGGGCGGCGCTGCCTCGTGATCCACTTGGGGCGGCGGGTGACTTCGCCGGGGACTTCGCGACAAGGGATTCCAGTTCCCTTTCCGTGATCGGCCGATAACCGCCCACGCCGAGGCCTTTGCCGTTGATCCCTGCGATACGGACGCGCACGAGGCGCTCGACCTCGTAGCCGGTCTGATAAAGCATCAGCCGGATCTGCCGTTTGAGTCCCTGCTCGAGGACGACCCTCAACTTCAGAGGCGCGATCGCCCGGAGCCGTTCGAACTTTGCGCGGCCGCCTTCGATATAAAATCCCCTCAGGAGCTTCGCGGCATGGTCTTCCTGGAACGGCCGGTTGATCGTGACCTCATATTCCTTCTCGATCTGGTGCGACGGATGTGTGAGCCGCTGGGCAAGATCGCCGTCGTTGGTTAGAAGGAGAAGGCCTTCGCTTTCCTTGTCGAGCCTTCCCACGTGGAAGAGGTTCGCATACTCGGGCGGAAGGTAATCGAAAACGGTCTCGCGGCCCTTCTCATCCGCGCGCGTAACGACTACGCCACGAGGCTTGTGAAAAATGACCGTGATTTTTTTCGCGACCCGCGCCTGGCGTCCCCTTACCCGGACATCGTCGTCTTCGGCCACCTGCGTCGCCAGTTTCTCGACAACGCGCCCGTTGATCTTTACCGCGCCGGACTCGATGAGAGCATCACACGCTCTCCGGGATCCGAAACCCGCGGCTGCCAAAAAGCGGTTCAGCCGCATCACAGAAGGATCGATTAATCCTCGGGCTTCGTCTTCGGAAGACCGATGACGCGCTGGCCTTCCTTGAATTGGCCGCGCTTCTTGAGCAGTTCAACCCGCTCAAAACGCTTCAAAACACTGCGCTTCGCCTGGATCGCGCCTTTTCCTTTCAAACTCGGATGCTGACTCATAAAAATTACGTAGTCGGTCAGAATGCACCC
>CAZSMN010000064.1:0-14180 GCA_964607615.1 uncultured Chthoniobacterales bacterium | reverse complement strand
TCTACCTCCGCGCTTTCGGCCAGAAGGATCCTCTCGTCGAATACAAAAACGATGCCTACGCGATGTTTGTCGAGCTGATGGACAACATCAAAGGCGAAGTCCTCAACAACCTCTTCCGCAGCACGACGAACCTCCAGGCCTTCGAGCAGCTCCTCGCGAGCCTGCCGCAGAGCCTCCTCCGTGCCGATCCTGCCGGAGAAGTGCGGCAGACCGTCCAGCCCGCCAAGCCTGCTGCGGCCGAATCGGACCAGCCGGCCGCTCCGGCATCCCGACTTGAGTTCCCGCCGAAACGCGAACTCCCCCGCGTCGGCCGCAACGATCCGTGCCCTTGCGGCAGCGGGAAAAAATTCAAATCCTGCTGCGGCCGCACGGCCTGACGATCACGTCCCGCGGCAACGATTCCCGGCCGCCGGCCGCCCAAGGGCGGCGGCCGGAAGAAAAGGCTCGGATTTTTCCGGCCGAACGGGCACACCACTCCGACAACCTCCATCTTTCCCATGCGCCTGCTCCGCCTCCTTCCCTTTGCCGCCCTCGTCCTCTCTGCCTGCCAGACCGCTCCCCAAAACCCCGCCGACTGGGACGTGCCGCTCACGCTGCAAACCGTCGGTCCTGCCTACGCCGACTACGTGGTGGAGCGGGCTGATACGAACAAGGACGGCACGGTGACCATGGTCGAATGGACCAATGCCGGCGGCACCGAACGGTCGTTCCTGCTTGTCGACCAGAATAAAGACGGCACCGTCACCCGCAGCGAGCTCATCCGGTTCGGTTCGGATAAGAAGTTTCTCGATTTCACCCGCCGCTACACCGATTTCCATAAGGACAACAAGCTCACACCACGCGACTTCCGGTCGCCGGCCGGTGTCCGCGTCCTGCGCGTGGAGTTCTGATTCCGAACGGCACGCTTCCCGCGGCGGAGCGGAGCTTCGTGGACAGACGCCGCGCAAGGTATAAGCTCTCTCCATGGAAGGCAGACCGGTTCAGTGGGGCCTCGTGGGCCCGGGCGGCATCGCCCGGAAATTCGCACGTGATCTGCGCGTGGCGGATGCTGGTTTCCTGCGTTCGATCGCCGGGCGCGATCTCCCGCGGGCCAAGGCTTTCGCCGGGGAATTCGGAGCGGAGTTCGCAAGTGATGATCTGCTGTCGATCGCCACGGACCCCGGTGTGGATATCGTTTACGTCGCGACGCCGCACAGCGCGCATTTTGCTGCCGCGAAGACGCTGCTAGAGCATGGCAAACCGCTCCTGATCGAGAAGCCGATGACGGTGAATGCCGCTCAGGCGCGGGAGTTGATTGCCATCGCGCAGAGCCGGGGCGTCTTTCTGATGGAGGCCCTCTGGACGCGTTTTCTGCCGGCATATCGCCAGGTCTGCCGCTGGCTCTCCGAGGGGCGGATCGGCCAGGTCCGCTGGGTCCGCTCGAGCTTTTGCGTACGGGGAAATCCAGACCCCGCCAAGCGCTGGCTGAATCCCGCGTTGGCCGGTGGCGGGCTTCTTGATCTGGGCGTCTACAATCTTGCCATGAGCCAGTCGATCCTCGGACAAAAGCCGGATCGCATCCGTGCCGTTGCGAACTTTTCCTCCACCGGCGTTGACGATATGCTCTCGGTGTCCCTTGCCTACTCGCCGCAGGCCCTTGCGCAATTCTCCTGCGGGTTTGTCGCCGGCGATGACAATTCCTTCACAATCCTCGGCGAGAACGGCCGAATTCACGTCCCGTCGCCTTTCTGGGCGGCCCAGGAGGCAATATTGCTGGCAGGCGATGTGAACGAAACACACTGTGCACCGTTCCGCGGAGAGGGCTTCGAATACGAGATTGCCGAGGCAGTCCGGAGTCTCAGGGCCGGGGAGTTGGAAAGCCCCCTTATGCCGCTGGACGATACGCTGGCCACGCTGGAGGTGATGGATGAAATCCGCTCCCTGATCGGCCTGCGTTATCCGTTTGAGTAAATGTGACGGTTCCCGGCGGTGGAAGGGTCTTTCCTATCGGGAAATTGCTCCAGCGGCGTTTCTTCCTGGAGTCGTTTTCAGCACAAACCGGGCAGGCTTCGGCATAGCGCCGTGGCAGCGGTGGAACTATTTTGAATAGTTCCCCCATGTTACTGTCCCTTCAAATTTACCGCACCCTGCCTTTGTTGGCTCCCGCCAGCATCTCATGGCTTGTGCGCGTGTTTTCGACATCTTTCCCGGCAACGCGTGCGCAACGGTGGTGTGCTGGAAATCGGGTCTTGGAGTCGCCGCTCCGGACAGGGTCCGGCGCCACAGCCCCTCTCTTATGGCAGTTGGTCTTATGATTATGACCCGAGCGCTGTTCCGATCGAGAGCTACCCTACACGCGGCGGCTGTAGGATTGCTCGTGCTTGCGCCGCTAACCGGTCAGGCACAGGCGACCAACTGGCGGAACGTGGAGATCGGCGGCGGCGGATTTGTCACGGGCACAATCTTTCATCCGACCGAACCCGGGCTTGTCTATGCACGCACCGATGTCGGCGGCGCCTATCGGATGGATTCCTCAACCGGTGGGCGTTGGAAAGCGTTGCTGGATGAAGTGGGTGGCCTCAATAACGAATCGCAGCACCTCGGCGTGATGACCATCGGTGTGGATCCATCAGATGCGAATCGTGTCTATGCATTTACCGGGCAATTCGCGGGTCCGGATAGTTGGAAGCTGCCTTCACGCGTGTATCGCTCCACCAACCGCGGCGACACGTGGACGTATGTGACGCCGGGTTTCAAGATGATGGGCAACGGAGAGGGCCGCGGCACCGGGGAGCGCTGCGCGGTGAATCCAACGAACGGCGCCATTATCCTTGTCGGCACCAGCAACGACGGCATCTGGCGGAGCACGGACTACGGAGCAACCTGGGCGAAGCTGCCGAATTTCACGGCGGGCACGAACTTGAACTACGTCATCTACGCGCCTGCCAATGCCAGCGGTCCGGGCCCGGCGCGCCGCGTGTATGCGGCGGCAAATACGCTCACAGCCGCCAGCCTGTGGTATTCCGACAACAACGGCGACACGTGGACCGAGGTGCCCGGCCAACCCGGACGCGTGGCCGGTCAGGAGATGTTTTCCTTGATGGGCTCGTTCGATGCGGCGGGTGTCTTCTATTCGGTCTGGGGCGATCAGACCGGCCCGGGCGGTTACCAGAGCCGCTTCCGGATTGCCAAACTCTCGGCCAACGGAGCCACCTGGACGACGATCACGCCGCCGGGAACGTGGCAAGGCGGCTACACCGGTATCTCCGCAGATCCTCGCGTCGCCGGCCATGTCGTTCTTACCACGATCAACCGTTGGAACTGGCCCTACGATGAAGTCTTCCGCTCGACGAATGGCGGTTCGAGCTGGGCGGGAGTCCTCCGCAGCACGGGCACCACAATCTCCGCAGGCAACTCACCGTGGTCTTCCAGCATGAATCCCCACTGGATGACTGACGTGGACATCGATCCGTTCAACTCCGACCGCGTGATGTTCAACACCGGATTCGGGCTTTTCCAAACCACCAATCTTTCAGCGGCGAATGCCTCGCGCGTGTGGACATTTTTTAATGACGGCCTCGAGGAGCTTGTCGGCCAGGGCCTCTTGAGCCCTACGGGCGGCGCGCCGCTGATCAGTACGACGAGCGATTTCAGCGGCTTCCGTCACGACAGTATCGACCGCTCGCCGCAACGCGGCACCCACAGCCCGATGAACGGCAGCAACAACATGGTCGCAGGGGCGGATCTGGCGCCGCTGCGGATGGTTCGCCAGAGCGGGACCGATGCGTATTTTTCAAATGACGGCGGTTCGGCCTGGTCGCTCTTTCCATCGAAACCCCAGGCCACACTCAACGGCGACGGACGGGTTATTCTCTCGGCAGACGGCAGACGCTTTCTCTGGTGCCCGTCCAATGCAGGCGCTTCCTACTCGACCAACAATGGCACGACCTGGACAGTTTCCAGCAATGGTGGCGCGACAAATGCCAACGGCAATCTCACGGTGAGCACGCTCGCCGGCACGCTGGGATCCGCAGGAGCGGTGAATGGCAAAGGCACGGCCGCCTCGTTCACATCGCCCGCCGCAATCGCGCTAGGAACGACCGGCATCCGCTATGTTGCCGACACAGGCAACCATCTCATCCGCGTCATTGGTGATGCGTCGAATGTCACCACCCTCGCCGGTGGCGCCGGAGTTCCGGGAACGACCAACGCTACCGGCACAGCTGCGCGTTTCAATGCGCCGGCCGGCATTGTCGTGGCCTCGGGCGCGATCTTTGTGGCGGATACCGGCAACCACGCGATCCGCAAGGTCACCCCCGGCGGAGTGGTCACCACGCTCGCGGGAACGGCCGGAACCCCGGGTGCGACGAACGGCACCGGCACCGCCGCCTTCTTCCATTCCCCGCGCGGGCTTGGTGCCGACAGTGCGGGAAACCTTTTCGTGGCGGATACGGGCAACCACGTCATCCGTCGCGTGACGCAGGCGGGCGTGGTCACAACTTTTGCGGGAACCGCAGGTGTTGCCGGTTCGGCGGACGGCACAGGCACGGCCGCAACTTTCAACAGCCCCCGCGGAGTTGTCGTGGACAGCAGCGGAAACATATACGTCGCGGACACGGGCAACCACGTGATCCGCATGATCACGCCTGCGGGTGTCGTCACCACGCTGGCCGGAACCGCCGGATCAAGCGGTTCCGCCAATGGCACCGGTGCGGCGGCCCGCTTCACTGCTCCTGAAGGCATCGCCCGTGATGCCGCCGGTAATCTTTACGTCGCCGATACCGGCAATCAGCTCATCCGCCAGATCACCCCGGCCGGTGTCGTGAGCTCGATCGCAGGCACAGCCGGAACCGTCGGAACGACCAACAGCACGGGAGCCGCGGCGCGTTTCAACACGCCCGCCGGCATCGCAGCGGAGCCAACGGGCTTCAATGTCTATGTGGCAGACGCCGGCAACCACGTCATCCGCCGCACGACGGCCTACCTCACCGTTCATCCGTTTGCCGACCGCGTGGATCCTCTTCGCTTTTATCTTTGGAACAGCACGACCCGCACGCTTCTCACCAGCGCGGATGGAGGCGTCAGCTTTACTCCCAGCACGACCAGCTTGCCGACCGGCATGGCCTGGTTCCGCACCGTTCCCGGGAAAAACGGCCACATCTGGGGCCGTGCCGGCACCAACGGGCTCTACCAGAGCACCGATTTCGGGGCGACCTTCACCAAGCTCGCCAACGTCCCCGAGATCTACCAGCTCGACTTCGGCAAGGCGGCACCCGGTGCAACCTATCCGGCGATCTACATCTGGGGCCGTGTCGGCGGCGTGCTCGGCTTCTTCCGCAGCGACAACGCAGGTGCCAACTGGACCCGCATCAACGACGACCTCCACCAGTTCGGCTTTATCAATGACATGGTGGCCGACTCGCGCACTTACGGCCGGGTTTATCTTTCCACGAGCGGCCGCGGCATCATCGTCGGGGACTCCAGCACGCTTCCGGCTCCAGCTTCGCAGGCCTCGCAAATCCTCTTCGACGACGCTCTCGCCAGCGGTTGGACGAATGCCAGCTCCGCCAATACTTCGCTCACGAGCACCTCGCCGGTCTATCGCGGAGCCCGCGCCATCTCGGTGCCGTCCGGAACGTCACAAAGCGCCGCATTCGCGTGCGCAGCCCGATCCACCGCCGGCTTTGCCGCGGTTTCGTTCTGGTTCAAGGGAGGCGATGTTGCCCCCCTTCGCGTCGGTGGTTCGCGCGGCGGTGTCGCCCTCGAGGCCTACCCGGTCAGCGTTCGTTCGACTTCCGATTGGCAGCAGGTTCTCGTGCCGCTCTCCGCGATCGGCCTTGATGCGATCGATGATCTCACAGGCCTCCGCATCGAAGGCCGCACCGTGGGCGGAGTCGTTCCCGGCGCGTTCTCTGTGGACGATGTCACGCTCATGGGCCAGGACGATTACAATGCGGCCACCGGTTACGTCGCCATCACGCTGGGCAACCTGACGGCGACTTACGATGGAACGCCCAAGCCGGTCTCGGTCACAACGCTTCCGGAGGGCCAGGCAACGATCGTGACCTACAACGGCTCAACAACTCCGCCGACCAACGCCGGCACCTACACCGTCGTCGCGACGCTCGACCGGCCGGCCTCTGTCAGCACCGCCACCGGGACTCTCGTCATCGGGAAAGCCGAGGCGACCGTGAGCCTTTCCGGCCTTTCAGCCACAGCGGACGGAACACCGAAATCCGTTACGGCAACAACCACGCCGGCCGGCCTCACAACCAACATCACCTACAGCGGATCCTCCACGGCTCCCACGCTGGCCGGCAACTACCCGGTGACCGCCACCATCAATGACGCCAACTACCAAGGCTCCCTCTCCGACGTCCTGATCATCCGCCAGCCGGCGTTGTTCGCGACCGGCCTCACCGGCTGGGCCTCGAGCAATGCCACCATCACGATCGGCGGCAATGCCACCTCCAGCCCGGTCTTGAACTCCGGCAACGTGGCCGGCGGAGCCTCGGGAAACAATACGCTCCAAGCGTTCTTCAATCCGATCACACTCGTCAACTCGGGCGACAAAATCACGCTCACCGGCAACGTGACGCTCAGCGCTGCGGGCGTGAGCAATCAGGTGAATTGGTTCCGATTCGGCCTCTTCGACCATCGAGGGCAGGCCGCAAACATCGCCACCGGCTGGCTTGGCTACGCCGGACTTTGCACCTCGATGTGGGAACGCACCGGCCCGGTAACCACCGGCGTGTTCATCTCCGGCACCGATGCCCGCCAGCGCCTGCCCGATGCCTCCCCTGCGCCGGTCGGCACCAATTCGCCCTCTGGAACGCCCCCGCTTTCGTTCGAATCCACGATCACCCGCGTCACATCTGGGGTTGTTGTGACCTTCCTCGTGAAGCGCACGGATACGAACGCCACGCTGATGAGCTACTCCTACACCGACACGTCGCCGAATAACAACGGCGTGGTGACCGGAGAGAATCTGACCGAAGGCACAGGCTACAACCCGACTTATACCGCCGCCGGCTTCGGGTTCGGCAGCACGTATATCACCACCACCAACACGGCCAGCGCCCAGTTCTCCAACGTCCAGGTCGCATTCACGCCATCGGAAACAACGAACACGCAGTTCCTTTCGTTCCCCGCGCCCGGCAACAAAACCATGGCATCCGCTCCCTTCGCGCTCACCGCCGTTGCGAGTTCCGGCCTGCCGGTTTCCTATTCCGTTGTGAGCGGTCCCGCCACCCTCAGCGGAAACATGGTCACCGTCACCGGCGTCGGTTCGGTGACCATCCGTGCTTCGCAGGCCGGCAATGGCAGCTTCCTTCCCGCGCCTGATGTGGACCGGACGTTCACCGTCTCGAAGGCTTCCGCGACCGTCACGCTCGGCAGCCTCAGCGCCACTTACAACGGTTCGCCGCGCGCCGCGACAGCCACGACCAACCCGGCCGGGCTGACCGTGGATTTCACTTACAACGGCTCCGCGACAGCGCCGACAAATGCCGGTTCCTACACGGTGGTCGGAACCATCAACAGTCCAACCTACGAGGGCAGCGCCACCGGCACGCTCGTCATCTCGAAGGCGTCACAAACGATTTCCTTCGGGGGTCTCACCTCGACCGGCTTCGTATCTGCGCCGTTTTCGCCCGCGACGGCGAGTTCCGGCCTCCCGGTTTCCTACACGGTTCTGAGCGGGCCGGCCGAGATCGTCGGCGGCCTGGTTTCGCTGACCGGATTGGGCACCGTCTCGGTGAGAGCAGTCCAGCCGGGGGATGCCAACACCTCTGCGGCGGCATCGGTTGACGGGACGTTCCAGGTCGTGGCCGGCAATGTGACCGTCACGCTCGACGGGCTCAGCGCGATGTTTGATGGACAGCCGAAGGCCGCCACCGTCACCACTTCCCCGCCCGGCCTCGCCGTGGCGGTCACCTACAACGGCTCTGCCACGCCTCCCTCCGCCCGCGGCACCTACACGGTCAATGCCACAGTGAGCGACCCGAACTACCAGGGCTCCGCCACGGGATCGCTCGTCATCAGCCCGCGCGTCGTTACGACCGGGCTCACCGGTTGGGCGTCGAACAACGCCACAACCGTTGTGGGCAACAGCACGACGACGAGCCCCGAGCTGAATACCACGAACCGCACAGGCGGTGCCTCGTTCACGACGCTGCACACGTTTTTCAGCCCGATCACGCTGGCCAACGAGGGGGATAAGATCGTGGTGACCGGCAACGCGACACTCAGCGGGGCGGGCGTCTCGGGCATTGCGAATTGGTTCCGTTTCGGAATCTTCGACAACCGCGGCCAGGCTTCGAATGTCTTCACCGGCTGGCTTGGCTACTTTGGAACGGGGATGAACACTTATGAGCGCACCGGCTCCACAGGCCTCCTTGTCAGCACGACCGGAGCACTCGTCCGCACGCCGGATCCCGCTTCGACACCCTTCGGATCCGGCTCCCCGACCGGCACGCCGACGATTGCGTTCGAATACGGCGTCACCCGCCTTGCCGGCGGAGTTTACGTTTCCCTCGTTCTCCGGCGCACCGATACCAATGCCACCGTGATGCGCCACGGGTACACGGACACCTCGCCGAACAACAACGGCAGCGTCTCGGCAGAAAGCACGGCCGCGCAGGGTTACAGCCCGACGTACAATTCGGTCGGTTTTGCCTTCGATCCGCAGTACATTCTGGCGAACAGCACGACGTCGGTTGCTTTCAGCAATGTGCAGCTGGCCTACACCGCCACAACCGATGCGGCGCCGCAGACGATCACCTTCGCGCCGCTGGCCGACCGGCCGTTCAGCCCTGCGCCGATCGTCCTTTCCGCCAACGCCACGTCCGGGCTTCCGGTGACTTTCAGCGTTGTGAGCGGTCCGGCAACGATCTCGGACAACAACACGCTCACACTCACCGGCGTCGGCACCGTGACCGTCCGCGCCACACAGCCCGGCAGCTTCACCATCCTCCCGGCCGCACCGGTTGAACGCACGTTCGAAGTGACAAAAGGAACGGCGACCCTGACGCTGGGATCGCTGAATCCGACCTTCGATGGCACCGCAAAGGAGGTCAGCGTGACCACGGTGCCGCCCGGTCTTCCGGTTGTGGTGACTTACGCCGGATCTCTCAACGCGCCGTCGGCGATCGGTTCGTATGCGGTCGAGGCAGCGATTGACGATGTGAATTACGAGGGCACCGCGACCGGGTCGCTGGTCATCGCCGCGCCGCGTTTCTCTTGGATCAATGGAACGACGGGGGGGAACCTGAGCTGGTCGGTCGCGGGCAACTGGCAGGGCGCTCAAAAACCGGCCGGCGGCCTCACTGCGACTGTTGCGTTCTTTCCCGGCCAAACGTTGGCTGCCGGCACGATAACGGCGCATCAGGACGTGGCAGACCCGTTGAACCTTCACCTTCTGGAGCTAAGTGGCACCGGTCCGTTGACGGGAAACGCCACGGTGCGCCTCACCGGTCAGAGCTTCGAGTTTGCGATGGATAACCAGAACGCGCCTTCCATCGAGCTCAATGCCAGCAGTGGCGTGATCTACGAGATCGCGAGCGACCTTCCGCTCATTGCCCCGCTGGACATTACGGGCACGGGTGCGGGAGAGCTTCTCATCTCCGGCAGCGTATCCGGCACTGGAGAAATCGCTCTGCGCAGCCCGGTCTCGCTGACCCTGTCCGGGAATAACAGCTATGCCGGCCCGACGCGTGTTTCCGCGGGCACCCTCCGCGTGACCGGCGTGCTCGGCGGCACGGAGTTTGTGACCGTGGATTCCGGCGCGATGTTGACAAATTCCGGCATGATCATCTCGCCGCAGACGCTTGTCGCGGCAGGGGGAACCCTCGCCGGCGCCGGTACGATCCGTGGCAATGTGAGCATTTCCGGCAACGTGACAGTCTCCGGCCCCGGCACTTGGCGCGTAGAAGGCGATGTTCTCAACAACGGCACCATCAGGTTGACAGCAGGCGCGCGTCTGGAAGTAACCGGTACTCTGACCAATCAGGGTGTCCTTGATCTGATCACCGCCGACCAGACGTTTGTTGGAACGATCACGGGCTCCGGGACGGTTCTTGACCTTTCGGATATCCGCGTCCCGCCAACGATCAACGTGACGGAATCCGAAATCCAGCTCGGGCTGCAGACCTACGAGGGGCATCTTTATCAGCTGCAATCGAGCACGACCCTTCAGGTGGGTTCATGGACAAACGTTGGGGAGCCGAAGCCCGGCAACGGAGCGTTACAGATCTTTACCGCTCCTTCGGGCGCCGTGCTCCCGAAGCAGTTCTACCGCATCATCATCGTGCCATGAGGTTTTTGCTTCCGGGGACTCGCTGTCCGTTCACTGCCGGGGTGCCGCTCCGGGGATTTGCTTCCAGTGCGCCTGCTGCCGACGGTACTCGGCGGGGGCCATGTGGCGCAGCTTCTTGAAGACATGCGTGAAATGATAACGATCCGAGAACCCGCACTGCTCTGCAACCGCTTCGACCGTGAGCGTCGTTCGCGCCAGCAGCCGGGCGGAATGCTCAACCCGCCGTCGCATCAGGTGCTGGTGCGGGCTTTCTCCGACCTGGGACCGGAAGAGGCGCGCAAATGCGGACGGGCTCAGGTTGCAGCCCCGGGCGAGCTCGGCCACCGACAGCGGCTTTTCCATTTCCGTTTCCATCCGGCGCACTGCAGCATGAATGCGCGTATCGATGGCGATGCCGTCCCAGTTGGTCTCCGGGATGGCTGCAAGTGCCCGGCCGATCCATTCCAGCATCTCGACCGCATCGGATCTTCCCTCCTGCCCCATCATCAGCCGCCCCCAAAGCCGTCGGAGCCGGGCTGTATCAGTCGGTGTAATCGGAATACGCCAGGCTTTCCGCACAGGATTGTGGAAGGGGGGGGCGAGAAGAAAATGGATGAAGAAGTGAGCCACGCCTTCCCGTTCAAGGCGGGTGTGGATCGGGGTAAAGGGCGGCACCAGAACGAGGTGTTTCGGATCCAGATCGGTGCGCTCCGGACAGAGGATGTAAGCGCCGGGATCTCCATTCCAGTAAAGGCGCCAGTGGGAACTGCCCCCGGGGGCATCCCAATGCCAGAAATCCAGCCGTCCCGTTCCGGTGCAGAGAGATTCCACCGTGGGAAAGTTGGCGCTTCTCTTACTGGGACGCTGAACGGACATGATTGTTTTAAGCACATCCTGACGGTGACTGTCGATCGCCGCAGCATTCGTCATCCGGAACGATGTCTGCCGGGAATGGCCATTTTTTCGTATGCCGCGGTATAAAAAACTGTCTCACCGCGTTACAGATTTCTGACCTTTCACCCCTCTTCCCGGATTTCCCTATGCAGAAAATCTTTTCTTCCCTCTTCCTTTTGCTGGCCGCACTCCTGCCCGCGGTCGCTGACGACCTTGATTGGCTTGATGCCTACAATGTTGTCTGGACCACCCAGAGTAAAAACTCCGCCGGCTCGATGCCTGCGGGCGGCGGTGATACCGGTCTCAATGTCTGGGTCGAGAACGGCGACCTCCTGATCTACGCGCAGCGCAGCGGGAGCTTCGATGAGAACAACCAGTATCTGAAACTTGGCCGTCTTCGCGTGCGGCTCGATCCGAATCCCTTCGCGGCCACGCCGGATGCAAGCTTCCGACAGGAGCTACGGCTCCGCACCGGCGACATCGAAATCACCGGCGAAAGCGGAGGAGTTTCGGCAAAGGTTCTCGTCTGGGCCGACGTCCATCATCCCGCCATCCATGTCGAGGTCGAGGCCGCGCAGCCTGTGCGTGTGAAGGCCGCCTACGAGACATGGCGTCATACCGACCTCGACCTGCCGAACAGCCCCTCGCGCCCGCGCTTTGCCTGCCTGGGCTGGGACGGATTCCCGGGCCCGATCACCCGCTTCCGCGACGAGATCGCATTTGAAGGAGACTCGGTCCTTTTCTACCACCGTAACCGGGATGACAGCCTTCTCTTCGACTACACCGTCCAGCAGCAGGGGCTCGGCGGGGTGAAGGACCAGCTTGTGAACACGCAGAAAGGCCGCACTTTTGGCGGCATTCTGCGCGGACCGGGCTTTGTTGCCGCTGGGACGAGCGAGGGCAAATACGTCATCACGCCGTTTCAGGCCTGGAACCTCGAATCGCGCGAAGCCGCCCGCAGCCACCGCATCGAGCTCGTCAGCCACATCGCGCAGACGGAGACCCTCGAAGCCTGGCGTCAGGGACTCCTTGCCAACATCAAAAGTCTGCCGCCGATCGGCGAGGCCCGCGCAGCCTCGCAGGCATGGTGGGGGGAGTTCTGGCGCCGGAGCCACATCGTGATCAATCCCGGCAACCCCGATCCGAAGAATCTCCCGTGGCAGATCGGTCGGAACTACCAGCTCTTCCGCTACCAGCTCGGTACCAACGCCCATGGTGACTACCCCACAAAGTTCAACGGCTCGAATTTCACGTTCGACCCGTCGCTCGTCGATGGCGGCCGCACGCATGATCCCGACTGGCGCGCCTGGGGCGGAGGGAGCTTCACCGCGCAGAACCAGCGTCTTGTCCACTGGCCGATGCTCAAAGCCGGTGACGCCGAACTCGTCACGCCGCAGCTTGAGTTCTACCGCCGCGCCCTGCCATCAGCGACGGCCCGCGTGAAGACCTACTACGGCCATGAGGGCGCGCTCTTCGCCGAGCAGCTAGAGAATTTCGGCCTGCCCATCTCCGCCGGCTGGGGCTGGACCGAGCCGGAAGCCACTGTCCGCCAGCGTGGCACCGAAGTTCCCTTCGGCGATCCGCGTATCAAGGGTATCAACGGTCCCGGTCCCGGCACCATCGTGGAAGAAGGCGAGCAGGCAAACGCCTACGTTTCCTATCACTACGAGTCCCAGCTCGAGATGTCCTACCTTGCCCTCGAGCGCCACCGCTTCTTCGGAGGCGATCTCACTCCCTACCTGCCGCTCATCCGGCAGTCGGTCCGGTTCTTCGACGAGCATTACCAGCTCCGCGAGAAAATGCGCACGGGCAATCCGCTCGATGCGAATGGCCGGCTGGTCATTTTCCCGTCCACCGCCTGCGAGACCTACCGCGGCGCGAAGAATCCCTCCGACGTCATCGCCGGTCTCCACGCCTGCCTCGACGGGCTTCTCGCACTGGATGACAAAACGATCCCGCCTGCCGAAAAAGCCTATTACCGCGCTTTCAAGTCACGCCTTCCCGACTACCCGTTCGGCGAAAAAGACGGCGACCGCATCATGAAGCCGGCCGAGTCCTGGCATCACGTTCAGAACTTCGAGTGCCCGCAGTTCTACCCGCTCTTTCCGTTTAATCGCTTCTGGCTCGCCCAGCCGGACATGATCCAGATCTTCCGCGACACGTGGAAGCACGGCACGTTTGAAAAGAACGTCGTCCAGAGCTGGCACCAGAACGGCATCTTCTTCGCGCGCATGGGAATGACCGACGAGGCGGCGGATTTCAATACGCGCAAGCTCCGCGACTCCGGCCGCCGCTTTCCCACGTTCTGGGGTCCGGGCCACGACTGGGTGCCGGATCACAACTGGGGCGGCTCCGGAATGATCGGCCTCCAGGAAATGCTCCTCCAGACCATCGGCGACGAGATCCGCCTCTTTCCCGCATGGCCGAAGGACTGGGATGTCGATTTCAAACTCCACGCCCCGCGGCAGACGACCGTTGAAGTCTCCTACCGCGGAGGAAAAATCGAACGTCTTGTTGTGCTTCCCGAGTCGCGGCGCAAAGATGTTGTGATCAGTCCTCCCTTCAACGACTGATCTCATCCCACCCCTTCGACCTCCTCATGAATCAGCGTTTTGCCTCCCTGCTGCTGCCCCTTGTGCTCCTTCCTTCTTTCGCCCGCGCTGCCGACGACGCAGCCGCCGGTCAGGCTGCTGCACTCGGCCAGGCGAAGCAGCAGTCGGGATCACAAAATACCCACCCCGACGCCCACTGGTTTCCCGATGCGGGACTTGGTCTTTTCATCCACTGGGGCGTCGCGTCGCCGCGCGGTTCCGGCGACCTTTCCTGGGCCATGCTGGCCAATAAGCCGTGGCGTGATCAGACCGTCACGCCGAATGCCTACTACGCCACCATCCGCGACTGGAAGCCCGACAACGTCGACTACGACAAGATGCTCGCCGCCGCCAAGGCGGCCGGATTCGGCTATGCTGTCATGGTTACCAAACACCACGATGGCTTTACTCTGTGGCCGTCC
>CAZSMN010000063.1:0-14213 GCA_964607615.1 uncultured Chthoniobacterales bacterium | reverse complement strand
TTCTGCACAGATCGGGCGGGCGTCCGCCGCTACGACTCGCCCGAAGACCGCGACCTCGTGGTGAAATCCGTCATCCACTGGCACAAGATCGACAACGGAAAAGAGCTCACCGGCTACTCCTACACCGGCGCCGCCTCGCTCTACGCAGCGCTTGGCATGGGCGACGAGGCCAACGCGATCATGCAGCAATTCCTCACCGGCAGCATCGGAATCAGCCAGCTCCTCTCCAACACGATGTATGTCGAATCGGGCGGAAGGAATCCGGTCATCGAAACTCCGCTGAGCGCCGCGTCGGCCACGATGGACATGCTCATCCAGAGCTGGGGCGGGAAGATCCGCGTCTTCCCGGCCGTTCCCGAAGCCTGGGATCAGGCGACCTTCCATCAGCTGCGCGCCGTCGGCGGATTTCTCGTCAGCTCGGTGCGAAATGCCGGAAAAACCCAATGGGTCTACGTGACCAGCGAGGCCGGCGAGCCCTGCGTGGTCAAGGTGCGCGACTGGACCGGACCGGTGCAAGCGTCCGCCGCCCGCAAAATCACCGCCAAAGAAATCGCTCCCGGCGAATATGCCCTCGACCTGCAAAAGGGCGAAAGCGTCCTCCTGTCCCCTGGCACGGCCCGCGTTGTCCCGGTCATCACTCCCGTCGCCCACTCCGAAGCAGACCGCAACCTTTACGGCGTCAAAATGGGCGGCACCATCAAGGGCAACCAATCGTGGCCCGAGCGCCCGGGCCCCACACCGATCCGCCGATAGCCTACTCGATCCGGACGAGCGTTCCGATCGGTGCCTGTTCGAAGATCTCCTTCGCCTTGTCCGACGGAAGCCGGATGCAGCCGTGCGACGCAGGACGTCCCGGTAACACGCCCGCGTGGAAGCCGAAATCTCCGCACGAAAGCCGGAGAAAATACGGCATCGAAGCGCGGTAGATCGTCGACTTCCACGTCCGGTATTTGTTCGTCACCACATACTCGCCCGGCGGGGTGGGATTCGACTTCCGGCCGGACGAAATCGCGGTTGTGATGAGCGGCACATTTCCGCGGTAGAGCGTCGCCCACTGCGAAGCAAGATCAACCGAAATGCGATAGAGCCGCACCTCGGATTCCGGCCCGACGCCCAGCAGGAGACGCGTGATCTCCGTGTGCCGGTAGACGCCGGCCAGCCAGAGGGCAAATGTCTTGTGCCGACGTGTCATCTTGTTCGGCTTCGCTCCCGCCGTGAGCAGAATGCGCACTGCCACCGTGTTGCCCGTCGCCGTCGCGAGCATGAGCGCCGTGAAGCCCGGCTCTGACGTGAGATAGTATCTCAGCCGTGGATCTTCAAAGCGCTCCACAAGCTCATCGGGAGCCGGCACCGGAACCTCGACATCCGGATCCATCCCCTCGTTGAGCATCCGGCAATAGGTGTCGGTATCCCGCATCGCGATGGCCGTGCAGAATTCCACAGCCCGCGCCCGGGCCTGCTCCGCCTCGGCAAGAGCGGCTTCCCGGGATTCCGGCAGCGAAGCGTCGGGCGACAGGGAATCGGGCACGGTCTCTGCAGGGAGATCAAGCCCGCCCAGCAGAAAGAGCAATCCGGCAACCTGTGCCTTCATTTTCCCCATGGCGGCCAGAGTGTGGCAAAAACCTTGCAAAGCGCAACCCCGGCGCCGCTCGCGCTACGGCCGCACCAACGCCGGCAACCAGAGGCTGAGCGCCGGCCAGAGCGAAATGATCACCAGCGAGACGATCATGGCTGCAAAAAAGGGAATCATCGCCCGCGAAACATCTAAGATCGATGCCCTCCCAACGCCGCAACCAATGAAGAGGCAGGAACCGACCGGCGGCGTGCACAGACCGATGCAGAGGTTGGCGATCATGATAATGCCGAAGTGGATCTCATTGATTCCCAATCCCGTCACGACCGGCAGAAAGATGGGCGTGAAAATCAAAACCGCCGGAGTCATGTCCATGAAAGTCCCGACCACGATCAGGATCAGGTTGATGATCAGCAGCACGACGAGCGGTTGGGACGAGATTCCCAGCAACGCATCCGAAACGGCGTGAGGAATGTTCACGGTGGTCAGGATCCACGACAGCGCCGAGCACGCCGCGACGAGGCACAGCACGACGGCGGTCGTCTGTGCGCTCGAGCGGAAGATCTCCGGCAGCATGCGCGGGGTCACCTCACGGTAAACGACCACCGTAAGAATAAACGAATACGCCGCCGCGATCGCTGCAGCCTCGGTGGCAGTCATCAATCCCGAAAGGATTCCGCCGAGCACGATAAAGATGAGCGCAAGGCTCAACACGCTTCGCCGCAGCGCCACCAACACCTCGGACAGCGATGCCGCAGCCTCAGGCTTCACATCCATCCGACGGATAGCGATCAGCGCCGCCACAATGAGGCAGATCCCGACGAGGATGCCTGGAAGCACCCCGGCAAGAAAAAGCGAGGCGATCGAGACCGATCCCGCGGAGACCGAGTAAACGATCATGATGTTGCTCGGCGGGATGATCAGGCCGGTCGTTGCCGATGTTGCCGTGAGCGCTGTGGCGAAAGCGCGCGGGTATCCCTTGCGGACCATCCCGGGGATCATCGCTCCGCCAATCGAAGAGACGGCGGCGGCGGCGGATCCGGAGATCGATCCGAAGAGCATGCAGGCGACCGTATTCACACACGCAAGCCCTCCGGGAAAGCGGCCCACCAACGCGGAGGCCAGATCGATAAGCCGCGCCGCCATTCCGCCCCGGCCCATGAGATTCCCAGCGAGCACGAAAAACGGAATCGCCAGGAGCGCAAAGCTGTCCACCCCGCCCGTCATGCGCGCCGCGATGATCGAGGCCGGATCGCCTCCGAAGGCCCACACGCCAAGCGCCGAAGCCAGAGCCAGCGCGACGACAATCGGCACGTTCAGCAGCAGGCACGCCGCGAAAGAGACAAGAAGGATGAGCCCGATATCAACCATCGATCTCCTCCTTGCTTTCCGGATGAGGCAAAATCATCTCCTCGATGGCAAAGGCTGCGATGCAAATACCGGCAAATGGCACGGACAAATAGATCCACCCCTTGGCCACCGGAAGCGTGATCAGCATTTGCCCGAGCGCGAATGTCTCAAGGCAGAGACGACCTCCGCCATAGACAAGCAGGTAACCCGCAAAGACCAGCACAAGAACCTGCGCCAAGCCCGCGCTGAATCTCCGCACGGCGGGATCAAACCTCATCACGAGCGCATCAAGGCCGAGGTGCGCGCGGTGCCCGAAGGCAAGCGCCGCACCTGCGAACGTGAGCCAAACCAGAAGCATGCGGGCGGACTCCTCCGTCCACCGAGCCTGGCCGCCGAGCAGGTAGCGCGACAATACCCCCCAGAGAACAGCAAGCAGCAGCACCGCGAGCAGGATCGCGCAGAGAACACCGAGCACAGTACGGAGGAAGTCCAAAGGTCTGCGTCCGGCGGTCATGGCTCGTTCTTGATCCTCTCCAGCAACGAACCCGCCGGCGTCTTCGCCGCGGCATCACGAAGGGATTGTGTGCGCTCGCGGAACTCACGGTCATCCGTCAGCGTGATCACCTCCACGCCGCTGGCCTTGGCACGTTGAAGGGCCTCCTCGGTCATGGTCGCCCAGAGTTCTCTCTGAAAAGCAGACGCACGGTGGGCGGCCTCCCGCAGTGCGGTGCGCGAGGGTTCGTCCAGACGCCCCCACGTGGCCTCGGAGACCAGAATAAGGTCCGGGATGCGCGTGTGGTGATCGAGCGTGAAGAAGGGTGCGACTTCGTTGTGCTTGTTCGCCATGTAGCTCGGAGGGTTGTTCTCCGCACCGTCCACGGTGCCTTGAGCAAGGGCCGAATAGAGTTCCCCCCACGCGATCGGCGTGGGAGACGCCCCGAGCGCGGAAACCATCTCCATCGAGATCCGGCTGTTCATCACCCGGATCTTGAGACCGGCCAGATCGGCGACGGTGCGGACCGGACGGGTCTTCGTATAAAAACTCCTGCTGCCGGCATCGAAAAACGCAAGTCCCCGCAGCCGCGCCTGCACAGGCAGTGCGAGAAACTCCTCGCCGATCGCGCGATCCAGCACGCGCCAGTAATGCTCACGGTCGCGGAAGACGTATGGCAGGCCGAGGATCCCGAGCGCCGGCACGAAGGCCTCAAGTTCTGCCGCCGAAACGACCGAAAGATCCAGCGTACCGCCCTGAAGCTGCTCGATCGTCTGTCCTGCAGAGCCCAGAACTCCCGCGGGATAAATATCGAGCTTCATCGCTCCGTTGCTGAGCTTGTCGAGCTCCTCCGCCATCCGCACGGCCGCCAGATGGTTGGGATGGGCCGCGTCCAGCGGATGGGCCAGTTTAAGAACCCTCGCCTTCACAACGGAGTCCATCGAACCGGAGCTCTTCCCCAGCCGCGTGATCGCTGCAAAGCCAGCACTGGCAAGGAGACATCCGACAAGGATGCCGAGAATGAACCAGGATCTGTGGGCGCTTAGCATGGAGCTCGGGGGTAAACCGTGGGCGGCGATGATCTACTCCAACAGGACGCCGAAGTAAAGGGAGTCAAACGCCGAAACGAACCCCTCCACAAAACACGGCTCTTACGGTCCTACGCGCGTTGCTCGATCGGATCGAACCTCGGGCAGAGCAGGGAGTTCAGACCAAATGCCAGCAGGTAGGCCACGCTGCAGTAGCCGAACAGAATGGCATAGCCCGTGCCGCCGAAGGCATCGAGCACCATCCCGCAAACGACGGGAAAGACCATTCCGGCCAGCGAGCCCATCAGCCCGCCGAGGCCGATCACAGAGGCCACTGCGCGGCGGGGAAAAACATCGGAGACCGTTGTGAAAAGCGTGGCCGACCACGCCTGATGTGCGCCGCCCGCAAGGCCAATGAGCAAAACCGCCCCCCACACGGGGAGCTTCGTCGCCACAGCCACAGGAATAACGCAGCAGGCAAAAACAAAAAGGCTCACCCGACGGGTGCGGGTCACCGTCCATCCGCGATCCGCCAGCCATTTGGTCGTCCACCCTCCTGAGATACTGAGAACGGTGACCAGCGCATAGATCGCGACGAGCGGGAGGCCCATCGTCTTGAGATCCATACCTCGGGTTTTCTTGAAATAATCGGGGAGCCAGATGAGGAAAAACCACCAGACCGGATCGGTAAGGATCCTGGCAAGAAGGTAGGCCCATGTTTGCCGGCGGCCGATAATCGCGCGCCATGGGAGGGGCTTCTCGCCTTGGACTGCCCCGTCTCCATCGCTTTCGATATAGGCCCGCTCCGCCCCGGAGAGTTTCCTGGCACGCGAAGGCACCTCATAAAAAATCCACCAGAAGATGAGCCAGACAAGGCCGGCCCCGCCTGCCACAAGAAACGTTCCGTGCCATCCGATGCTGAGGGCGAGCGGCGGAACCAGAGCGGGGGCAATGAGCGCACCCACATTCGCACCGGAATTGAAAACCGTCGTCGCGAAGGCCCGTTCCTTTTTGGGAAACCACTCGGCCACGGTCTTGATCGCCGCGGGGAAATTTCCGCCTTCACCAAGACCCAGCGCAACGCGGGCGACGGCGAATCCGCTGATCGTGTTAACGAGCGCATGCGCGGCCGCCGCAACACTCCACGCCGCGATCGATACGGCATAGCCGATCTTTGTCCCGAACCGGTCGATGAACCATCCGAACCCAAGGTAGCTGAGCGCATACGCCCCTTGGAAAAGCGAGTTCACCCAGCCGAACTGGGCATTCGTCCAGTGCAGTTCCAGATCGAGAACCGGCTTCAGCAGCGACAGAAGCTGCCGGTCCATGTAGTTGATCGTCGTCGCAAAAAACAACAGCGCGCAGACGACCCATCGGCGGTTGCCGATGACCGCCGAAAGAGACCCGGAATCTGTCTTCACAATCGTTTGCGCCGGTCGGGTGGTCTACATCAGCCAGAAGCTGAAATAGAGATAGACCGCCAGCACGACGCCGATGACGAGGAACGAGAGGATCTTGTTTCCCAGATCCCAGGAGGCCTTCAGTTCGTCCGCTGCTTCCTCGCGCACCGACTTGAAGGTGAGCCCGCGGATCGCGTTCTCATCCTGCGGTGCGGAGATCAGCGAAACGCCGATCACCACAAGAATGCTGATGAAGAAAAGGATGCCTGTGGCGTAAAGGAAGTTGAAATCTCCGATCGCCGCAAACACCGCCGGGGAGGCGATTTTGTCCGCACCGAAAAAGGTCTGGAGCGTGAGCTTGCCCATTCCAAGGACAAATCCCACACCCAGGCCCCAGACGGCCCCGTGGGCGTTGATCCGCTTCCAGAGCAGGCCGAGAAGGAAGACCGCCGTGATCGGCGGAGCGAGGTAGCCCTGCACGCTTTGCAGGTATTGGTAGAGGCCACCGCCGGAAACCTTCGCCATGACGGGGATCCACAGAATGCCGAGCACGACCACCACACACGTCGCGATGCGGCCGACGCCGACCAGATGCTTCTGGCTCTTGCCCGGGCGGAGCTTGTCATAGATATCCACCGTAAAGAGTGTCGCCGAAGAGTTGAAAAGCGACGCCAGCGAACTCATCAAAGCCGCCATCAGGCACGCCACAACAAGGCCGCGGAAGCCCGCCGGCAGGAGCGTCGTCACGAGCGTCGGGAAGACCTGATCTCCGTTGAACACCATCGTGCCGGCCACTTCCTTCATCGGAATCGAAATCATTCCCTTCTGGTGAAGGGCGTAGCCAATCATCCCGGGAACGAGAAAGATGAACACCGGCGCGACTTTCAGGAGGCCGCCGAAGAGCGCGCCGCGACGCGCCGTCGCGAGGTTCTTGGCCGCCAGCGTGCGCTGGACGATGTACTGGTCGGTGCACCAATACCAGATGCCGATGATCGGCGAGGCGATCATCACGCCGAGCCACGGAAACTCCGGATCGGACAGCGGCCTCCAGAGCGAGAACTGCTGGGCGTTGGCCTTCAGCGTGGTCTGGAGCTCGCCCCAGCCGCCGAGCTGGTGGAGGCCGAAGAACGTGATCACCGAAGCACCGATGATGAAGATGATCGTCTGCATCGACTCCGTGTAAACAACAGCCCGCATACCGCCGAAGATCGTGTAAATGCCCGTAAGGATCACCGTGCTCACCGCGCCGACCCAGAACGCCGCCTGGGGCGAGCCGAACGTATCGGGAAGCAGGGTCTGGAAAACCAGCGCGCCCGCATACACCGTCACGCTGACCTTCGTAAGAATGTAGGCCGTCAGCGAAACGATCGAGAGAATCCAACGCGCCCGGCTGTCGAACCGGCGCTCAAGGAACTCCGGCATCGTGAACACGCCCGAGCGGTAGTAAAACGGAACAAAGAAATACGCGAGCAGGACCATGATCCACGCGTGGAGCTCCCAGTGCGCCATTGCCATGCCCGTCGTGGCCCCCTGCCCTGCGAGACCCACGATGTGCTCGGACCCGACATTCGAAGCAAGGAGCGAACAGCCCACCGCAAAGAAGCCGACATCGCGCCCCGCGAGGAAGTAGTCCTCCGTGTTATTCTGCCGCATCGATGACCACCAGGCAATGAGGCCAATGATGCCGAAATATCCGGCGATTACGATCCAATCCAGGGTGACGAGGGTGCTCATAGGGGTAAAAAGAAAGCGGACGAAGGGTGGGGGTTTACCAGAAAATCACGTAGAGCGCTACTGTAACAATGCAGACGCCGATTCCCCAGATTTTCGCGGACTTGGAAGGCAGCAGCTCGATCTGGTTATTAACCGGCAGCTCGGCCGGCGACTTGAGGGGGAAGAGGAAGGTGAGAATCCCGAGGACGGCCACGGTAATCCCCATGCAGAGCGCCATGCGATTCAAAAACGCAAGCTCCGGCACAAACCACTTGAGAGCGCCGTAGAGCACAGCATTGAGGATAATTCCGAGCCATCCCAGAAAGCGCGGTGCTCGGGGAACAAGAAATCCGAAGAGAAAGACGGCCAGGATGCCCGGGCTGATAAAGCCCTGAAACTCCTGGATGAACGTGAAAATACCGCCGAACTCCGGACGGCCGAGCGACGGGGCGATCACGCAGGCGATGGCGATGAAGAGGACAACGAACGCGCGCCCGACACCCACCAGCTCGCGTTGGGAAGCCTGCTTGCGAACCTTGTTGTAGAGATCGAGGGTGGCGATCGTGGAGGCCGAGTTGAGCATCGAGGCGAGCGACGACACGACCGCTCCGAAAATCGCAGCGAGCACGAACCACGTGATACCCGGCTTGAGAAGATTCTTCAGCAACGTCGGGAAGGCCGCATCGTAGTCGTAGGCGGCCAGCATGGAGCCGCTCGGAATTTTTTTGGCGACAGCGGCGGCAAGGAGCTCCTGATTCGCCGCAAAGAGATCCTGCGCAGGCGCATCGGCGGCCGGTGCGGTGAAGGTGCCTCCCACCCGCGCCGCATTGTGGGCGATCACCTCACGAGACGTCGCGGAATCAATGCCGGCAAACTCCTGCGAGAACGGAATCACCATTTCGGTTCCCTGACGGAGCGCGGCAAGAACCGGCTCGTTTTTCTGCGAGGCCTTCGCCAGGAGGTCGGCGCTGAAAAGGTGAAACGCAAGAATGCCGGGGATCACCACGACAAAGGGAATCAACAGCTTGAGCGCCGCTGCGAGCACGATGCCCTTCTGGCCCTCGGCAAGGGATTTCGACCCGAGCGTGCGCTGCATGATGTATTGATTGAGACCCCAGTAGAAGAAGTTCGGGATCCACAGCCCGATGAGCAACGCGGTCCAGGGAATGGCGGGATCCGAAGACGGGCGGATCATGTGCATCTTGCCTCCGGATCCATTGGGACCATCGACGGCGGGGCCTTCGGTGAGCATCTGGAGACGCTCGATCGGGCCGGCGTCACGGAGGCCCTCGACCGTCGCCGTGGACGTGGCGACTTTTGTTTGGATAAGCTCTTCCGCAGGCTTTGCGGCAAGCGCGGCAAAGGCCAGCCACATCACGACCGCGCCGCCGAGAATAAGGGCAGATCCCCAGATGAGATCCGTCCAGGCGCACGCCTTCAAACCGCCGACAAAGACATACGCCGCCGCCGAGAGCCCGATAATCCAGCAGCCGACCGTGAGGTTGCCGAGGTCGATTCCCAGAACAGAGTGACCTTCAAAAAACACGCTGATCACCTTCGCTCCGGAAAAAATCACCGAGGCGGTCGGGACGCCGACCAGGATGACCATCGTGGCCAGCGCCATGATCGTTCGGGAGAACCAGCCGAAGCGGTATTCCAGAAATTCGGGGATCGTGAAAATCCCACATCGCAGAAGGCGTGGCAGAAAAACAAAGGCCACGACGACAAGCGTCACGGCGGCCATCCACTCGTAGGAGGCGATGGCGATGCCGAGCCAATCCGCCGCCTGACCCGACATGCCGACAAACTGCTCGGTCGAGATGTTTGCCGCGATGAGGGAGAAGCCAACCAGCCACCACGTCAGTCCGCGGCCGGCCAGAAAGTAATCGCTCGTGCTGCCTCCTTCAGACGTCTCCTTGTCCTGACTTTTCCAAATACCGAGCGCGATGACGCCGACGACGGCGACCAGAAAGAGAATAAGATCGAGGGTGGACATGGTTCAGGGAGAAAATGGTTATAAGGAGGTCTTCAGCGAATCCCAAGACTGCGTTCGCCTTCCGTGGTGAATTTTTTGATCCCGCTCACAGTGGCAATGGATAATCGGCGCAGCCCCGGGGATTTCACAGGACTTCGAGAGAGGGACCGAGCCGCAGGACCTCGCCGGGTCGCGTGGTGAAAGCGACCTCACGGTCTCCGTAGCGGACAGTACACGGGCCGCCGAGACGGGATTTGATGGTTGCGCTCACCAGGTGACCAGCTTTCCACTCGAGTCCCACCTCGAACCCGCCACGCGCAAGCAAGCCGGAAACATGGCCATCGGGCCAGGCGGACGGCAGGGCCGGAAGGAGGTGCAGGAGAAAACCGCGCGATCCCCCGGATGTCGGAGCCGTTCGGATATGGCTCTGGACGAGCATTTCCGCAACGCCCGCCGTGTAGCCGAAATTCCCGTCGATCTGGAAGGGCGGGTGAGCGTCGAAGAGATTTGGATACAGCCCACCGGCATCCCACGATTTCCAGGGGGCGAGGAGATTGCCAAGGATGGTGAAGGCATGGTCGCCATCGAGGAAGCGCGCCCAGAAGTTCATCTTCCACCCCATCGACCAGCCCGTGGCGGCATCGCCGCGGAATCTCAGCGACTGCTTGGCTGCGTCGAAGGTCGGGCCGTCCTTCCAGGTGATGTCATCGCCCGGATGCACGCCCCAGAGGTGGGAGACGTGGCGGTGCTGATCGTTCGGATCGTCTTTGTCTTCGACCCATTCCTGGAGCTGGCCGTGTTGGCCGATGGTGTTCGGCGCAATGCGCGAGGCCATCTCTTTCAGCCGGGAGGCAAAGGCGGCATCGGTACCGAGAACCTGGGCGGCCTCCGCTGTTGCTCGGAAAAGCGTGCGGACGATCTGGTGGTCCATCGTCGGCCCCATCACAAGACCGCCATGCTCGGGGGAATTGGACGGCCCGCTGATGAGATGACCGGTGATGGGATCCTCCACAAGATAGTTAACGAAAAACTCCGAAGCGGACTTGAGGACAGGATAGGCGCGGGTTCGCAGGAAGTTGACGTCCTGCGTGAAGAGGTATTGCTCCCAGAGATGGTAGGCGAGCCATGCGCCGCCCGTCGGCCAGATGCCGTGGTTCGAGGCGTTGATCGGGGCGCTTCCGCGCCAGAGGTCGAAGTTGTGGTGCACCACCCAGCCGGGGGCGCCGTAGTGCTCCTTGGCGGTATTCCGCCCCGAGACGGAGAGGTCTTCCACCGCGGCATTCAAGGGCTCCTGGCACTCGGCGAGGTTCGTCACAAAGGACGGCCAATAGTTCATCTGCGTATTGATATTGCAGGTGTATTTGCTGTCCCAGGGAGGATTGAGGAGCTCGTTCCAGATGCCCTGGAGGTTGGCCGGCTGGCCGCCCGGACGGCTGGAGGCGATGAGGAGATAGCGTCCGTATTGGAAAGTCAGCGCGGCAAGCCCGGCATCGTTGCCCTTCTGGATCGCACGAATACGCTCATCCGTCGGCAGACCCGCATTGGCTGAGGCTCCGAGATCAATATCGACCCGTTCGAAAAGGGCTTTGTGATCGGCCAGATGGCCCGCAAGGAGCTTATCAAAAGAAATGCCGTCCGCCCTGGCGATCATTCCCGATGCTAGCGCAGCGGGATCTGCGGAGAGGTTTTGGTAGGTTTTGAAATTCGTGGCAGCGACCAGCCGGACGACCACGGCATTGGCGCCGCGCACTTCCAGCTGCTCGTCCGTGGCCTTCAGGGAGCCTCCGTCGGCCTCGACCGATGCGATGCTGACAAAATGAATACCATCCGCCTGGACCGATCCCGAAAGGGTCAGGCGGTTGCCCGCCGCTTGCGTGATCCCCGAATAGTGCGGTGAGGTCAGGCGGACGGTCGTATCGATCTTCCCGGGCTGATCGGCGGAAATCCGAACAACGATTGCCCGGTCGGGATAACTGGCAAAGACCTCCCGCTGAAAAAGGACGCCGGCGGCCCGGAACTCCGTCGTCGAGACGGCCGTCGAAAGATCCAGCCACCGGCGGTAACCGGTGACGGCGATCGGGACGGGCGAGTCGAACCAGAGGTCGCCAAGAGGCTGATATTTCTTCTGCCAGAGCGGTGAGCCCATGAACTCGCGGCCGGCGAGTTCCTCCGCCTCCTCGCGGTGCTTTTCGTAGCCGGCACGGAGGGTCTTGGCTTCGTCATCGAGCTTCTGCGCTTCGGCCTCGCGGCCAGCGGCGCGCAACTTCGCAGCTTTGGCCTGCTTTTCGAGCGCCTGCACATCGAGCTTGCGGCCCTCCTGCAGGATCTTGCGGATGGGCTCGAGAAAATTCACCGCGCCGGGCCGGGCGTAGTCGGTGGGCTTGCCGGTCCAGACGGTATGTTCGTTGAACTGGATCCGCTCCTCGCCGATCCCGCCGAAAACCATGGCACCCATAAATCCGTTCCCGAACGGCAGGGCCTCCTCCCAGCTCCTGGCGGGGGAACGGTACCAGAGAAGCCAGCTTCCGTCGGGCTTTGACGCCTCACCCTCGATGTGCTCGGTCACGACCGGCGGCGATGCCTTCCCGGTGCGCCGCAGGGAAAGAAAACCCGTCACGGGTTTGATGACGTTTCCGGCATCCTCCCCAAGGACCCAATCCGCTACGGCATCCCCGGGTGCCGGAGTCTCGAACGCAGCCGCGCGCGTGGCGATCTCCTCGGGCGTCAGGGCACGATTGTAGACAGCCGTTCGACGGATTCGTCCCCGGAACGCATTACCGCCTTCGGGGTCGACCCCGACGAAGAGCGGAACACCGCTCGGCGTGAGCGCCGGAAAGTCCCCATCGTCACGGCTCGCGACCTCGACACCGTTCAGGTAGATTTTCATCAGCCTCTGCGGGGCGCTGTAGACAGCCGCCACGTGGCTCCACTCGTTCGTCGGCAGATTCGCGTCGAAGCGCAGGGCTCCCTTCTCGGTTGTGAGCCGCAGCGACCGTCCCGGGTGAGTGTCGAGCATGTATCCCTTCTGCGTGCCAGGCTGGGATTTATCAACAATCCGCCCGCCGGCCTCGTTCATTTCTTCGGGCTTGACCCAGGCCTCCAGCGTGACCTCGTCCACCAGCTCGAGTTCGTCGGAGGCGGCTGCCACGTAGCGTCCGGTGTCGTTGTTAAAGGCATACCCCTCGTCAGCCGTGAGACCAGACAGCGAAATCATAACGGCGAAGGCGACCAAGCAAAACGAAGAGACCGAATCAGAGCGGGGGAAGAGGACCACAGGAAAGTCGATGAGACTGCGCATGCTGCACGAAGCGGCCCATCCGGCGTATCCCCCTTTCGGGTGGTACCGCACATTTTGAAGGCTGGGGGATTACTCCGGCAGCCGGATGATGCCGCGGCGGAGGCCTACGGTGACGGCCTCGGTGCGATCCCGGACGCCGAGCTTTCCGATGATGCTCTTGAGATGCGCTTTGACCGTGTGCTCGGTGATGCCCAGCTTGTCGGCGAGTTCCTTGTTGCTATCGCCGGAAATGAGCCGCTGGAGAACGTCGGCCTCGCGCTCGGTGAGCTTTTCACGGATCGAGCGCCCGGCCAGCTTGCTGCCGACCTCGCGGGGAATCCACCGCTCGCCTTCGTAGACGGCCCGCAGGGCCGGCACGAGCTCCTCGCCCGGGCTGTTCTTCAAAACGTAGCCCATCGCGCCGGCCTCGAGGGAACTGTTGATATCCTCGTCGCCCTGATAAGTGCTGAGGATGAGGATGGCGGCGGACGGATGCCGCGCACGGATCTCGCGCGTGGCCACCATGCCATCCTTCACCGGCATGCGCAGATCCATCAGGGCGATGTCCGGCCGGAGTTCGGTGAACATCTCGACAGCGCGGGCTCCATTATCTGCCTCGCCGACCACCTCGAAATCGGGCTCCGTGCTGAGGAGGGCTTTGAGCCCGGCGCGCACGACGGAATGGTCGTCGGCAATGAGGACGGTGATTTTCTTTTCTGGCTTCATGATCCGGTTTTCTTCAATGGGGGGAGGTGAGCCGCTCACTGACCATGCCGGCGGCGATCGGCACCTTAACGCGGACGATTGTGCCACGTGACGAGCGGTTTTCTATCGAAAATGTTCCGCCGATGCGTCCGGCACGTTCGCGCATACCGATCACGCCGAAGCCGCCCGACGGACCGCGGGACTCAGGCTTTGCGGCAAGTCCGCGTCCGTCATCGCAGATCACGAGCGAAACCTTGTCCCTCGTGAAGGAAAGGCGGAGGTCAATGCGCGAGGCGCCGGCATGCTTGGCCACGTTGTTCGCCGCCTCCTGAGCGATGCGAAGGAGATTCTGCTGTACAACCGGGTCAATCGTTGGACTCTCGCCGAGCACCCGGATCCTCGCCTGGAGGCCCGATGCCGCCGCGATATCTTTCACGGCGCGCGAAATCGCCTCGGCCAGATTGAAGCGCTCGAGCGCCTCCGGTGTGAGATTCCAAATCGACCGGCGAAGCTCGGCGTGCGTCTGCCGGATACCTTCGGAGGCCACGCCGAGATGGTCGGACGCACGATCAGGCGCCGTGGAGATCAGCCGGGTCGCGGTTTTCAGCTGAAGTGAAACCCCGGTGAGCGCTTGCTCCAGCGTATCATGCAGGTCGCCGGCCAGACGGGCGCGCTCTGCCAGCACCGCATTCCGCTCCC
>CAZSMN010000062.1:0-14280 GCA_964607615.1 uncultured Chthoniobacterales bacterium | reverse complement strand
GGTTGCGATAAAAAGCATGGATGATCCGTCTTCTTTTTCTGGGTGATATCGTTGGGGAACCCGGCCGTGCCGCCGTTGCGGCCGCCATGCCGGGCTTTTTGAAGGAGAGGGGGATCGATTTTGTGATCGTCAACGGCGAGAACGCCGCCGGGGGCAGGGGAATTACGGGTAAAATCGCCATCGACCTGCTGAGGACCGGGATCGCGGTCATCACGACCGGCGACCACGTCTGGGATCAAAAGGAGACCGCCAACTACATCACGACCGAGCCACGGTTGCTCCGGCCGCTGAATTACCCGCCCGGAACGCCGGGCAATGGCAGCATCGTTTTGGAAACCTCAAAGGGCAAAGTCGCCGTGATGAACGTGCAGTGTCGCACCTTCATGCAACCGGCCCTCGATAACCCGTTCGCCGCGGCTGAGGCCGAGGTGGAACGGCTCCGCGAGGAAACGCCTGTGATTTTCGTCGATGTCCATGGCGAGACGACGAGTGAGAAGATCGCCATGGGCCGGTTTCTGGACGGGCGGGTGTCGGCGGTGGTCGGCACCCACACCCACGTGCAGACGGCTGATGAGCGCGTGCTTCCTGGCGGAACCGCCTTTCTCTGCGACGCTGGAATGTGTGGACCCCGGGATTCGATTCTCGGCCGCGAGGCAGAGCCGATCATCCGCCGTTTTCTGGACGGAATGCCGGTGGCCTTCCCGGTCGCGCGGGGTCCGGTGCAGCTGTGCGGGGCGATTATCGAGATCGATGAATCAACCGGTCGGGCGGAGTCCATCCGGCGGGTGAGTGAGATCGCGTCCTCGTGAGGACGGGATTCCGATCGTGCTGAAATCACTGCTGAAAGAGAACCGGCGGACGCTTGCCCTTGCTGCGCCGATCATGGCCGGGCACGTCGGCCAGATGCTCATGGGGCTCGTCGACACGGTAATGGTCGGACGGGTGGGCGTCGTTCCGCTCGGGGCGTGCGCGTTTGCTAACACCGTTCTTTCTGTGCCCTTCGTTTTTGGTTTTGGCGTCCTGTCTGCGGTCAGCGTGAAGTGCGCCCACGCGCACGGGGCCGGGAAGCCTTCGGATTCGGCGGCGTTTGTGCGGGGCGGGCTGCTGCTCGCGCTGTGTCTGTCGGTGCCGCTGGCCCTGCTGGCCCATGTCGCGCTGCCCCATATCGGCGTGCTCGGGCAGCCGGCAGAGGTCAACGCAGCGGTCGGTCCGTATTTTCTCCTGTGCGCCTGGTCGATGGTGCCGGTCTTCCTGACCTGCGTGGCGAAGAATTTCTGCGAGGCGCACGGGTCTCCCTGGCCTCCCTTCTGGATCATGATCGCGGGGGTCGGGCTTAATGCCGTGCTGAACGCCGTGCTGATCTTCGGGAAGTTCGGCGTGCCGGCGATGGGCTTGGAGGGCGCTGGTCTGGCGACGTTACTGGCACGGATCGCAACGGCGGCCGGCGTCTTTGCCTGGCCGGCGCTCTCGGGCATTTTCGGCGCCGCATGGCCGGGATGGGCTTTCCTGCGGAGTCCACTCAAACCCGCGATGGCTCTCGCTGCGATCGGGCTGCCGTCCGGTGCGCTCCACCTTTGCGAAGTCAGCGGTTTTGCCGTGGGCTCGCTTATGATGGGCTGGCTTGGCGTGGTGCCGCTGGCAGCCCATCAGATTGCGATGATCTGTGCCGCGACAACATTCATGGTTCCACTCGGGCTCTCGCAGGCCGTCAGCGTGCGGGTGGGCCAGGCCCGTGGAAGCTGTCGGACGGATTCGCTCCGGCCGATCATCGCCGGCGGGCTTTCACTTGCCCTTGCTGTGATGAGCCTTTTCGTCGTGGTCTTCGTTCTGGGCGGACGCTTGATCGCATCCGCTTTCATCAGCGACCCCGCCGTGATTGCTCTGACCGTTCAACTGCTGATGCTGGCCGGTGTTTTTCAGATTTTTGACGGAATCCAGGTGGTATCCGCCGGCACGTTGCGGGGGTTCGAGGACACCCGGATCCCGATGCTCATCGGGGTCATCGCCTATTGGGCGGTCGCGCTGCCGGTGTCGTATGTTTCGGCTTTCCGCCTTGGTCTGGGCGCTCCCGGAGTTTGGGTGGGATTCGTGATCGGCCTTGCCGTTGCGGCAGTGCTTCTTCTCCTTCGCGTCTGGAAAAAATGCGAGGCGTTCTCGCCAAAGCCGCCGGCATTCTCTAGCCTTCCGACCTGATGTCACTCCCCGCACCAGAGGATCTCCGAAAATATCTTGAGGAGCTTTGCGTCACCGTCCGCGACGCGGTGATCGCTGGACGCCGGGCCTCGGATGCGGTGGATCTTTCGGTGGTTGCGGACTATGCCGGCGGAGACACGATCTACCGGATCGACCGCTTCGGGGAGGAGGCCATTATCCGCTGGTTTGCGGAACGCTGGCCGAAAGAATGGCCGGTGCAAATCGTCATGGAGGGTTTGGACGAACCGCTTTGCCACCCGGGGGGAACGGACGTTGAGAAGACCGACTGGAAATGCCTCATCGACCCGATCGATGGCACGAGGGGGCTGATGTACGACAAACGAAGCGCGTGGGCATTGGCTTCGGTTGCACCACAGGCCGGGGAGGGCACGATGCTTTCGCACATCGTGGCAGCGGCCATGGCGGAGATTCCCACAACACGTCACTGGCGGGCCGACGTTTTGAGCGCATCGGTTGATGGGCCTCTTGTTTGCCATAGTATCGATCTCCGCGGTGGCGGACGGCTCCCGCTTGAGATGAGACCTTCCACGGCGACGACATTTGCCCACGGGTTTTCGTCCCTGGTGAAATTCTTCCCCGAGGGCCGCACCCTGACCGCGCAAATTGAAGAAAGGCTCTGGGAGGAGCTTCTTGGTCCGAACTCGTCGCCTTCGCCGACGGTTTTTGACGATCAATACATCTCCACCGGCGGGCAATTCTACGAGCTGATGGCCGGACACGACCGGATGTGCTCAGATCTCCGGCCGCTTGTCTTCCGCGTGCTGGATATCGAGTCATCGCTTGTTTGCCACCCCTACGACGCTTGCACGGCGCTGCTCTTGCGGAAAGCCGGCGTTGTGTTCGAGCATCCGCTGGGAGGCTTCCCCGATGCGCCTCTTGATGCGGTCAGCGGGGTCGCGTGGGTCGCGTATGCCAACGAGACGCTGGCTGCTCAAGCCCGTCCGGTCCTGAGGAAAGTTCTGGAAATGTTTCTCCCATGAGTCGCGAACGTCTTCTGGCCCTAGTCGGCGTGGCCATTCTCCGCCTCCTCTTTTGCACGATCCGACTGCGATTGGACGAGCGGGCGGGCATTGTCGATGGCAGCCTCAAGGATCCGTTTCTCGTCTGCTTCTGGCACAATCGCATCCTGGGCATCACGCTCGCGTTCGACCGGCGCTACCCACGTAAGCGCAGGAAAGGGGTGACGGTTTTGACCAGCCCGAGCAAAGACGGCGAAATTCTCGCTCAGGTCGTGGCGGGATTCGGTATGGGTTCGGCAAGGGGATCAAGTTCGCGAAGGGGCTCAAGGGCTCTGTTGGAGCTCATCCGTCTCGTTCGTAGCGGAGGCGACATTGCGATCACGCCGGATGGTCCGCGCGGCCCCCGCTACACGCTTGGACCGGGTGTTATCCAGCTCGCGCAATCCACCGGGGCCGCCATCCTCCCGGCGCACGCTTCCTTTTCCCGCTGCGTCCGTATGAAAACGTGGGACGGATTTATCATCCCGTTGCCATTTTCCACAATCTCCGTCAGGATCGACCCACCGGAGTATGTGCCGACCGGCCTCACGGATGATGAGTTTGAGATGGCCCGAAACAAGATGGAGGAGATTCTGAAAAATGGTGCGGATTGATGGCGTCGCGATAGCGGCAAAAGTATTGCAGGAAACCCGTCTTCGGGCAGAGGCTCTGATTGCCAAAGGTGTGCGGCCCGGTCTCGCCGTCGTTCTGGTGGGTGACGATCCCGCTTCACGAGCCTACGTCCGCTCGAAGGACAAACGCGCGGCCGAGCTGGGATTTCACTCCGTTAAAAAAGAACTCCCGGCCTCCACGACGCAGGCCGAACTGATCGCCCTTGTCGAGGAGCTGAACCGCGATCCGGCCGTTCATGGAATCCTCGTCCAATCTCCGCCGCCCTCTCACATCGACGAGGCCGCGGTCGTGTTGGCCATCGACCCGCGAAAAGATGTCGACGGCTTTCATCCGGTGAATGTCGCCAAGCTCGCCATGGATGATCCCACGGGCTTCGTTCCGTGCACTCCGCTCGGCTGCATCCGGCTGCTGACGGAATCCGGCATTGAGACCGCCGGCCGCCGTGCTGTTGTGGTCGGCCGTAGCATGATCGTCGGCAAGCCGATGGCGCTTCTTCTCATGCGGAGGGGTGAGGGAGGCGATGCGACCGTTACGGTCGCTCACTCGCGCTCCGGAGATCTCGCAGCGATCACCCGCGAGGCCGATATCGTCATCGCGGCCATCGGCCGTCCGCATTTTCTCGGTGCCGGGCACATCCGTGATGGCGCTGTCGTGATCGATGTCGGGATCAACCGCGTCGAAGATCCCTCGAATCCGAAAGGCTACCGGCTGGTTGGCGACGTCGATTATGACGCCGTCGCACCGAAGTGCGCGGCCATCACGCCGGTGCCCGGGGGGGTGGGGCCGATGACGATCGCCATGCTTCTTTCGAATACGGTCACGGCTGCCGAGCGGCTCTCCTCCTGATCGATCCTTCAAGCCCGGATACAAAACGACGGCGTTAGATTTTTCTAATCCCGCCGCCCGCTGGTTTCTAACGTCGCCCCGTTACTTTGGGCGCTGTTATGAAAAAACAAACACGTTGGTTGGTATCTCTGGCAGCCTTGGCAGCAGCATTCGTCTTTCAGATGCCCGGTGCGAACGGTGCGGTCTCGGAGCAGACGATCAAGAATCTGAATGCTGCCCATCAAGGGGAATCAAATGCAGCCAATCGCTATGCCAGGTTTGCCGAAAAGGCAGCAGCAGAAGGTTGCGATCAGGTAGCAAAACTTTTCCGCGCCGCTTCGGCAGCCGAGGCCATCCATCGCGAGACCCACAAGAAGGCCATTCTGGAGCTTGGCGGGAAAGTCGGGACCTTCGAGCTTGAGGCAGTTGTTCCCGCGACGACTGAAGAGAATCTTAAGGCGGCGATCAAAGGAGAATCCTACGAGCGCGATGTCATGTATCCGGAGTTTCTTGCAGTGGCCAAGGCGGACGATGTGCGCGCGGCGATCCGCACTCTGGAGTTTGCCGCTGCAGCCGAAAAAGAGCACGCCAAGCTCTATCAGGAGGCTCTCAGTTCCCTCGGAAAGAATGCCCCTGCAGACTACTACGTCTGCCAGATCTGCGGGATGACTCTCACGGCCTTGCCGGAAAAGAAATGTCCCTCCTGCCGGAAGACCCGCGATGAATACGTGAGAATCAACTGAGGAATATCGCCATGATACCGATTCCGAATCCCTTGCATCCGGCGATTGTTCACTTCCCGATTGTTTTCATACTGATCGGGACCGCCGTAGCGTTCATCGCGGTTTTCCTACGTCGTTGGCACCTGCCATTGCTGGCTGCCATTCTTCTTGCCGGCGGTGCCGCCGGTGCGGTCGTTGCGACCTGGACGGGTGGGGAAGACGAGGAAATTGTGGGCGAACTCTCTCCACGGGCGGAGGGAGTCCTTGAGGAACACGAAGAATGGGGCGAGTTCACGAGAAACGTCGCGATGGGAGCGGCTCTTCTGGCAATCGCTGCTGCGGCGTTGGTTGCATTTCCGAAAGCGGCACGCGGGGCATCTGTCGCGGCGGCTCTCGCTGCTGCCGTCGCCAGCTATGGCGTCGCTCAAACCGGTCACTACGGAGGCCAGCTTGTTTACAAGAATGGCGTCGGGATTAACACAGCCGCCTCGTCTGCTCCTGCCCCCGGCAACATTGGAACGAGAGAGAAAAATCGAGACCACGACGATGATTGAAGCGGCTGCTGTATAAGGTAGCTTTTGCTCATGAGAGCTTCTGCTGAAGCCAAACAACTTTCATGAGAATCCTCGTTGCGGAAGACGACTCGAAGGTGCGCTCGCACGTGGTGCACGCCATGAGGCAGGCGGGACATGCCGTCGATGAGACGGGGAATGGAGAGGAAGCGCTCTGGTTGCTTGGCGAGCATTCCTACGATGCGGCTGTTCTGGACATCACCATGCCGGGCCGCGATGGAGTGAGCGTTACCCGGTCGGCGCGGGTCTCGGGTTGCACCTGCCCGATTCTGCTGGCGACAGCGAGGGGCGATGTTCGTGACAAGGTGAGCGGATTGGACGCCGGCGCGGACGATTACATCGTCAAACCCTACTCAACGGAGGAATTGCTCGCGCGGCTGCGGGCTCTGCGGCGGAGGGCGCGGCCGGGGTTGGATGATGTGCTCTGTGTCGGCGATCTCGAGATTGATCTCCGTGCCAGGGTGGCGCGGAGGGCCGGTGAGGAGATCCGTCTGACGAACCGTGAGTTTGCGCTTCTCGAGGTTCTGGCCGAGGCGTCGCCGCGACCTGTCTCAAAGACCGCCTTGGTGGAGAGGGTCTGGGATCAGCATTTTGATTCTGGAACCAACGTCTTGAACGTCTACATCAACTACCTTCGCAAAAAGATCGACGTCCCCGGGTGCCGCCCGCTCATCCAGACGCTGAGGGGCATTGGCTTTGCTTTGAGAGAGGAGCGGCAGTGAGCTTCCGGCTGAAGCTGACGGCATGGTTCGCCCTTTCGCTGATCGTGCTGGCCTCGGTTCTTGTGGCGACGGTCCATCACCATCTGGACGAGGAACTCAGAAAAGACCGCTGGGACCGCTCGCATCCCGAGTTTCCTAACTGGGTGATCCATGGCAGCTACACGGATGAGGAGGTTCAGGACATTCTGGGCGAACTTGTTCAGGTCTTGCTCTGGGCCGGGGTGCCTCTCTTGCTGCTCAGCATCGTCGTTGGTTACTTTATTGCCCTGCGTTCGGTTCAGCCGATCCGGCGGATCAACAGGGAGTTGACCGGCCTGCAGCCCGCGTCGCTCGGCCTTGGCGTCTCCGTGCCGGAACGGGAGCCCGAGCTTGCGGCGCTCGTCCAGCATCTCAATGACCTGCTCCAGCGCGTGCATCGCTCGTATGCCGAGATGGCGGAGTTCTCGGCCCGCGTCGCGCACGAACTGCGGACACCGCTGACGCTTTTGAGACTCCGTGTCGAGGCGAATGCGGCAGAGCTCCCTCCGGAGTTCTCGGAGGAGGTGCAGGAGGAAATCCGCAGACTCTCGCAACTCGTCGAGCGCTCACTTCTCACGGCCAAAGCGGAAGGCGGAAAGATGGAGATTCATCCGGCATCCGTGGACCTCAATGCCTTGCTCGAAGACTTGAGAGAATCCTACGCGCTACTGGCCGATGAGAGGGCGCTTCGGTGGCGATGGTCGTTCCCGCCCGGTCTCCGATGTGTCTCCGATGCGGATCTCCTTCAGCAGATTTTTCATAACCTGTTCGGGAATGCTCTCCGTTACGCCGTGAAGGAGGTACGGTGCCGTGCCTCTTGTGCAAGGGAAGGTCGCGTCGTGATCCGTCTTACCAATGATCGGAACGCGAATGCCGGTGATTCCGGGGGCATCGGCATCGGACTCCGTCTCGTGCGCAGCCTTTGCAACAGCCTTCCCTCCACAACGTTCTCGCAGCGGATAACCTCACGGCATTTTTCTGTTCGGCTGACGATTGCGCGTTGATGGGGAGGTTGCTCCGTTCTGATTTTTTTACGGGTTCGACGGCGCTGTGTGCGTTCAGGTAGAAGCAGGCTGATGAAAACGTGCTCTCTCCTCGTTGCCGTTACGTTTCTCGCATCTCTTCCGGCCATGGCCGAGGTGCGCATCGCCGCAGTTTACTCGACCTCCGGACCGCAAGCGCCGATCGATGCTCCGTCCTGGCAGGGAGTGCGGGCTGTCGTGGATCAGGTGAATCGTGGTGGCGGGATTGGTGGCTCGAAGGTTTCAGTTACTCTCTATCCGATCGACTCCACAGCAAAAGCCGCTGCCAATGCCGTCAAGAAAGCTCTGGAAAAAGATCCCGGATTGAGTGGCTTCGTGGGGCTTTCCGATACGGACCTCGCCCGTGCCGCCGCGGATGTCGCCGCACGGAGCGGCAAGGTCTTTATCACATCGGGAGCGACCTCGCCCCGCCTGCCCGGTCAGGTTTGGGGAGGAAGGACGTTTCTCGCCTGCTTCGGTGACAATGCTCAGGCGGCCGTTGCTGCTGAGTGGCTCATGAGAACGCGCAAGATCACGACCGCAGCGGTTCTGTATAACGAAACAGAATCCTACACCCGGCTGCTTCAGGGGTATTTCACGTCAGCTTTTCACCGGCATCGCGGCCGCATTACCGGCCGTCTGGGTTATCGCCCGGGCGAGGTATGTTTGATTCCACCGTCGATTCTGAAAGCCGAGGCGATCTATCTCGCTGCCGAAACAGCTGACGAAGCCCTCGGGATGATCGCGGTTTTGAGAGGGAAGGGATTCGGCGGTCCGATCCTTGGCGGCGATGGCTACGACGCTCCGGCGAAATGGGCGAAAAACCCGTTGGCTGCCGATGTGTATTTCACCACGCATGCCTTCCCGGCCCGCACGGAGGGTTCTGCCACGGCGGCAGACGTGAAGGCCTTCCGTGCCGCATTGAAGAAGAATGGTCAAACGGCCGGAGCGTTTGCCGGTCTTGGCCGGGATGCCGCCCTGGTGCTCCTCCGGGCGATCGCCTCATCGGGTGGTCGTGACCGGATGCTGGTCAGGAACCTCAGGCTCGCGCCGCCATTTCCCGGCGTGACCGGTTCGATCTCCTACCGCCGCGGAAATGTGCCGGTCAAACCGGTGGCTCTCGTCGATGCCACGCAGCCGGATAAACAGATGTTACAGATGACGCCGCTCTGGGTGCCCCGTCCTTGAGGTGGAGCGATCCGGAAGTGTTGAATTTCGTTTGTTCGACAACCGGGCTACCGACGGTTAAGCGGAAGGCTTGAAAAAGACACTTCAGATCGGCGGCTGGGTGGCAGGCATCCTCGTCGCCATGGCGCTTGTGGAGTTCTGGCTCGGTCGCTCGCTTTTCGGACCAAGCGGAAAGCCCGGACTCTGGGTTTCGGATATCTGGAGCAGCCAGTGTTCGCAGGGCTTCGCCGATCCCTACTCCTTCTCGCATATCGGTCACGGGCTTATCTTCTTTTTCATCCTCTGGCTGGTCGCTCGAAGGCTTCCTGTCCGGTATCGCTATTTGATCGCGGTGCTGCTCGAGGTCGGCTGGGAGATTCTGGAAAATTCTCCTCTGATCATCGATCGTTATCGGGACGCCACCATCGCGCTCGGCTATGCGGGCGACAGTGTTTTCAATTCGGTCAGCGACGTGTTGATGATGTCGTTCGGCTTCCTGCTGGCATGGCAGCTGCCTGTCTGGGCGAGCGTTGCGTTGCTTCTCGCCATGGAGATCGGCTGTGCCCTCTGGGTGCGCGATAACCTCACGATGAACGTCATTATGCTCATCCATCCGATCGAGGCATTGAAGACGTGGCAGATGGGCGGGCAGCCGTAGGTCAGCAGGCGGCGCGCTTCGCTGTGATCTTCACGTGCAGGTGGACGACGTCGTTCACGACGTGCTTCCCCAGAAACCGGAAAAATCGGCCCGACCCGTAGATGCTGCCGAAATCGGTCCGGTCGAGATCAAGCACCGCCTGACCCGTAAGTGTATCCGGGTCGGCGGCAGCGACCAGGATCGGGAACGTCAACTCTCGCGTCACGCCGCGCAGCGTGAAGCGACCGGTTATGAGGAAGTTCGGCATGCCCTCGCTGGCCTCCGGGACCGCCTCGACGGATGTCGCAACGAATGTCGCCAGAGGGTATCGGAGAACATCGAAGAAATCTTCCGACTCCAGGTGGGTGACGAGCATCCGGTTCATGGCAGGATCCGGGATGTCCTCACAGACGATGGTTGTCAGATCGATGGTGAAGTCCGCCGCGGCGAGCGCATTGTTCTCCAGCGTGATGCTTCCTGCGCGCACGGCCACCGTTCCGCTGTGGTGGTTGAAGAGATTGCGCCCGGTCCAGCGGACAAAGCTCGCGGAGGGAACGATCGCAAACGTCCCATCGAATTCCGGTGGAGCGGGAATCGCTCCCGTGCCGTCAAGTGCTCTGCCTTCCCTCTCCCAGGCCGACAGGCCTCCCTCGAGAATCGCGACATCGGTGTAGCCGGCTGCGCGGAGCTTTTGCTGCGCGACGGCTGCGTCGTGTGATCCATCGCCGGCACCATAGACAATCAAAGGCGCCGCCTTGTCCGTCTGGATCTCCGCAACGCGGGAGAGGAAGACCGTTTCGTAAACACACGCGTTTTTGGACCCCGGAATCCGCTTCACTTCGAAAATCTCGGAAGGCAGAACGTGAAGCAATGTCAGTCCGGTTCCGGCCTGCACTGCCCGCTCGATTTCGTCGTTGGTAAGCATGCCCTCCATCTATGCCGGGACGTGATCCACCGCCACCGGAAAATCACCGCCATCGGTTTTCAACGGCTTCTTGCTGCGGAGCAAAAATCGGGTGGATGGGGGTTGATTCCCGTCAGGGCGCGGCTTTATTTGAGACATATGATTCTCCCCATCATCTCCTTCACCGTGCTCGCTCTCCTCGGACTCTGCTGCGTCTTCGCGCCCATGGCAGCCTCGCTCCAGCATCGGGCGCGGTAGCGTCGCGATTTCGAACGCGCGTAAGACGCGCCCCCCCTGAAAGACTTAGAGTGGCGACCCTAACGGGATTCGAACCCGTGTTACCGCCGTGAAAGGGCGGTGTCCTAGGCCACTGGACGATAGGGTCTCAGAGAGAAGGGAGGCAGAAGATGGGGCAAAGCGGGCGGGGGTGCAAGGGAAAAGACGCGCCTCTCTGAAGCGTCACTCCTTCCAACTGCCGGGAAAGCCGAGGCCGAGTTTCTCGCCGCGTTTGTATTTATCGCATTCGGAGAAGGATTTTCCCGCAAGATCGCGCGGGGCGACCTGGGGTTTCAGGCCGACCGGAATGGGCCAATGGATGCCGGTCTCGGGATCATTCCAGAGGAGGATGCGCTCGTTCTGGGGCGAGTAGTAGTCGGTGCACTTGTAGTGGAAATCGGCGTAGTCGCTGACGACGAGGAAGCCATGGGCGCAGCCGGGCGGGGCCCAGAGGCGTTCGTGGCAGGCGCTGGTGAGGAGGCGGCCATCCCACTTGCCAAACGTGGGGGATTCCTCTCGGAGGTCGACGATGACGTCGAAGACGGCCCCGCTTGAGACCCAGACGAGTTTGCCCTGCGCAGCGCCATTGACCTGGTAATGCATCCCGCGGAGGACGTGCTTGGTCGAGCGGCTGTGATTGTCTTGCACGAAGTCAAAATCGAGACCGATCTTGGCAAACGTTTTGCGGTTCCACATTTCGAGGAAAAAGCCGCGCTCGTCGCCATATGTGGTGGGCTGGAGAAGGAGGGCGCCTTCGATTTTGAGGGGTTCGATTCTCATGAATGGGATCTTTCGAGGATGGTGCGGAGATAAGTGCCGTAGGTCGATTTACCAAAGGCAGCGGCAGCGGCGGAGAGTTCTTCCGCGCTGAGCCAACCTTTCAGATAGGAGATCTCTTCGAGACAGGCGATGCGGAGGCCCTGCCGGTTCTGGATGGCCCGGACAAAATCACCGGCCTCGAGAAGAGACTCGTGCGTTCCGGTATCGAGCCAGGCGGTGCCCCGGCTGAGGCGTTTGACGTGGAGTTTCCCGGCGTCGAGGTAAAGGCGGTTGAGGTCGGTGATTTCCAGCTCCCCGCGCGGCGAGGGCTTGAGCGACTTGGCCATGGGCACAACTTGGGAGTCGTAGAAGTAGAGACCGGGAATCGCGCAGCGGCTGCGGGGCTTGGCGGGTTTTTCTTCGAGCGAGATAGCGCGTCCGGAGGCATCGAATTCCACCACGCCGTAATCCGACGGATTCGTCACCTCGTAGCCGAAAATGGTCGCTCCTTCCGTCGTCGCCGCAGCCGATTGCAGGGTTTGGCTCAGATCGCTGCCGTAAAAAAGATTGTCGCCGAGAACGAGCGCTGCCGGGCTGTTGCCGAGGAATTCCTCGCCGAGCAAGAACGCCTGGGCCAGTCCGTCGGGGCTGGGCTGTTCGCAGAACGAGAACGAAAGTCCGAACTTCGAGCCGTCTCCGAGAAGCCGGCGGAAGGAGGGAAGGTCATGCGGCGTGGAGATGATCAGGATCTCGCGGATATCCGAGAGCATGAGGGTGCTCAGCGGATAGTAGATCATCGGCTTGTCGTAGACGGGCAGAAGCTGTTTCGAGACTGCCTGCGTGATCGGATGAAGGCGGGTGCCGGAGCCTCCCGCGAGAATGATGCCTTTGCGTTCGTTCATGGTGAAAGGATTTCAGCCAGCATGCGGTCGACGCCCGACTTCCATTCAGGCAGCGTGACGTCGAAGGTTGTGCGGAGCTTGGACGTGTCGAGCCGGGAGTTCAGCGGTCTCGGTGCCGGGGTCGGATAGGCGGAGCTCGGGATCGCCTCGAGCTTGCGGAGGAGAAGCTCCACGCCGGAGGCGCGCGCGACATCACAGACGTGCGTGGCAAACCCGTGCCATGAGGTTTCTCCGGAGGCGGCAAGGTGGTAGAGACCGAGCTTCGACGGATCGGCGCATGCCATGCGGACCGCATGAGCGGTGACGTCGGCGATGAGTTCGGCACCGGTCGGGGCGCCGACCTGATCGCTTACGATCGAGAGGTTCTCCCGTTCCTTTGCCAACCTTAGGATCGTCTTGGCAAAATTCTTTCCCCGGGCGGCATAAACCCAGCTCGTCCGGAAAATCAGGTGGCGGCATCCCGAGGCGGCGATCGCCTTTTCGCCCTCGACCTTCGTCTGCCCGTAGACGCTCAGCGGAGCGGTCGGGGCGCTCTCACTCCACGGAAGATGACCGGACCCGTCAAAAACGTAATCCGTCGAGTAGTGGACGAGGAGCGCACCGAGATCGGCCGCGCAGGCGGCGAGCACCGCCGGCCCTTCGGCATTGAGGCGGAGCGCAAGTGCTGGCTCGTCCTCAGCCTTGTCGACAGCAGTGTGTGCGGCCGCATTGAGAATGATGTCCGGCCGGAGCGAGCGGACGGTCGATGCGAGATCCTCCAGCCGCGCGAGATCGCCACAGGCCTCTCTACTTCCCGACGAGAGCGCCGTCACCGCGCCGAGGGGCGCCATGCTCCGCTGAAGCTCCCAGCCGACCTGCCCGCGCGAACCGAGGATCAGGATCTTCATGCGCTGCGGCCCGCGTAGTTTCTCTCGACCCATTCGCGATAGGCACCGGACTGCACGTTGGCGATCCATGCTTGGTTGCTCAGATACCACTCGAGCGTCTTGCGGATGCCGGTCTCGAAGGTTTCGGCCGGACGCCAGCCGAGCTCACGCTCGATCTTGCCGGCATCGATGGCATAGCGGCGGTCGTGACCGGGACGGTCCGTGACGGATTGGATCTGGGTGCGGTAGGACTTGCCGTCCTGACGCGGGCGGATCCCGTCGAGAAGGTCGCAGATGGTGTGGACGATCTCGATGTTCGGCTTCTCGTTCCAGCCACCGATATTGTAGGTCTCCCCGACACGGCCGGCCTCGAGCACGCGGCGGATCGCGCTGCAGTGGTCGCCCACGTAAAGCCAGTCGCGGATCTGCATGCCGTCGCCGTAGACCGGGAGCGCCTTGCCGGCGAGGGCGTTCACGATCATCAGCGGGATCAGCTTTTCCGGAAACTGGAGCGGGCCGTAGTTGTTCGAGCAGTTCGTCGTGAGAACCGGGAGTCCGTAGGTGTGATGATACGCGCGGACGAGATGATCGCTCGCTGCCTTCGAGGCGGAATACGGACTGTTCGGCTCGTAACGGTTGAGCTCGGTGAAAGCCGGGTCTTCCTTTTTGAGGGACCCGTAGACTTCATCGGTCGAGACGTGAAGGAACCGGAACGCCGCACTGTCAGCGGCCTCGAGCGATTTCCAGTAGCCGCGCACGGCCTCGAGAAGCTCGAAGGTGCCGACAATGTTGGTCTGGATAAAATCGCGCGGACCGTGAATCGAACGGTCGACATGCGACTCTGCGGCAAAGTTGACGATCGCGCGTGGCTGGTGCGTGGCGAGGAGCGACTCGAGCAGCGCAGCGTCGCCGATATCGCCTTGGACGAAGATATGCCGGGGATCGCCCGAGAGGCAGGCGAGGCTCTCAAGGTTGCCGGCGTAGGAAAGCTTGTCGAGGTTGACGACGGTCGTGCCCGGACCGGCGATCCAGTCGATGACAAA
>CAZSMN010000061.1:0-14358 GCA_964607615.1 uncultured Chthoniobacterales bacterium | reverse complement strand
AATCATACTGGTCGTTCTCGTCCTTGCAGTCCTTGGCCCACTCCACGTTTTCCCATCGGAACGGTTGGCGGTGGCCACAGTGCGGACATGCGAACGTCCATTCCCGCTGGTCGGTCGTCTCGAACTTCCGGTGAGTGTCGTCATCCTCCTCCCCGCCCTGACTCATGAAGATGCACTTGCCGAGCCAGCCGAAAGCGGTGACGCGAGCCTCGGCTTCTGCCATGTGGCCGGGAGGCCAGCGCCAGGTCTCGTCCCCAATCAGCCATCGGATCGAGCGACGTTGGAGGTTGCTCTTGTTGTGCGCCCCAGCGATCCAGAGCGTCATCCCGGTGGCGAAATGGATGGTGGTGTTCCGCTTCTTGTGCGGGTTGGCCGGGAACAGGGCCCGCACCGGCTCGCACTCATCAAACATTTTCTGGAGTCGCGACTCGCTCTGGTCCTTCGCGTCCTCGTCCGTCTGGTCGAGCCAGAGGGTGGGGCCGGGCAAGTTTGCGATGATGTAGCAGAGCCCCACTTCCGGGGCGGTCGTCTTGCTGGACTGGACACTGGCGATGATCGAAACGAGTCGAGCCTTCGGATCGACGATGGCTTCGAGGACCTCTCGGATCTGTGGCGAGTTCTCGACGCGAAAGCGTCCCGGCATGGGCGAATACGGGATCGACGCGATGTGCTGCTCGGCCCATTGCCAGACGGGTTGTCGGTCGGGCGGACGCCACGCTTCACGCCAGATCGTGTCGAGTTGGGTCGCGTGGTCGCTCATGCCTTGGCACAGAGGTCAATGATTCGGGCGACGGTTGGCGCTTTGATTTGCTGGTCGACGAGTCGGAGCACCCGCCATCCGGCCAGCGCCGCTTCGAGGTATTTCTCAGCATCGGCGGTGAACCCCCGTGGAGTGGTGTGGCGACCCCGAATCCAGATGCCACCCTCAATCTCGATCAGAGTTCGAGACGGAAGATGGGCGAAATCTGCCCGCCATTTCCGCGTCGGGTGAAACCGGAACTCGCGTTCCAGCGCGGGACCATTCATCGAACGCCAGAGCAGCGCGAACCGTTGTTCCAGTTTGGACACCTTGCCGCCCTTCACGGTGCCGCCCCCTCTCCGGTGTGAAGGCTTCGGCAGACCTCATCGATGGCGCGGGCGCATTCCTCGCGGATGCCCTGCGCATCCTTGCCGGAGAGGATCGGGGGCAACTCGCTCTCGAACTTGGCCCGGAGGAGCGCCACGGCCTTGCCGACCTGCGTGAGCCAAGATCGGCGGACTTCTTCCAGCAGAACGAACTCGCCCTTCTTGATGGCGACTTTCAGTTCGCGCTCCTCGACTTCTGCCAGAAGTTTTCGCGCTTTGAGTGCTTCCTCGTTCGTTGTGACCGGGGAATTGGTTTTGAGGCCACGCACCCGCACGAACTCCCGCCACTCCGCGACGGGAAACGAGCCGTTGGAGAGCGTCTTCGGAGCGCCATCCATCTTTTGCCACGAATTGATCGTGCGGCGCGTAACGCCGAGGAGGTTTGCCAGCTCCACGACGGTCTTGGCATAGGCTACCGTGTCGGTGCATCCGGCGGCGCGAGCCTGAACGCGGGCCCGCTCGGCTACGGTGAGGGTCTTTCCCGCCGCCACCTTCTTGACGATGTTTTTGAAATCGGCGTCGAGAATCCGCTCGGCCATTTCGGTCGTGACGCCTTCGGCTGCTTCGCTCATGTGGGGGCCGGGGTGTCAATGCAGCCGTTGACACCCGCCCGGCGGGCATGAGCGATCCTGCCGTCTTCTGCGCACACACCGAGTTGGTCGAAACCGAAAAGCTGGTTCCCAACCCGAGGAACCCCAATCGCCACCCGGAATCGCAGATTAAGCTGCTCGCCAAAATCATCCGGGCGCAGGGTTGGCGAAACCCCATCGTCGTTTCAAAACGCTCCGGGTTCGTGATCAAGGGACACGGACGCCTCGACGCGGCGAAGCTCCTCGAATGCGAAAAGGTGCCGGTCGATTTCCAGGACTACGAGAACGAAGCGGCCGAGTGGGCCGACATGCTCGCCGACAATCGCATCGCCGAGCTTGCGGAGACAGACGATGAGGAACTCAAGAAGCTCATCCAGGAACTCGACGGCCAGATCGATTTGGACCTGACCGGGTTCGATGCCTTTTCAATTGATGAACTTCTGCCGCCCCAGGCAACAGGCGAGCAGCAGCCCACGCCAGAAGCGCCCGATGAGGCACTCACCCGCCCGGGCGACATCTACATTCTCGGTAACCACCGGCTTATGTGCGGGGACTCGGGATCGCCCACGGATCTGGACCGGCTCTTGGACGGTGCCCGCATCCAACTGGCCAACACTGACCCGCCTTACAACGTGAAGGTTGAACCCCGCAGCAGCACGGCGATTGCCGCAGGGATTTGCTCGGACAGTCCGCTCATGAGTCCGAACGCCAAGAAGCCAAAGATGCACCATCAGAGCTTCGACATGGCGCGGGGGGTTGGGGATCCGTTAAAGGCGCGAAAGAAACTCCGGCCCAAGGACCGCCCACTGGCGAACGACTTCATCTCGGAAGAGGATTTCGATAAGGCACTCCGCGCTTGGTTCGGCAACATCGCTCGTGTTCTGGAACCGGGCCGCGCCTTCTACATCTGGGGCGGCTACGCCAACCTCGCCAACTACCCGTCTGCGCTCCGGGAGAACGAACTCTATTTCTCGCAGGCTGTCATCTGGGACAAAGAGCACCCGGTCCTGACCCGGAAAGATTTCATGGGCGCGTTCGAGATCGCGTTCTACGGATGGCGTGAGGGCGCGGCCCACCAGTTTTACGGCCCGAACAACGCCACCGATCTCTGGCACATCAAGAAGGTGACGGGCCAGAAAATGGTCCACCTCACGGAGAAGCCGGTCGACCTCGCCGTCCGGGCGATGGGGTATTCATCCCGCCCCGGCGAAAACGTCCTCGATCTGTTCGGTGGCAGCGGGTCCACGATGATTGGCGCGGAGCAAGCTGGGCGGAGGGCGTTCCTGATGGAACTCGACACGCTCTACAGCGACGTGATCGTCCAGCGGTGGATCAACCTCGGCGAAGGTCGAAAAGCGATCCGTATCCGCGATGGCGTTGAGGAAGATGTGACCGCTGAGTTCGCGGCGAGGAGCGTTGACGCTACGCCGGAGGTGTGACCGAGCAAGAGCAGATCAACGAAGTGGTAAAGCACCTGGACGATGCGCCTGTGCCCCCGGAAGACCACCGGCCATTCTGGCTGCGATTGCTGCGGTCGATCAGGATCAAGGTTTCGGGCATACCGAAAACCCCGAAGATCGAGATCACGGGCGGGACAGACTTCTAACCCGTGTAATTGACAAGGCGGCAGGAGGACAATGAAGACGATCCTACAATTCGCATTCGCGAAGCTGGCCAAACTGGACATGGCTACCCTTCGCCAAGTCTGGGCCGCGATTGAGCAACTCGTGGCCGGGTTTGAACTCGCCAAGTTCAAGGACGGCTCGATGACGGGCACCCAGAAACTCGAATACGTTCTTGAGCGTGTCGGAAACCTGATCCCGCAGAACCGCAAGGAGATCGGCACCCAGATTATTCGGGCCATCGTCGAGATCGTCCTGATCGGCATCCGACTGAAAGGCGGTGCACGGTGAAATTTTCAAAAGTCGAAATCCTTCTGATTGCTGGGGCTGCGATCAATGCGCTGGCCGAACTGGCCAATCTGCTTCCTGTCGAGGTGAGCGGCAAAGTCACTGCCGCGCTACTCGCCCTCTGGGCGATGCTGCGGTTTGTTCTGCGTTTCCTTCAGGCGTCCCCCGCCTCCTTGCAGGAAATTGAAAACCTGCGCGGCGAACTCCACGGGCGAGTCAATGAAATCGAGGCGAAGCGTGTCGAGCCGGTCACCCCTGAGAAATGAAGCCGGAAGCCTCCATCGACAACCCCAGGTTCCGGAGGGCCCTCGATTTCGTCCTGAAATGGGAAACCGTGTTCGATCGGAAGGGAAACCCGGTCGCGGAGAATGACCCAGACGACCCAGGCGGTCTAACCAAGTTCGGTATCGACCAGCGCTCGCACCCGAACGTGAACATCCGGGCACTGACCAAAGAACTCGCGGCCGCAATTTACCACCGGGATTATTGGCTTCCGGTCCATGCGCACGCGCTTCCGTTTCCGGTCGGAGAGGTCGTTTTTGACATCGCCGTCAACAACGGGAAGGCGAGGGCGGTCCAATGGCTCCAGGAAGGACTTCGGGTGAAGGTTGATGGCTTTCTCGGTCCGGTCACGATCAAAACGGCAGGGGAGGCGGACGCTACGAAGCTTGCCGCAAAACTCATTTCCCGACGAGCCACCTTCTATCGCAACATCGCCAAGGGCCGGAAAGCCAAGTTCCTCAAGGGGTGGCTGAACCGGAACGCGGCACTAGAAATGTTTTCGAAGGGAATCTCGCTTATGGATCCCGGAAAGTGGTAGGCATTCTCGTGTGCGTTCCAGCTACAAAGTCGGAAAAAGCGAGATTCATGGTTTAGGAGTTTTCGCTTCAAAACCGATTGTGCGTGGCGAGCGCGTCGGAGTAATTCGCGGCAGGATCATTCCCGCTTTTAGGCTCGGCTCTGGTCCTCAGCATGTGATTGAGCTTGATGGCGGTCATCTCGTCCCCATTGGCGGTCCGCGGGGTCTTTGGCTCATGAACCACAGATGCAGCCCCAACGCGGTTCTTGTCCTGAAGCCCGGATCTGTGGATGTGATCGCTCGACGTAAAATTCCCATGGGGGTTGAAATTACGTGCGACTACCGGCCCAGTTACTACGAGGGTCGTCTGCGTTGTCGGTGTGGTGCGCAGAACTGCTTCGGGTGGATTTGATCGAACTTGGCGCAATTGACACCCCCTCATCCGGTGTCATGGCCCAAGGTCTCTTCACAACCGGATTTACTGTCGCCGAGGTGCTGGCCATCCAGTCGAAGGCGAAAGAGATGCTCATTGAGGGCAAAACACTGATGTCGTGGGGCGATTCCGGCATGTCGGTCTCCAAGCAGTTCCCGATGACCGTCACAGAAACCCTCGAGGAATGTGCCCACGCGCTGCGGGTCCTGGACCCTGGAACATACGGCCCCCGGCGAACCACTGCGATATCCTCGGTCTGGGGATACCTGCCCAAATGAACCCCTTCATGTCCATCATCGGAAGGTTCTTGCCTCGGGCGTGGGTGAGCCCCTACGAGTCGGCCAATCACTCGCCCCGCAGGGGTCGCGTCCCCGGATCTGCTCCCGGTGATTCGAAGCGTGATCTATCGCCCGGTATTCGCTCAGAGCTTGTTCGCCGATCCCGCTACCTCCAGAAGAACTCGGGGTTCGTGCGCGAACTCGTCGCCAACATGGCCATTTACTCGACGGGTGACGGGATCAAGCCTCAGGCTCAGTCGTCAGACTCGCAATGGAACCGTGTGGCAGAGGAATACTTCGCCAACTGGGCTTCCCGCTGCGAGATCACCGGACGGTATTCCTTCGAGGAATGCCAGAGCCTCGTTTGCCGGGGAATTGACGTGGACGGGGAATATTTCGCCCACAAGACACGCGACCGCGACGGTCGGCCAATCCTGCAGCTGATCGAAGCGCACCGGATCGGTGACGCCCCCGGTGGCGAAGAAACCGTGGATGGGATTGGCCTGGACGCCTTCGGTGCCCCCACGTTTTACCGGATGCTCCTCGATGACGGCACACACCATGACCTGCCAGCGGCGGCAATCTTGCACGTTTTCGAGCCCGAGTCGGCGTCGTCGGTTCGCAATGCTGCCACGATCCAGCACTCGATCAATCACGTGCTCGACGAAATGGAACTCCTGGCGCTCGAGAAGCATGCGGTTAAAGACAACGCGGACGTCGCCCGAATCCTGAAAACCGCACGCGGCGAGATCGAACCGGATGGGGATTTCTCCCTCGGCAACGGTGCGCCCGGCCACGAACCCAGCGACCCGTCAGCTCTACAGAGGATCATTGGTGGCAAGCTCGTGGCACTGAAGCCCGACGAATCCCTCGACAGCTTCCAGTCCAACCGTCCAAGCCCTACCTTCACAGGGTTCCTGACGCACTTGCGCCGGGATTCGGCGCTCGGGGTTCTGCCGTATGAATTTGCAGCCGATTCGAGCAGTGTGGGTGGGGCGGGGGTGCGACTGGTGGTCGCAAAGGCCGATCGGCGATTTTCCTTTCGCCAGCTCATTCTAATCCAACGGTTCATCCGCCCGGTATGGGCTTACGTGATTGCCGACGCGATCCAGACGGGTGCATTGCCCTATGCACCGAATTGGCACCGGGTAAGCGCCACTACCCCGCGTCGAATTACCGTCGATGCAGGGCGCGAGGCGCAGCAGAACCGCGCAGACGTCGAGATGGGGCTCAAAACGCTGAGCGAGCATTTCGCCGAGCAGGGTATGGATTTTGAGGAGGAAATGCGTGTTCGTGCTCAGAACGCACGGCGCATCCTTGACCTTGCTCGCGAGTTCGACATCCCCCTCGAAATGCTTTGGCGTCCGGGGGGCGGAACCAATGCCACGCCGGTCGTCGGCGAGGATCAGAATACGTCCTCGGTGGGCGGTCCGCGCCAACCCGGCTGATTGACATTCCGGTGGGTGCGTGAAACCCGCCGAAGTTCTCTTTGTCGAACAACCTTGGCTGCTAACCCCTGAGGCGCATGCAGCGCTCGTGGCAGCATCCCGGACGTTTTTCGAGGCACCTCCTCGAATCGAGCCCGGAGCGGATTCCCCGCTGCTGGGAATCGATCAGGGCGTGGGAGTCGTGACGATCTCCGGCCCGATGATCCGGCGGCCCGGACTCCTCGCGCAGGTCCTCTTCGGAGCCACGGATATCGAGGAATTGATCGAAGCGGTAAACGAAGCCGCAGGAACTCCATCGGTGAAAGCCGTCCTGTTGGACATCGACAGCCCGGGCGGCAGCGTGAACGGAACACCGGAACTTGCGCAAGCCGTCGCCGAGCTCTCCCGGACGAAATACGTTTACGCGTTCACAGCCGGGCAAATGTGTTCTGCTGCCTACTGGGTCGCATCCCAGTGCGATGCCATTTATATGACCCCCAGCGCACGGGTTGGTTCCATCGGGGTGATTGCGTCAATGTTCGATACCACCGAGGCGCTCCGCAATGAGGGCATCAAGGTCGAGGTTTTTGCGGCGGGAAAATATAAGAGCGTTGGCACATCGGGCGTTTCCCTCACAGACGAGCAGCGAACGTTGCTCCAGCAAAACGTCGAAGAAATTGCGGCCGAGTTTCGTTCTGCTGTCCTCAATCGCGGGCGCAAGATCCCAGAGGAGGCGATGGAGGGTCAAACGTTCTCTGCCAAGGCTGCAATGCGCATGAACTTGGCCGGGACGGTGAAGAGCCGGGCGGATGCGCTCGCAATGCTTCGTTCACGTCACGTGAAAGCGGCGGGTTGACACGAAAACCCAGATATCATGCTCACCGTAGACGAACAGCTCGATCAAGCACTCGCCCGCGTGACGTCGCTCGAAGCCGACGCCCAGGCCCGGGAGACCCTTCTTTCTGAGGCCGCCGCAAAAGCGGAACTTCTTGAAGGCCAACTCGTGGAGGCCACAGCAAATCGGGAGCGTCTCGAAGCGGACCTGGCGACTGCCCGCCAGAGTGTCGAATCACTCAGCACTGCAAACGCTGAAATCGAGGCGAAGGTTGCCACGCTTTCCACCCGAAACGCTGAACTGGAGGCTCGCGAGCAGGACATCGAAACCCGCGCCTCCAAGCGTGCCGTCGAGATCGTTGCGTCCACCGGCACCGCTGCTCCGGTTCCCATCACGCCAAAGGGCGACCGTCAGGGCGAAGACCTTGTTGCCCGTTTCAAAGCGATCACCGACCCCAAAGAGCAGACCGCTTTTTGGCGCTCTCTCACGGCCCAGCAACAGGCCCTCATCCTATCCAGCACCTCCAACCAGTAGACTGCCATGCCCAATACGCTCACCAACGTCAAAGACATCAAGGTTGCCCAGAACGCGCTCCAGCCATTCACGGCAACCCTCACTCCCTTCCGGGCGTTCTCGACGAACTTCAGCCCTGAACCCGCCGACAAACTCGACACGGTTCGCGTGCCGGTCATTGGCGCTCCCTCGCAGAGTTCTGATTTCGCGGGGAGTTACACCTCGAGCGCAGACTCCACGGTAACGGTCGTCCCGGTTGTTCTGAACCGACACAAGTTCAAAACCGTCCACGTAACGGCCCGCGAGGCGGCGGAAACCGCTCTCAACGTGCTCGAAGGACTCGTCGCCGGAGCGGTCAAACAACTCGCCGAGGATGTTCTCAAGGATGTTTTCTCGGAGGTGACCGCCGCCAACTACGGCAATCCCGCCATCCCCGCGCTCGCTGCCGATGCCTTTGACTACAAGAAGGTGCTCAAGATTCGCGAGGCTTGCAGCCTGGCGAAGATGCCGATCTCTGATCGGGCGTTGATCCTCGATGATGCCTACTACACGAACCTTCTGGCCGACGAGGTCGTCTCAAAGAGTTTCGTCCTGCCGCTCTCCCAACCGGGTGTGATCGAGGCGCAGCTTCGCCGGATCGGCGGGTTCGACGTCTACCCGAGCACCGTCATCCCGGAGAACGGGGAGAAGCTTGCTGGGTTCGCAGCTCACCCGAGCGGAATCGCGCTGGCGATGCGCTACCTCGTCCCGGTCGCCAACTACGACGAGGCCGGGGCGGTCACCGACCCCGAAACCGGGCTGACCTTCGGTTACCTCCGCTACACGGAGACCAACAGCAACCGCATCTTTGTGACCGTCGAGTGCCTTTACGGGTTCAAGGCAGCCATCGGCGACGGGATCAAGCGTATAGTTAAGCCCGGCACGCCGTAAGCATTCCGGCTTCATACAAAAAGCCCTCGCATCGGAGACGGTGCGGGGGCTTTTGAGTTAAGCTCATATCCTGCCCATGCCTCTTCCGCCACCCTCGTAGTAGAAATATTTGTCGAGAATACGAAGTAGACTGTTCTCCGTCGGTTCCAGGCACTTTTGAGATTTGTAATCAGCGCATACTAGTTGGTTCCGCTGATCCCTTGGGAGGCCCGCGATGAGATCACTGTAAAAGTAAATCCATCGCTCGTATTCTTGGATGTACGACAGGTTTCCCATCGCTGGCGAAAACTTCCTGATGAGTGGACGAACATTTGACCTTCTTTGAAGTTGATTGATCGCAATTCGTGCTTTGCTATCTACACTCGGAAAGTGATGTCGAGTGGACCAATGAAAAAATTTGGTTGCGAAAGAGTAGTTTTCACGACAGTTCGCACTGTGGTTTAAGACGTAAGGCAACATCTGCTTTGCTGCATTCCAAACGATGTCGGGTGATTTCTCCAACGCATCTGGACAGAGATTCTCGATGATCGTGACGATTTGCTTAGCATTTTGGCTGATGCAACCAGCAATTTGGTCAGCCGCACCCGATTCCATGTAGAGGCGCGTTCCCCAAAGCCCATCTAGAACAGCAACTCTCTCTGCCACACAGTCTAAGTTACTCAAATCGGAAACCTGAGAGAAAATGCGACCGATTGCACGATCCGATGCGCGCATTGTGGCGCTCCTGTTCATGTCCTTTATCGACGCGATTGCGCTCTTCAGATCGAAAACGTATTTAACGGGCGTCCTCATATTATGGACGAGAGCAGATCATATCAGTATCTGTTCGTCGAATCATCGCTACTAGCGTTGACAGCGCCCATTCGGGCGTGAGCATCAAAGACGAAATGGCCGCAGACGCGGCCGAAATTCTTACCGAGATCGGAGAGCCCGTGACGTGGAACGGGCGAGCATACCCCGCGCTCGTTACCGATCCAACAGCTGGTGAAGACCTGAACTTGGGTGGATTCGCAGGAACCGGTGATTTTACCGTGAAAATCATGAGGGCTGCCCTCGGCACCACTCGCCCGAAGCTCGGCGAGATCATCGGATTCGAGGGCAATCGTTACCGGATCACTCGAACCACCGACCACCCACGCTTTCCAATGGTCGTTTTGGTCGTTTCCCCGGAGGACTGACGCTATGATAGACTACGATCTCGAACAGGCGTTCTGCGACGCCCTAAAGGCTGACCAACATCTCGCCGACCTCGGGTTCTTCACCGGCCTGGATGACGAAACCCACAAACTCCCGGCCATCACCGTTGTGGGACGGTCAGAGTCACTCGCGGGTTCCGCCGATGTGTTCCGGTCTGAGGTCGAGATTCGGGTGGAAACCCATGCGCATGACACGCGACCACAGGACCATGTCGCCATCGTGAAGCACGTGCGGGAACTGCTCGCAGCAAAGGATACGATGCATTCCTCGCTCAATGCCGGGGATGCCATCACGGTTCTCGGGTATTCGCTGAGTGGCTCGGGTCAGGATGCGAGCGAGGAGAAGTTCGTCACCACGATCACGCTCAGGGTTGGGTGCCGCATCCCGGCAAATTGACACGGGGCGTCTGGTATCATGCCAGCCAGCGACGTCACATTTGGAATCACGCGCCACTCCGGGGCGCTCATCGACAGCGTAGAAACCACGCAATCCGTGCAGGTCAAGGAGCTTGCCGGGAGCGATGGCGAGATCGCCCGCGTCCATACCTATCGCGAAATGACCGAAGGGTCGGTTAAGGGCCACGGCACGCTTTCGGTCGTGCCCGGCGTCGGCGACCCCGGCGTGAGCGGTGTCACGGGCGGTGTGACTGTCATCCCGGAACTCAAGAAATCGGAGTCCAACGACGACTTCGACGGCTGGGAATACACCTTCAAGAACTACCCGAACGCCACGGCGGTCTGATCCCATGCAACGAGGCGACAAGCTCATCATCATCCGGGAGGTGGACGCCGATCCGGCCAAGCCCGAGATCCCAAACATGGTCGCGGCCCTGACCGCGCTCGGCATCCCCCTCGACACCGATTGTCCATATCAGGAAACGCGGGAAGTGGTCGACGGACGAGAAAACCGCGTCGTGACTTGGGTCCTCAAACCCGTCAGCACCTGCGGGCGGTTCGAGACACAGGCGATGATCAAAGCGTGGGGCGACAAGGCATTCGTGAAAGCGAACGCTGAGCACCCCTTCGCCTACATCAAGGCGGCATTTGAGAACCGCGCCAGGATCGCGCAGACCGCAGCGTCGCAGGCTCCACTCGCTCTTATCCGCAAGGGCAAGCGGATCGCGCTGATACCCTTCGACGCCTCGTCCGAGCGTCGGGAGCAACTTCTTTCCGAACTCGACACATGAGCACGAAACCCACCACATCAGAACGAACCGAGAAGCAACTCGACGTGTTCATTGATCCCGCACCTGAGGCGGGCCCGCTGAAGCTGCGCCCGTTTTCCGCAGGCACGCTTACCCTCTGCCGAAAGCTCGGGCTAACCATGATCCTCGGCAGCGCTGACGATAAGGCCGCACTATCCGACGAGGAAAAGCAGCGGCAGATCACTGCGTTCCTTTTCATTCAGTCCGCGCCCATCGAAACGGTGAAGAAGGCGGCAAAGCTGGCCCGGGAGGACCGGGCGGCGTTCGAGGACCAATACCTTCTGGATTTCGAGTTGGGTCTGCCGGTCGGCGCGATGGCGCAGGCGGTCGAGCAACTCGCCGCAGGAATCGATCAAGTCGGCGCAGCGCAATTTGAGACGGTTCCCCGGGAGCAGTCCGCAGGCGGTCGAGAAGATAGTCCGCCCCCAAACTCCTGACGCCAGTCTGGATCGCGCTGTTCGTTTTTCAACTGGCACGCGAGACGGGCTGGCACCGGGACTTCATCCTCTGGGAAATGCCTTTGGCGGAGCTTCTACTCTACCAGCAAGCGGCCGTGTTCATGGAGGGGCGTCACTGGCTCGTGGCCCCAGCCCCTCCTGCAAGATCGCAGTGGGACGCACTCTTCTCCAACTGGCAACGCCCATGAATGTGAAGTTCAAGTTCGACATGCGCCGGTTGAACAAGGCGATTAAGGAGCTGCGGCCGCAAGTTCAGAAAACCCGTGCCGAACTGGTCGAGGATGCCGCCAAGGGGTTCGTGAAGAAGGTGGTAGCTATCACGCCGCCCGCATCCAAAGGCGTGAGCGGATCAAAGGCGAAGCAACAGGGCGACCAAGCCATTAAGAGCGACCTTGCCCGGATCATGGTCGCCGCCGCTCGTAAAAAGGAACGCGACACCCGAGCCGCCACTGCATCACCAGAGGAACTTCACCGCCGGTTTCGTGACAAGCGGACGGGTCGTGTAAATCCTGGCGCACTGAAACGTCCATACCGTGTCGGCAAATCTGAACTTCTGGCCCTCCAGCGGCGGTTGCTCAAGGAAGTCGGATGGCTCGTTGCCGGGTGGAACGAGGCGGCAATCAAGCTGGGCGTGCGACTCCCGGCGTGGGTCTCGCGGCACGGCACCGGGCGCGGATCGATTGGCATCACGAGAGGCGGATCGCTTTTCCGTATCACCATCGCCAACGAGGTCGGGTTCATTGGCAACGTGAAGGGCTTCAGTCGACGGATTCAGAGCGCGATCAACCTTCAGGCCAATGCGATGAAGCGGCAGGCCGAACACCTTCTCAAGAAAGGTATCCGAAAAGCGGGTTGGAAGTGATACGTCTGCGGTTCTATGAGCCAGTTCACTCTCGAAAAAGCCCAGCGGGTTATCTCTAAGTTTCACGACGCCGACCGCATCGTGGATTTTGAGGCGTTCGAAAGTGGAGCGGGCGCAGACGGCAACGACACGATGCTCGGGCCTCGCCTCGAACGCGCTGCGATGAATCAAAGCGAAGATGGGGCAGCCACGATCACGAGATATGCGATCTGGGCCGAAACCGTGCGCGGCCTTGTCATGACGAGCCTCGCCGATGTCGAGAATGGCCGAATCAATCCTCAGACGAAGGAGTGTTTGATTAAGGCGGCAAATTCGCTCGCGGCATTCTCGGAAGTTCAACGGCTCTTCGACGCCGAGGACTGATCGTTTGACACGGCGGCGGACGTGAATGTCCGCATCCGCCAAAGCTGTCTTTGAGGCTGACTCGGGGAAACTCGACGCAGCTCTGCTCAAAATTCAAGGCTCAATGCTACGCCTCCAGAAGGGCGTGGCTGGGGTGTTCGTGGCCTTCAAGTCTCTCCAAGCGGCTGGGCAGGTCATCGGTGCCCAGTTTGATCAGGTCAAAAAGGCGTTCGATCTGGGTGGCGATCTCAACGACCTGAGTGCTCGAACGGGCATCGCCGTGGCTGATCTGGCCGTGCTCCGGCAGGAATTTGCCAATGCGGGAAAGAGCGCCGAGGACGTGGGCCCGGCAATCGCGAAAATGCAGAAGTCCCTCGCGGAGGGAAAAGGCGCAGACCTGATCCAGAAGATGGGGATCAGCCTGGAGGATCTGAAGTCCAAGACGCCCTCGGAGCAATTTCATCTGCTTGGAAGCGCTATTGCCGGTCTTCAGAACCCGCTCGACCGGGTGCAGGCATCGACCGCCATTTTTGGGAAATCCGGCGCGGAGCTGCTGAGCGTGTTTTCCGGCGGCAACTTTGGCGAAGCCGCCGAGCAAATTGGTGGGCAGGCCCAACTCCTCCAGAAGGACGCTGCATTGTTTGATGACGTGAGCGACAAGCTCAACCTCGTCGGCACCAAGGTTCAGGGGTTCTTTGTGGGAGTGGCCGACAAGGTCGCGCCGGTCTTGAAACCGCTGCTCGACCGCATGGCGACGATGGACTTCTCATCATGGGGCCAACAGATCGGCGACGTCGTTGCGTTCCTGATCCAGGCGTTTGCGGACGGTTCCATCGGCGACATCCTTTTTCAGAGCGCCAAGATCGCGATGGCGAACGCCGCCAATTTCACCCTCGGCGTCTTTACCTCACTCGGCCGCATTCTCGGTCAGCTCCTTTCTGAAGCGGTCAAGAACGCGGTTCTGATGTTCCAGATCGTCACCACGGCAGATTTCTGGAAGGGGCTCGGGAATGCGCTGATCGCCGCTGCCCAAGGCTTCATTGCGCTCATGCTCGACGGCGTGGCTGCGATCCTCGGGGCGCTGCGCAATGTGCCCGGCATTGGAGGCAAGATTGGAAATGCGGCGGGTGCGGTGAGCGCCCAGGCCCAATCCATGCGGGAGGGAGCGGCAGCAAGCGCGGAAACCTCCGTCACGCAACTCGGGCCGATCTTCGACCAGATCAAGGCCCGGATGATGGAAGAGATGGCCAACGTGGTGGACGCCGCAAAGGAGGGATTCGGGCAGGGTGCGAGCGTTTTCGACACAAACGCCATGGGCGATGAACTCGACGCCATGATGGGAAAGGTCATGGACCGGGTTCAGACTGTCTCCGCCAAATCGCTCGCCGATGCACCGGTCAAGCAGGTCAACGCCATCGGCGAAGAACTTCTGAATAACACGGGCAAGGACAAGGT
>CAZSMN010000060.1:0-14670 GCA_964607615.1 uncultured Chthoniobacterales bacterium | reverse complement strand
CAATTTTCTGAATAGTAGCGCTCATGGTGTTGCATGTATTAGTAAATCTAATATCGGAGCCCGATGCAATGCTTTTGTTTCGGGAAATCCTCAGGCGGGATACACGTTGCGGGCGGCGTGAGCCCGGGCGACGGAGACGTATTTCGTGGCCCAGGAGCGGAGCCCCTTGCGCTCCTCGTCGGAGAGCTGGCGCACGACTTTGCCGGGCATGCCCATCACCATCGAGCCTGCAGGGATTTTCGTGCGGGGCGTGACGACCGACCCGGCCGCGATGAGGCATTGGTCGCCAACCTCCGCTCCATCGAGGATCACGGAGCGCATCCCGACGAGACACTCATCACCGATCCGGCAAGCATGGACCATGGCTCCATGTCCGATCGTGGTGTAAGCTCCTACGATGGCCGGCAGGTCGTCCGCGAGGTGGATGATCGTTCCATCCTGCACGTTCGACCCCTCACCGATGATGATCGATTCGATATCGCCGCGGAGGACGCAGCCGTAGAAAACGCTGGAGTCAACCCCGAGGCGCACATCGCCCATGAGATCGGCACTGTCCGCAACAAAAGCGGCGGCGCTGGTATCGGGGGTTCGGGAGAGAAAGGTCTGGAGGCGTTCGTCGATGGTCATGGGTTGTCGTGGTTTATTTTAAGAGCCGGGTGCGGACATCCGCCGGGAGATTGGACTGGTTGATCCACGCTTTCGCCGCAGTGGGATCCTGGCGCACCCAGTCGCGGGCGAGGCTTTCCATCTGACTGGCGCGCTGTTGCGGGTTGGAAATCGAGCCCGCCCAGGAGAGCGCGGTCTCGGGATCTTCGATGGCGATCCTGCGGGACAGGGAGTTGATGGCGGAATCCTTCGGCCCGCCTTGCGGCTGGCGGGACAGCCATTCGGCCGCAGCCTCGACATCCTTCGACGCCCAGCTTTCGACAACGGTGGGGAGGAGGGCGGCTTTTTCCTCATCGTTCAACCTCTCGATGTATCGTGCGGCGGAATCCGGAGAGCGATCGGCGAGTTGGGAGACGGCTGCCCGGGTGACTCTTTCTTTTTCCTTCGGATCCGTGAGAGACCCCGCCCATCGGATGACGGCCTCCGGATCTTTCCGGCCCCATCCGCTCGCGAGTGAACTGATCGCCCGTTCGCGTTCTGCGGCGGTGAGTCCCCCCAGTTGCAGAAGCGCCTCCTGGGGATTCGTGGTGGCCCACTGGCCGAAGATGCTCGAAAGGGCATTCTCCCTCCCCTCACCCGGCGGAAGCTGTCTCGCCCAATTCAACACGGTGGACTTGTCGCCGCTCTGCATCCATTGCGAAGCCACCTGCTGGACGGCCTGGGAATAGATGCGGCCGGGAGGGAGCGATGAGAGGGCAGCGGCCGCTTCGCGCGGATTCTCCCGCGCCCATGAGGAAACGATCCCGGAGACGGCTTGCTGAAAGTTATCGCCCGACGGCATGTGCTCAAGGACAGCATTAAGCAGCTCGGCACGGTTGCCACTCGGATTCATGCTCATCGCGCGGAGAATGTCCGAGCGCGTGGTCGAATCCTGAACGCCCACCGCGTAGGTAAGCGCCTCTTTAAAATTCGCCCGCGACCAGGCGCTGACCGCAAGCGAGATCGATTGGGCGCGTGATCCCGGATCCGGGATCTGCTGAGCGGCTGCGAGGGCGGCCTGTGGGTCGCTTTGCGCCCAGTTCTGAATCACCTGGCTCCGGGGGTCCTGATAGCGATCTCCTCCGGGAGGCATCGATTGAGCCATTTTCCAAGCGGCTTCCGGGTCAGTCTGTGCGAGCGAGGAGAGGAGCCCGGACGTCGCCAGATCCGCCGGCCGGCCGCTGAGCTTGCTGATCGCAATCCGCGCACGCTCCGGATCCTTCCGGGCCCACTGGCTGAAAATCATCGAATAGGAAAAATCGGTATCGCCGCCGGTGTTGTTGGACATCGCGAGCTCGAGCGCCGCAGCGGGATCCCGCTGCGCGGTATTCATGATCGCCGTGGTCCGGATCTGCCGTTTCATCTGCTCATCGGTGAGATCGTCTGCGAGAGTCAGTGCGCGGTTCGGATCGCTCTGGGCGATGACGGAGACTACAGACATGAGCGCCATCTGCTTTCTGGGTCCGGGCTTCAGATTTTTCGTGAAAGCCCAGGCGCCGTTCGGGTCTTTCTCCGCGTAGGCGGACATGACGAGATTCCAGGTCATTTCCCGTCCGGTGGTGGAGTTCGAATCAGCAATTATTTCTTTCGCGAGAGCAGCGGGATCCGAAACGCGGAGCCGGTCGCTAAGGTCCGCCCAGCGGCGGATGGTGCGGGTTGACCCATAGCCCCAGCTATCCATCTCGAGCATACGAACCTTTAGCTCATCCGCCGTGATCGGCTGTGTGCCCGGCCGCGGCGGCGGGTCGGCCTGCGAGGAAGAGGTAACGGCAACACCCGTGCTGATGGTCTCCACGGCTGAGGGGGCCCCAGCCTCTCCGGAGGCGGCACCAGGAGCGGCCTCTGTTTTTTTTCCCGCGAGAAGGAACCCCACTCCGGTTCCGGCACCGAAGGCAATCAGAAGAGTGAGGGGAAGCGCGGGTTTCATCGGGGTGATCAGGCGGAGGGGTTGAGCGAAAACAGGGCGAGCAACTCTTCGGCAGCCAGCGAGGGAGCGGTGCGACCCGCGAGGATGTCCGACTCGAGCTTGCGCGAAAAGGCCGCCACGGACGGGTTGGAGAGAAAGCGCACGCGAAGCTCCTGTTCGACGAGGGATTGCCACCAGGCAAGCGCCTGGGATTTTCTCCGCTCTTCGAAAATGCCCTTCGCCTGCACATGATCGAAGTATTCGCCGACTTTGTTCCAGAGTTCATCGATCCCGCGACGCTCCATGGACGAGACCGTCAGCACGGGCGGCTCCCACCCCTCGGTGGCCGAGCTGAGGTAGTGGATCACGCGTTCGAAATTCTGGCGCGTTGCCTCGGCACGGATGCGGTTTTCTCCATCAGCCTTGTTGACCATCAGAATGTCGGCGATTTCGAAAATCCCCTTCTTCATTCCCTGAAGCTCGTCCCCCGCCCCGGCGATCAGGACCAGGAGAAAACAATCCACCATCGCACGGACGGCGATCTCGCTCTGTCCGACGCCGACGGTCTCGACGAGCACGATATCAAAACCGGCCGCTTCGCAGATAGCGATGGTCTCGCGCGTCTTGCGGGCGACTCCGCCGAGTGCACCACCGGAGGGTGACGGGCGGATGAAGCAGTCCTCCCGACGGCAGAGCGTCTCCATGCGCGTTTTGTCACCCAGAATGCTCCCGCCGGTGAGCGAACTGCTGGGATCAACAGCGAGAACAGCCACGCGATGGCCTTGATCGCAAAGGTAGTTTCCGAGCGCCTCGATAAACGTGCTCTTCCCGGCTCCGGGAACGCCGGAAATCCCAACCCGGCGTGAGAAGCCGGGGTTTCCCCCGATGCGTTGAAGGACCTCCCGCGCCGCAGGCCGGTGAGCAGGGGCATTGCTTTCGACCAGCGTGATGGCACGCGAGATCAGCGCGAGATCGCCGCCACGGATTCCTTCCACCAACTCGTCGACCGATGGCATCCGACGCATCTGACCGGGCCGGGCGGCACGGCGCTCGGGTTGCTCGACTCCACGCATCACCGTCGTGGCAAACACGCCCTCGGCATCATCGGGAACCCACGGCGGCCGCTCGGAAGACTCTGGCATCCCCACGAGATACATGCGCGGCGGCTACTGCGTCAACCGGTGCCGCACGATCTCCCACAACAAAACCCTGTCAACTTGGCAGAAATCAAAAATCCGATGCCATAGCCCCGAGGGCCATCTCCAATCCGCGCCGGTGAGGGCTGGGCATCGGAGGTAGTGCGTTCAGCGAAAACACGCTCCATGCGGGATCCTGCCTCGTATCAACGATTTCGAGATGAACCCGGAAGCGCGTGATCGGGTAATCCAGCTCCGCCACCACGCGACCGCCAGGGCCGGCCGGGGGCAGCAGCCAGAGCCCACGCCAGCGCGGCCCCTCGGAGCGAACGAGCGCCACCGTTCCGCGCTTCACGGAAAAGGCCCGGCGGTCCTCAAGACGTTCGACCGCTTTTTTTACCGGCAGGACCGGAAGAGTCGCCGGATCCTCGGCCAGACAGAAGCGCTTCACCGGACACCGGTCACAATCCGGCCGTCCCGCCCGGCAGATCGTCGCACCCAGATCCATAAGTGCCGCCGTGTGTCGGGCTCCGCCCGAAGCCGGCAGCAAAGCGGACGCCGCGGCCTGCAAAAAACGCGCACCCTCGGCGGAACGGATCGGACGTTGAAAACCGGCCAAACGCGTGAGAACCCTCTGGATGTTCGCATCGATCACCGGAACCGGCTGATCGAAGGCAAACGCCGCTACCGCACCAGCCGTGTAGGGCCCGATGCCCGGCAACGATCTTAGCGCATCTGCCGAACACGGAATGCTCCCCCCGAACCTCTCGACGATGGCCTTCGCAGCCTTGTGAAGATTTCTGGCCCGGGAGTAGTAACCGAGGCCCTCCCACAGCTTGAGAACGCTCTGCTCGTCCGCCGCAGCGAGTGCCCCGACATCCGGAAAAGCCTCCATCCAACGGCGGAAATACGGAGCCACCGCCGCCACGGTCGTCTGCTGGAGCATGAACTCCGACACGAGCACCGCATAGGCCGATGCACCTCCCCGCCAGGGAAGTTCGCGGCCGTTTTTTCCAAACCACCGGTAAAGCGCCCGGCGGATCTTTTCGGCATGAGGTATCATCTGGACAGCGAGACGGAATACGCCCTGAATCGGGGAATGTCGTCAGAAAAAGCGCTCCACACCCACACCGCTCCGCTCACGCGGGAACAGGCGCAAAAGCTGAAAGCCGTCCTCACGGAACGCGGCTTCACCTTCGAGACCAAACCCTACGCACTCTACGCCGCCCGGCAGGCCAAGCTGAATATCGTCGTCTACGAGAAAGGTCCGAAAGCGGTGATCCAGGGGAAAGGTATCGAAGACTTCATCACCTTCACGCTCGAACCGGAGGTTCTCGGCGAAGCGCGCTTCGGGTATGATGAGGTCCACTCGCCGGAGCTCTTCGAGCCGCATTTCGGCATCGACGAAAGCGGAAAAGGAGACCTCTTCGGGCCCCTTGTGATCGCCGGCGTCTATGTCGATGCGGTCATTGCCAGAGAACTCCGCGAGGCAGGAGTTCAGGACAGCAAGGCCATCAGCTCCGACAAAAGAATCCGCGACCTCGCAAAAGCCATCCGCCAGACGCGCACCCCGCAAAGCGTCGTCACCATCGCCCCTCCCCGCTACAACCAACTTTACAAGACGATCGGGAACCTCAACCGCCTCCTCGCCTGGGGCCACTCCCGCGTGATCGAGAATCTCTGCGAAGCCAGGCCGGACTGCCCCCGCGCTCTCTCCGACAAGTTCGCCGACGTCCGCGTCCTCGAACGCGCTCTGATGGAAAAAGGCCGCAAGCTCCACCTCGACCAGCGGACGAAGGCCGAGTCCGACTACGCTGTTGCCGCGGCATCGATTCTGGCCCGCGAGAAATTCATCGACTGGCTCGAGGACTCCGGCCGCTCGCTCGGCATCCCCCTCCCCCGTGGCGTCTCCGCCGCCGTCAAAGCCTCCGCCCGCCGGATCGTCGAAACCAAAGGACCCGAAGCACTCGAAAATTTCGCCAAGATGCACTTCAAGACCGCGACAGAGGTCACGGAGACCGCCTGACGCTCAGCGGTCGCCGGCCTCGACCTGAATCTCCCGCATAATCGGGCGGAACTGGCCCGCCCAGAATCCCATCATCCGCGTGTCCCGCTCGAAGCCCGCCACCGAAGCGTTGCTCACCCGCGAAACGCTCGGCACCAAGCGGTAGTCCCGCCCACCCGGAATCGGACGAATGTCCACCCGCACGCGGAAGGTCGTGTTCCGCCCGTGGCTTCCAAACATTGCTTCACCAAAAGTCCCCGCGGCCCGGTCATAAGAAATCCAAGCCGGGAACTGCGACGGGCCCGGCCGGTAGCCGGCACGGGCAAAGGCCCGGTCCGCAGCGACGCGAATCGCGGTGGGGTTCGAGTTCAAAACGGTGACAGAGCCCGCGCCGCCCGATCGTTCCACCGGGGACGCCAGGCAGCCGGCGAGGAGCAACGCGGAAACCATCAGAGAAGCGGAGGATAAAATGCGGCACATCCGAAAAACCTGCCCGGATTCGGATCGATTCACAAGCCCGCGCTACCGCGCCACCGGGCTTGCATTCCGCTCCGCCCGCGCTAACTGTCCGGCATGAAGACACACATCCTTCTTGCCGTTGCAGCCCTGGCCCTCTCAACCGCTTCCGGCCGCCTCGCCGCCGATGAGCCGAACATGGTTGGAAAGTCGCTCCCCTCGCTCTCGTCGCTGAATTTCCAAGGCACCAAACCCGACCTCGAAGGCAAGCCCCTGCTGCTGGAATTCTGGGCCACGTGGTGCCCGCCCTGCCGCAAGAGCATCCCGCACCTCAACGAAATCTTCGCCAAATACAAAGACCGCGGACTCGCCGTTGTCGGCGTAACGGAAGAATCAAACGCCATCATCCGGAAATTCCAGAAAGATGTCCCGATGGACTACCCCACCGCGACCGACAACGGCGGACGCCTCGCAGAAAAGTTCGGGATCAGCGGCATCCCCACCGCCTACCTCACCGACAAGTCCGGCACCATCGTCTGGCAAGGCCATCCGATGTCTCTGCGCGACTCCGATCTCGAAAAGGCTCTCCAGTAGTGTGACTCTCCGTGATCAAGTTCCCGGGTGTTCCCGCGACCCGGGGAGAGATCGCCAGACGCTGAGGCTGAGTGCCTGATGCCCCCGTGGCGGTAATTCTGCCCGGAAAGCTCCGAGGCGCAAATGTCTCCATTTTTTGCGCAGCCGGAGGGAGTTCATTGAGGGGTTTGTGATGTAGTGTTCCGTTCTATCGCCACAATGGAACGTCACCGCCGAACGCTCCCTCCACTTGCTGACAGCCGGCCGCTACCCAAGCGTCCGGTCCCCTTACCATGACGCCTCCCGTTGCCCAAATGCCGGCGCGGGCGGAGCCATTCCCGGAGGCTCGAATCATCCAACAAAGAACCTACCGCAACCCCGTCGTGCCGGGTTTTTTTCCGGATCCGTCAATTGTCAGGCTCGGCTCTGACTACTACCTCGTCAATTCGACGTTCCAGTATTTTCCAGGGATCATCATCTCGCACTCGAGGGATCTCGTTCACTGGCAACAGATCGGGCATGCCCTCTCGCGTCCCGCCGACCTCGACCTGAGCGGCTTTTTTGACGGGTGCGGCGTCTGGGCGCCGGACATCTCTTTTCACGACGGCGAATTCTTTATCTTCTACTGCCTCGTTCAACTGAGCAAAGACCGGAGTGTCAACGTCCGCGGGAATTACATGATCCGCTCGCGGAAGATTCTCGGACCATGGAGCCGTCCGGTTCAGCTCACCTCCGAGGGCAACGATCCCTCGCACTTTGTGGATACCGACGGCCGCCACTACCTGCTCTACGCGGCCGGGAAACCCCTGGGGCGCGGAACAAAGATTGTTCCTCTCTCCGCCGACTGCTCCCGCACGGAGGGCGAGGCACAGTGGATTGACTATGGAGTGGAAATGAAAGCGCCCGAAGGCCCGCATCTCTTCCGGCGTGGGGGATATTACTACCACACGATGGCCGCCGGCAGCGGCTTCCATGCGGGGCATCATCAGATCATCGCACGATCGCGCAACCTCCTCGGCCCTTACGAGCTCTCGCCTTACAATCCGTTTCTGGCAGAGACCCATCCGTCAGCCCCCTGCCAGCACCAGGGGCATGCCAAGCTCGTCGAGACTCCATACGGGGAATGGTGGACGGTTTACCTTTTGCGGCGTCCGCTGGATGGATTCAGCCCGCTGGGCCGCGAGACAGGGCTCGACCGCATCGACTGGCTGGATGACGGTTGGCCTGTCGTCAACGGTGGTCGTGGACCGAGCGATGTCCATGAAGCTCCGGCGGATCTCAGCGTTTCGGATTCGCCACATCCCATCGCGGAAAATTTCACCCGCGACGGGTTTGGGCCCGAATGGCAATTCGTCCGCGGGCGCGATCCTCAGGCCATCAAGGCAGGTGATCGCTCGGGACGCCTGACGCTTCTCACCTGCTCCCGCCGTCTCACCGACCTGCAGCAGCCGTCCCTGATTCTCCAGAGGGAGCGCCTCCACCGCTTCAGTGCCTCCTGTCGAATGGAGTTTGTTTCCGAGGGTGTCGAGGAAGCCGGTCTTGTCGCCTACTACGACTCGCAGTCACATCTTGCGCTCTCCGTCTCCGGCAACTCGTGGCAGACCATAAGGGTCGCGGAATGCCGCCGAGGCGTCTCCACGATTCTCGTCGAGATCCGGGAAAAGAACGCCGGACCGATCGAACTGAGGATGGATGTCGATGGCCTGCGCCGAGCGTTTTTCTACCGCCGGCCCGGAAGGAGTTGGAAGCTCGCTTCGCAAGTCTCGGATGCCTCATTTCTCAGTGACGAAGGTACGGCCGGATGGCCATTCACCGGGACAATGTGCGGCGTTTTCGCCATCGATAACGGCTCGGGAAAGAAGCTTCCCGCCGAGGTCCACGACTTCACGCTCGATCCCCGCAGGTAGATCCTGCAGGCGCCGGGAAGTTCAGATCTTCTCCTGCCAGAAGCGGACGTATTTCACCTCGACCGAGCGGTCGGCAGGGGCGTCACCGCCGGAGACGGCGCCCAGCAGGACGCGCGCCGGAGATTGCGCAAAGACATTCGGCTCGCGCCGGACCTCCCGCCCGTCGAGGAAATAAACGATCTCCTTCTCTGTCAAAAGAACCCCATGCGTCCGGAACTCACGCGGCGACACATTCGGGACCTCTTGCTTGAGCACATCCCCCGCCGGCTCGGCCTGCAACGAGAAGACCACACCGCTCCCGGAAGGTCCGGCGCTGCGGCAACTGGCTTCAAAGTAACCGTGACGGAACGTCCGCTTACTTACGAGACCGGCCTGTGCGCCGGCCGGCACATTCTTCCATATGATCCTTCCGGACTCGCTCTCGACGCCCGCCGGACCGACTCCCGGAGCCGGCTTCCAGAGCGCCCTCCATGAAATGCCGTCCTCGCTGAACGAATCGTCAAAAACCAGATTCCAATCGCCCGGCGGCAGGGAGACCGAAGGCTCCGGATCCTTCGGCTCGCACCCGGAGAGTACAGCGATCACCACCGCCACACAGAGCGCGGAAAGCCACGAGCAAAAACGACTGGGGGAACAACTCATGAGCTTGATGATCGGGCGCGTTCCTGACCGACGAAACCTTCCGTGGCGCAAGGGATGTCCGCTTTTGCGCCAATTACGGATTCTTCGCTGCCTCCCGCTTGTAGGCTAAGGCGCCGCGGGCGCAACCGGCTTGTAGGCAGCGGCCGCGAGGGCCTGGACTTCGGCGGCATCCAGCGCACGATTGTAGACGCGGACATCCCCCATCGCGCCGTCGTAGCTCTGCCGCTGATCGTTTCGAGTCCAATAAACACCAAGCGTTCCGGGGGTAGCTTTGTCGTCGGTCTTCTTCTCCACACCCTCCTTTCTTGCCGCAAGTTTGCCGTCAAGGTAGACCGATGCCACGCCCTTGTCGAAGACGACGGCCACATGCGTCGCCTTACCCGGCTCATAGGCCTTCGGCACGACAAGATCCGTGTGCGACGCGGCACTGCCGATCTGGAAGACGAGATCTCCGGATTCCGTCAGCTTCACGCTCCAGCCTCCATCACCTGTCGCCGGGAAGCGCTCGATCGGCACTTGCTCCGCGAAGCGTGACGGCTGGATCGTCAAAGCCGCCGAGATCGCGTCCCCCTGCCCAAGGTTCCGCGAAAACAGATAATTTCTTCCATCGGCAAAGCTCTGCATTGCGCCTTGGAAAATTTCCCAAGGAGGCTCGCCCGGGATCTCGAACGGAACGCGCTGGGCCACTTTGGTACCTGCGACCGCTGGCTTCATGAAAGCCACTTCGTCGACTTCCAGCCATTGACCGGCCTTCGCATCCGACTCGAAGCCGATTGTCGCGGCATTTCCCTTCACCGAAACCTTCGGAATCTCAACCCGGGTCCATTCGCCCGTCACCGGAATGTCGACCGATTTTTCCTCTGCGCCATTATCGAAGACGCGGAACCGTGCCACGCGCTGTCCGCCTGAGCTACGGACCATCGCCGACGCCGTGTAATCGCCATCAATGATATGCTGAAGCGTCTGGCTCGTCGTGACCTTGTAATCCTTCTCGGCCGAGTGCCTGAGGAATGGCTTGCCACCGCTTTTGCCCGGAGCAACGGCGCTCGCCTCGACATCACCTGACTCGAACCAGCAAACGGGCGTCTGGAGGTCGATCATGTCGGTATTGTATTGAAATTGGCTGTTACCGAGAAGGTTCTCTCCCGGCCAATCGCGCGCATAGTAGCGGAAGTAGTCGAACAGCGCATCACCCGGCAGCAGAGAGGCATCCATATACCTCCAGTGGGCCCCGGCAAGCGATGTGAGCCAAACCTCCTGCTGAGCGCTGAGCATGTTCCAGGCCGTACGGGAGACTTCCTTTCCGTTGTCGTAAAAAATGATGCCATCCGGCCGCGATTCAAAGGCATCGACAATGAATCCCTCGGCATCCGGCTTGATGGGAACCGTCATTCGATGGATCCATGGGATGGGCCCGAAGGATTTGTTACCGAGCGCAGGATAGAGGTTGTTCGTTCCTCTCCAGTGAGGGCTGCTGAGCTCGGACGAATCAATCTCGAAGACCGTGTTGGCGACCGGGCGGGTGGGATCTCCGCCCTCCTTGGTAGGAGGCACCCCGCGCTGCCAGAAGGCGGCGTGAGTTCCCGGTGTCGCGATCATGAAAGGCTTGTAGCGGCTCTCGTAGTAGCCGTAGCCGAAGCGCTTCCGGCTGATCAGACCACCGCAGGTGTTTTCCATTTTTCCGTTCAACTTCTCCCGCGCATGGCGGATCACCATCATCCCGTCTTTGACGGTCACATTTTCCTTGAGGTTCATCGCATCGATCCAGCCGGCCGCCGGATCTTCGCCACCGCGACGCCCGACGCGATAGTCCCAGACAGCTTCGTTGACCGCGTCTCCATCAAAATTATCCTCAAAGAGGAGGACATAACCGGGTCCCGGGAGAGGCTGGGCGGCATCTGAGGAGAAAGCCGGGGCAAGGCCGGCGAGGAGCAGCGCAAAGGGAAGCGAATGGAGGGGATTCATAGGCGCGGGAACCATCAGCGCGATCAGGCGCAACGACAAGGGCGAATGGCGGCAGGATTTGCCTATTTTTGCGCCATCGCTAAGGGCCGGCCGGCAGCGGAGTCCAGACAAGCACCACTTCGTCGTTGGATTGCCGCAGCGAGAACGCACCATACCCCGAGGCAGTGCGGCCGGCAGAGTCCTTGCTCACCTGTCCGATTCGGAAGTTTCCCTTGCAACCTGAGGCGGCTTTCAGAAGTGGAAACGTCTGTGGTGAGCTCCAGAACGCCTCGGAGAAATCACAGGGCGAATCAGGAGCGTTCACGATGACGTCAACGATGGCGCCCCGCGTGATATCGGCAAAGGAAACGTTCACGCCCGCCTCGCAGGACGCTGTGGAAAGAACGGCTTCCATTCCCCCGCGTGCCTCAAACGTGACATTCCCGGCGATCGTTAGGGCATCGCTCCGAAGCCGTCCTGCGACCGCGACATCACGGGAGATCCGGCCGGTGCCGCCGAGCTTCGCCCCGGCTCCGACGGTGAGCGGCGGCCCCACGCCACCGAGCGCGCTACCAACGAGAAGGATTCCCCGCTTCACCGTGATTGACCCGTCCGTTACGAGCGTCCCATTGGCGCCGGCACCCACAACCAGGCAGCCATCCGAAATCGTGAGATTGCCTTTGATCCGGTTCTCGCCGGATAGAATCCACCGGCCCGGGCCGGACTTCGTAAGCGCCAGGGAAACCGGCTGCCACTGGCCATTGTTGGTGACGCCCGTCCCGGCATCACCGATGCGGCCGGAAAAGGTGTTGTTGCCGGCATTCGTTCCTCCGAGAACCAAAGTGGCGTTCGACATTCCCAACGTGGAGGCTGTTTGGATCGGCGCGACCATCACATCACCACGCCACATGAGCGGACCGCTTCCGGAAGCTTCGAGAATACCATCGGCAGCTGCACCGGAAAGCCTGAGAGGTTTATCGACCGTTCCGCCCGGTCCGTCATAAGTCAACCTCGGCCGGTAGGACTCCGAGTGTTTCGCCGTCGGAAGGAAAACGAAAGCCTGCGAGGCATTACCCCCGAGCGCGCTCGGTTCCTTGAAGCGGAGCGACCCGTTCTCCAGCGAGAGCTCTCCGGTAAAGGTGCTGCCGGCGGGCAGCCGGAGGCTTCCGGTGATTCCCCATTTATGCACATTCCCGATGGGAGCCAGAATCGGGGCGTTGAGAAGAATGTCGCCCCGCGCATGAAAGAAAAGCATCGGAGCCGCAGATGCCGTCGCAAAGGCGGGCGCAGCGGTGATGTTCCCGTTGAGCGTGAGCGTTGCAGCCGGATTGCTGCTCAGGTTCGCTATCTGGAGATTCGTCAGAGCCTCGATTGAAGCATTCACCGTTTGGGAATTCACTACCTGGGACGTCATCATGACACCTCCGACGCCCGGCGACTGGTAGCCGAGCCTCACCGGGCCGCCCTTGAAGGTGAAGGACGGCGCACTCGCGGTATCGATCCAAAGCGATCGCATGCGGATTCCTGCCGGCAGGATCACCGTGGTGTGCGATGCTGCCGTATTGAAGACAGCAGCCATCTTCTCCGAAGGCACGCCATCAGGCCCCCAGTTGGCAGGATCTGAAAAATCTCCGCTCGCGGCACCGGTCCACCCGGGCTTCTGAGAGATGCGGATGTAATCAACATTCATTGTCTTCCCGTGAAGTGGCGGAAAGTCGCCCGGGGCCGCCGCGGGCCGGATCGTCATCCAATCCATCGGAAGCGTGCTGAGGATGGGATACAGTGGCGAAAAGGAAGAAATCAGATCCAACCCCGGCGTCTCATCGGGAAGGACCGGGCTGCGCCAGCGCTCGATGCCGTCAAGGTAGTAGATGACGGTATTATCAGTAAGCCACTCGATGCCGTAGGTGTGGTATTTCGTCCAGTCGGTGGCGTCATATTTATGACCCTTCCCGGTGGTCCAGTAGCGGAGCTCCGGTCCGGGACCGAGCGGCGGTTGCATCGTCCGCCAGGAGCCGAGCCCCGCACCATGGGTCGTTCCGTGGGCACCGGGCCGTGTCCAGACCTCGGGAACATCGAGCTCCATGGAGTCGTACGCACCACCGCCATGAGTGAGCATCCAGAACGCGTTATCCACCCCGGTCTCCTGCGCTGTGCGGAAGCGGACCTCGTAGTAGCCGTAAGCCTGCGAGAATTCCGGAGCATGCACGCCGCCGGGGATCCAGTTCCGCTCACCCGCCGCATCGGATTCCGACTCGTCGAGGTATCCCGAGCCGTCGCTTCGGAGCTTGCCCGTATGGACAAGTGAAAAGATCAGCTCTCCGCCCGATTGGCTAACGCTGTCGCGGCGACTCCAGATTTTCCATTTCGACAAATCGAGAGACGGACCGGAAAACTCGTCGCCGAAGGTGGATATCGTGTAGGCCGAGGAATTCACCGTGCGCGGAACAAACTGAACCGCATCCGCCACAACACTCTGCCTCTCGGTGCCCGTGTCGTTGCGGATAACGACCGAGCAGGAAAGCACTCCATTGCAAAGCGCCGTACCGACACGGACCCAAGTGCCGGCGGCACGGGTCTGGTCCACGCTGGCCTTGAGGACCGAGGCCCCCTTGCTACCGGCACGCCAAGGTGCGGGAATCCGGTTATCCACGGAGTCGGAGTCGAAGGAGACCCACACCGGCACGGATGCGGAGCGGTCGGCGGTACCGGCCCATCTCATGTAAACATCATATGCTCCGCGGAAAGGGAGCGTCCCGAGATAGGTGTAGGTCGCAGTGGGCGATTCCTTACCGGTGCTTCGGGCGATCAGCGAGTCCTTGCCAAATGCGGAGTCCGCTGTTGAGAGAATCCACTCTCCGGTGGAAGACGTTCCGGCGTCACCGTGATCCATGACGATGGAAGGCGCGGCGACCACGGCCACCGGATCGCTTTCACCGGCCGGCGAGACGGCGGTCACGGTGTAGCGGGCTGCGACACCCGGGGAGGCGGCTTTATCGACAAAGGTGGTCCCCGTCTGGTTGGCAGAAAGAATCTTCGCAGGCGAAAGCGAATCAGCCGCCCGGCGGACGGTGTAGCGCGAGGCTCCAGGCACCGCAGTCCATGCCAGCGTGACCTCGCCGTCTGCCTGCGAAGGAACAACCGCGATCGAAGCAGGCGGAGACATTCCGGCCACACACAGGGTTCCCGTCATCAGAAGAAACGGGAGCCAAAAGATGCGCATGATCTTGCTTGATCAGGGCTGGCTGGTCACCCGGAGACGGAGGAACCGGGCTCCCGACGTGGGCATGGGAACCGAGGCCCGGACCTGCTGGGTGGTTCCGTTATCAGAAAGAATCTCGGTAAGAACACCCGCGGTTGACCAGGAGACAGGCTGCGCGGCGAGGGTATCCGTCCACTCCGCAAGCACCGTTACCGAACCCAGTGCAGAAACCGCTCGAACGTAATCGAGGCGCA
>CAZSMN010000059.1:1917-14686 GCA_964607615.1 uncultured Chthoniobacterales bacterium | reverse complement strand
GAAGGAGAAGTCGTCCATCGTCCAACGCTCGGCCCGCGTCTTGTCGCTCAGGAGAATCTGCAGCAGGTAAGTTCCAGGACTCAGTGATTGCGAGCCTTGGTTGATTGCATTGACAACAACACCAGCACCGGCCCCGATCGCTTGAGGAGCATCGTAGAAATTGAAGCCCGAAACGATGGCTCCACTGGCATCCAGAGAATTAATCCTGACGTTGAAATTGCCATTCTGTGTCGCGTTATTCGAACTCCAAACGCCGGTGGTGGCGGCCGTTCCGACAGTGAACGCCGCAGACAAGTTGTTGTAGGTCACTCCCGGTTTGACCACGAAAACCAGATTCAAAGTCGCATTATTGGTTGCCGCCACGTTGTGCTGGAGCGAGACAAAGTTCGGACTGGTGCCGCTGAGCCGCAGTTGCTGGGTCGCACCCTGAGAGGAAAAGTCGGCATTCGTCACCCAGAAGGAGCCTTTATAAATCTGGTTCGTTGCAGTGCTTCCATCTCCCCACGTGTAATTGCTGTTGCTGACTGTCGCGATCTGGGCCAAATCCACCTTTGTGGAGTCCGTGGCAGTCCAGTAGCCGGCAGGTGATGCGTTGTTGCTGCCGGCACCTGAAAGTGCGGCGGCTTGAGTCGCCTGAGCCACAGAGTTAACCGCATAGCCGATGCTGTCCACGCTTGCCGATGTGCCCGCAAAACCACTACTGAAAAGCACGTTGGCGGGTGCCGCGCTTGCAACGCTGAAACTCGCATTTCCGGTGATGGCGGAAGCGGTAGCCGAGACAATGAAGGAACCCGTCGCGGTCCCGGCAGTGAAGAGACCGGAGGAATTGATGCTTCCACCACCGGTGACGCTCCATGAAAAGGCCGGCTGCGAGGCCATCGGCTGGCCGAACTGGTCCCTGAGCACTGCGCTGAACTGCCGTGTGCTGCTCGCCGGGATCACCGCACTGGCCGGCGTCACGACGATGGAGGTGGCGACCGGCGTGGGGTTAATATCGTTTTCGATAATGGTCACCGTGGCGGATGCTGGAGAACCGAGTGTTGCCCCGCCGACGGAATTGCTGAGAGTGAGGGAAAAGGTTTCGTTGCCTTCGAAAGTGGCATCATCTAGAAGGGTCATGACGATCGTTTTGTCCGCCGCATCGCCATTGGCCCAGGTGAGCGTGCCGGAGGCGGCGGTGTAATCCTGGCCAGCGGTGGCGTTGCCATCGGCGGTGACGAAGGACACGGAAACCTCGCCGTCCGAGCCCCCGCTGCGCTGCACCGAGAGCGTGACGGAACCAGCATTCTCAGCAGCCTGGTAGGTGGCTGCGCTCAGGCGGATGGTTCCAGGGACCAGCGGGGGCACGACGGGCGTGGTGGCGCTGGCTTGGCTGGTTGGGGCGCTGTCACCAGTCACGTTCGTAGCGACAACCTGATAGAAATACGTGGTTTCCGCAGCCACGCCGGCATCGCTGAAGCTAGTGGCATTGGCGGCTGCAGTGCCGATCTGGGCAAAGCCGCTGCCGCTGGTGAGCGAGCGGAGGATCTTAAAGCCGGTTTCATCGCTGGCGTTATCGACCCACGAGAGGTCGATGCGGTTGTGAGCAGCCGCATTTGCCACAAGTCCGGACGCCGCGGCGGGCGGCATCGGGACGTCGGAGGTGACCGTGATGGTCACCGGATCCGAACTGGCGATGGCTCCGTCATCAGCGGTGAGGGAGAGCACGTAGATGCCGGTGGAATCAAACGTGGCCGTGGTAGCGGGGCTGCTGGCGTTGCCGAAGACGACGTTTCCGGGGCCGCTGACTTTCTGCCAGAGGTAGGTCAGTGCACCGGGGCTGGCGGGCAGTCCGTCATCGGCGGCAGACCCGCTCAGCGGGAGAGCCGTATTGATTTGGGCGGCGGCATCCACCCCGGCGTTGACGGTGGGGCCGACATTCCCCACGGCAGCCACGACCGCGCCATCGACGAGGATGTTGTCCAAGGTCAACGTGCCGTAGCTTGATACTGCGGTCCCTTTCCACTGAACTTGGACCAAGAGCGAGGAGTAGCGGTTGGTGGAATTAATTGCAGAGATGGCGGCGACATCGTTCATCGTAATCAGCGTCGAGGACGTCGGCGTGATCTCCGGCGAAGTGTAAACGAGAGTGGATGCGGTGGTGGCGTTACCGCTGGCGGCGGCCCAGACCTGAATGCGGCCGACAATGTTTACACCGACAGGAGCCGTGACCCGCCCCATCTGGAACTGGATGCGCGGCGAGTTGGCGGAGGTCATGTCGAAGTAGTAGCCGGGATCGGCATTGATCCGGAACCAGACGTTATCGGTGCTGTTAGAGAAATTCGCGGCAAGCCCGCCAGTGCCACCAGTCTCGCGCAGGCGCAAGACATTCGCCGTCGAATCTTCTGCAGAAACGCCAGCCAGCGTGGCGGCTGTGGCGGTCATGTTGCCACCCGTAACCGATGGCGTGAGCGGTGTGGGACTGTTCGCGGAATGTGTGAACGGATACTCAACAAAACGCTGGGTAACGCTCCCTGCTGCAGCGACATTGACCAGCACAATCTTGCTGTCGCCGAGCAACCCGTCCGTGGCGGTGAGGCGGAGCTGGTAGACCCCGGCGGTGCTGAATGAGGCCTGCGTGTCCTCTGAAGTGGAATTACCGAAGGTGACCGTGCCCGGGCCGCTGATTTTTTCCCAAAGAAAAGCGAGCGGGCCGGGCTCACCATCATCGCTCGTGGTGGCGGCAAGCTGGAGGCTTTGCGAGATGCTTGAGAGAGCACCGATGCCGCCTGTCGGGCGGTCGATGGTGATCGCAGGCCGCACGTTTACCTCGTTTTCTACAATCGTGACGGTGGCGGTGGCGGGCGAACCGAGGACTGCCCCTCCGGCGGGGTTGGAGAGGATGACGGTGAAGGTTTCGTTCGGCTCGACCAGCAAATCGTCGATGATCGGGATGGTGAACGACTTCGTGCCGGCCTCGCCGTCGGCCCAGCTCAAGGTGCCGCTGGCGGAGGTGAAATCGACGCCGGTGGTGGCGTTGCCGGGCGAGGTGCTGTAGTTCACCGTCACCGCGCCGGTGGTGCTGAGAAGGCGGGCCACGGTGATGGTGACCGAGCCGCCGTTTTCGCTGACTGGCACGTTCTGCTGGGTGAATGCGAGGGTGGGCTGGACCGGTAGAGACTCGTTGTCGGTAATGGTCACCACTGCCGAGACCGGATCCGTGAGCACCGCGCCGCCGGTGGGATTGGTCAGGGAAATGGTGAACGTCTCTCCGTTCTCCAAGGTCGTGTCGTTGAGGATCGGTATGGTGATGGCTTTCGTCGCCCCATCGCCATCAGCCCAGGAGAGAGTGCCGCTGGCGGCGGTATAATCATCGCCGGCCGTAGCATTGCCATTCGCAGTCGAGTAGGAAACGCCAACAGCTCCCGCGAGACTCCCACTGCGGGTGACGCCGATGGTGACCGTGCCGGCCGCCTCATCGACGCGCCATGAGGATGCGGCAAGAGCGAGCGTGGGGGCAGGTCCGCCGGCAGGCGTGAAGAGCGCGGTGACGGTCATCGAGGTGGTAACCTTGTCGAAGGCTTTGTTCCAACCGGCGAACTGAAAACCGGCATTCGGCGTGGCGGTAGGCGCAGTGGCAGCGGCACCACGGGCGACGGTTTGCACCGTGCTGCCGGAGACCGATCCGTTCGGACCGGCGGTGAAAGTGACGGTGGAATTCGGATAGGCATAGGGCGCACCATCGTAGAGCACATTATCGGTTTGCAGGCCATAGCTGCGGCCTCCGACCTGGATCACGGCATCGGCGACGGTGCCGGCATTGCGCGCGACGACCGGGTGACGGCCGCCGTTTTTCTGGATCGTCATAACGACCAGAAAGTTGTTGTCGGTGGTGTTCTCTATGAAGAGGTAACGGTTGCTGGTAACCTGTGGATTACTGGTGGACTCCGTCGGGAGCGTGCCTCCGTTTTGGAGGGTGTATGCCGAACCGCGCGCTTTCGTGCCGACCGTCACCGAAGGCGTGCCGCCGGGGTGGATAATCGTGCCTTGCAGCGTCGCGCCGTTCTGGCCGGTGATCGTAAAAACGCTGCCGGTGACGGTGACGTTATTGCCCAAATAGGTAGGAAGCTGCCAGAAGCGGCCGTTGCCGGTGGTGTCAGCAACGATGATCGTGGCATCCGCACCGGTGGTGGCGCGGTCGAAGTCGGTGACGATCCAACGTTTGTGAGTGGTGGTGCCGACGTTGTTGGAAGCCATCGAAGCGATGGCATGACCGCCGCCGTCCGGCTTGATGAGCGGCGTGCCATGGTAGGTTCCAACATTTTTGTTAGCCGTGGGTGAGACGTTCGGATTGTTCGGATAGACGGTCGCCTGGTTTTGATCGCGGCCGGGATTGTCACGACCGCCGCCGACGACGAAAGGCGCATTCGGGCCGAGGACCCGGAAACCCAGGCCATCGGGGCCGTCGTGGCTGTTGGAATCCACTACCTTCGTGCGCGCCTTGAAGTGGACGAGAATGTCGTTTTGGCCATGAAAACCATCGCGGAAGGTGACCAGACCGAGTCCGACCGGTGCTCCGTTGGCATCCTGCCAATCCCAGATTTCGAGCGGATTCTGCGGCGGGGTGTTTTCCGGATAATAGAGAATTGACCAGAAAATCCCGTGGCGCGAGGCGTCCCACTTGCCGCCATCAGGGGCAAGACTGCCTTGCAGACGGTCATAGGAATGACGCAACCCCGGCAGTAGCGACGGAGGAGAAAAACGGAAGGCCAGACCATAGAGTCCCTCTCCGCCAATATGGGCGTTATCATCGGACCAATCGGTCTTCACGCCGCCGAGATCGTAGACGTTGTAGGGGTTGTTAGCGGTGGCGGGCACGGCACCGGCGAACGCGGTCCACGGCATCCATCTCATCCCCGGCTGGTTGCTCACGCTGCGGGCCGGTTGCAGGCGGTCGAGAGCGATGGCGAAGGGACCGACAAAAGAACCATAAAGGTAGGCGGTGTAGCCGGTGCCTTCGGGATTCCAACCGCGGGTGCTGGAGCCTTGGTTGGCATTGAAGAAATTGTTCAGTCGCTGAATGGCTGAAACCATCAGCGCGTCGTCGTAGGCCTCATCAGTGGCGAGCAGGGCGATGCCGCCCGAGGAAGCACGGTTGGCTTGCCAGTTGCTGGAAAATTGGGAGTTCTGCTCGGTGCCGCCGTTGTTGATGATCATCGTGGCGATGCTGAGCAGGCGGGCAGAAACATTCGCCTTGAAGGTGGAGTCCCAGGACGGCGAATTGTAGCAGAGGTCGTAGCACATCGCCGTGCGAGTCGCATACCAGTAGCTGGTAAGCCCCTTGAGCGTGGGGTCCGCCCAGTCGTTGTTGGCATCGATGAGTGCGAAGGCCGCCTCGACATCGGTTTTGGAATCCACCGCGTGCTGCTCGATGCCTGTGAGAGAGTAGAGCATGGCAGAAGCTGAGGCGCGCATGAGCCGCCGGCTGGGATCGGACTCGGGAGTGGGCTGGTAGAAATTCCCGAAATTTTTGGTCGCCTCCAGCGTAGCGACCATCGTCTTGAAAGGCTCGCGGTCGAGCTTGGTCCGGATCTGGGCAAGCTCGGTGGCATCGAAAAACAGCCGCGGGTGGGTCTGTGCCTGGGCGGCAGTAGCAAAGACAACAACCAGAAGCAACAGGGCACGGGAGAAGTTCATAGCGATATTGAGGGGAGGGCACGCCGCCGGTATCTGGCATGCACCCGTGGCAGGTTAGCCTCGGGCGAAAAACCGATCTACACGTCACTGCGCACTATTTTTTATATTTTACGCCAACCAAAAAGCAGGCGCTCCCGTTCGGATTTCCTCCTTAAGTAGCAGGGGCATTGCCTGCCCTTGGCCGACCTAACCCGCGGCGTAGCCGCCTCTCTTCGCAAGTGTGGCGGCTCCGACGCAACGCAACGTCAAGGGCATGCCCTTGCTCCTCAGGGCCGGGGGGGGGGACGATCCACCGCCCGCCCTCCGACCGCATATCCGGTGAATCTTCATTCGCTTGCACGGGTCGCGAAAACCGATGGGGACGGTAGATTCGTGAAGTGTCTGCGGTGCCGTCCTTCTCCTCCCACCGAAGCATCTTAATGACGCCCCCAAAGCTCCTCCGGACCACCGCTCGGCACGCCACGGTTTGCTTCGCGGTTTTCACGCTCCTCTCGCTCCTTGCGAGCGCACCGGCGCACGGTGCATCCCTCTCCGTGGTTGGCTCGCCGCAGGTCATCGGCACGTCCACCGACGCGATCGGCATCGCATGGCGCTCGGCCGCCGTCACCAAGAACAACGACGCCGACGGCGATAACATCCTCGGGAGCCTTGGATACTGGCTGGCTAAAACCAACACATCGCCAAACCAAAGCAGCGGAGGCTTCAACACCGCGCAGATGACATTCTCCGCGCCGTCCTGGCTGGGCGTGGCACCCGCCATCGCCGCCGTCGGCACGTCGATCAATTACGGCTACCGCGGTTTTCAAAACCCCACCGCGCCCGCCGGCAAAATTACCGTCGGCTATATGGGGCGCCACTACAGCGGCACACTCGCGGCGGGGACAACATACAGCCTCTACCGCTTCACCGTCGGGAGCGGCGCACCGTCCGAGTTTCGCATCACCGTGGCCACGCACAGTGAATTTACAGCGCCCTCCGCGCTGCAACTTGCGCAAGTCGCCGGCACGGGCTCGGACAGCGTGTTGGTCTCCAGCCTGCCTGCAAGTGGCAGCACCGGCGCGGTATTCACCACCTTCAAGATCACCTCCGCGCAAGCGGGGGATGTCTTCGAACTGGGCGGCCGGACCAGCCACACCGATGCGCTCATGGTCAACGCCTTCATGATCGACGGCGGTCCGCCGGCCGTCACGGCACCGGCAATCACCGGCCAGCCGTCCAGCCTCGCCGTCACCGCAGGCAGCTCCGCCAGCTTTGCCGTTACAGCTACCGGCACCAACCTTTCTTACCAGTGGAGAAAAGGAAACGACGACATCCCGCTCGCCACCGGCCCAACCTATACGATCCCCCGCACCACAGCCAACGACGCCAACGGCTACGCGTGCCTTGTTTCCAACTCCGCCGGCTCCGTGCTCTCTGCCATTGCCTCCCTGACCGTCAACCCGGCACCGCCTGCTCCCGACGGCAGCACCCAATGGAAAAATATCGATCTGCGCGGCATGGGTTTCGTCACCGGCATCCTCGCCCACCCGACCACCGGCGAGATCTACACCCGCACCGACGTCGCCGGCATCTTCCGTTGGGATGCCCCCGCCTCGCGATGGGTCGCCCTGCTCGACGATTTTGGCAATCAGATCCCGGAGACGCGCAATGTTGAGAGTTTCGCCCTCGATCCCGGCAACCCTAACCGCCTCTTCGCCGCCTACGGGCCCTACGTCGAGGACGGCGCCAGCATCAGCCTGGAAGATGGAATCCTGCGCTCCGACAACAAGGGCCTCACTTGGACGCGCATGAACCTCCCCTCCTCCGTCGAGATGGGCGGCAACAGCGAATGGCGCCACTGCGGCGAACGCCTCGCCGTCGATCCCGCCAACAGCGACATCGTCTATTTCGGATCCCGGCAGGACGGACTCTGGCGCAGCACGGATGGCGGCCTCAACTGGACCCAGATCGCCGGCGTGCCCGTGGGCGGCAACAACGGTGCCACCCGCAACAACCTTCCCGTCAACGGCGGCATCACCTTCGTCGTGATTGACCCCGCCGCCACCACCACCAGCCCCCTCCGCTCCGCCACCGTCTATCTCGGTATCATGGGCGCCGGCGTTTACCGAAGCACCGACGGCGGCAACACCTTCGCCCTCCTCGGCACCCCGCCCGCAGCCGACGCCAGTCCCATCCAGGGCCGCCTCGCCTCCGACCGCACCCTCTACGTCACCCTCGACGAGGGCGTCTGGCGCTGGCGCGCCAATGCCTGGACCAGCATCACACCTCCGGTATCCGGCTTTACCTACAGCGTCCGGCCATGGGCCGGCCTTGCCGTCGATCCCGCCGACCCCAACCGCCTCGCCATCAACGCCACCGGCACCAGCCCGCGCGATTTGTTCGTTTCCACCGACGGCGGCGCCACCTGGATCATCCACACCACCGACCCGGCCAGCGCCTTCCCCGTCGGCCGCCACAAGGCCGTCACCTTCACCCTCCAACCCTGGATCGCCGAGGCCAACCAGCGCTTCAGCTGGTCGGGTGCCATCACCTTCGCCCCTGGCGACTCGAACCAGATCTGGCTCACCACCGGCTTCGGCGTTTACGTCTACAAAAACCTCACTGCCAATCCCGTCGTGGCCGACACGTATAACCACATGGCCGGCCTCGAGGAACTTGTCGGCACCCGAGTGCTTCCACTGCCCTCGGGCGGAGTCCTCGCCGGCGTGATGGATCAGGGAGGCTTCGTCATCCGCGACCCTGCGATCACACCCGCCGCCCACCTCGGCACCGCCGCCATCGCCAACTCCACCGGCCTCGGCATCAGCGCGCAGACTAACACGATCGCCGTTTCTCTCGCCTCTGGCGGGTATTCGGAGGGCGAGGCTCTTGCCTCCGACGACGGCGGGCAGACGTGGCGCACCCTCGCCAAGCCTTTCGCCGCCAACCCATCCTCCGGCTCTGGCATGACCCTCGGCGGTGATATCGCCGTCTCCGCCACCGACAAAAACAACTTCGTCTGGATCCCCCTCGATACGAGTTGGTATCCCAACGATCATCCGCCGATCTACTCAACCAACGGCGGCGCCAGCTGGACTCCCGCCACCGGCTTGCCCACAGGTTTCAACGGTGTCAGCAATCCCTACTTCGGTGCCACGAACATCCTTGTCGCCGACACCGTCAACGGCTCCGTCTTTTATGCCTATCACGAGAACACTTCCACCGGCATCGGCACGCTCTACCGCAGCACCAATGGGGGCGCCAACTGGAGTGCCCGCGCCAACAACCTCCCCGGTTACTGGCGTAGCATCCTCCAGGCCCGGCCCGGCACCGAGGGCGAGTTGTGGTATTCCACCACAACCAGCATCCTCCTGCGCAGCACCGATGGAGGTGCCACGTTTGTCTCCAATCCCGGCTGGACGACCATCCAAGCCTTCGGCTTCGGCGCGCCGCTGCCCGGTGAAACCAAAAACACGATCTATGCGGTCGGCACACGCGGCGGAATCTTCGCCGTCTATTATTCGGTGAATGACGGTGCCACCTGGCAGCGCCCCGCCGGGCTCGGCCCGATCCCGCTCAACATCACGGCCAGCATCTCCGGTGACTTCGCCCGCCCGGGCCGCATCTACATCGCCAGCGGGGGACGCGGCCTTTTTTACGTCGATCTCATTGGTAGCACATTCCCGGCAAACACCGGACCAACGATCGGCGAGGTGAGCAGTCCGACGATTCCGGCAAATTCCACATCCACCGCGCTCGCCTTCACCATCGGTGATGCCGAGACCTCCCCCACCGAACTCACGCTCTCGGCCACAAGTTCGAATTCCACGCTCATACCCGCAGGCAACATCGTCTTCGGCGGCAGCGGAGCCAACCGCACGGTTACAGTCACTCCCACCTCCAATCAAACCGGCACCGCAACGATCACCGTCACCGTGAGCGACGGCACCCTCACCGCACAAACGAGTTTTTCCGTCACGGTGGCGCCAAACTTCTCTTCGTGGCTATCCGGGTATCCCGGGGTGGGCGGACAAAGCGCACCTGGCGATGATCCCGACGGCGACGGTCTAACCAATCTCCTTGAATACGCAATCGGCTCATCCCCAACCAGCAGCGACCCCACACAAGCGCCCCTACTAACCATCGATGCCGACCGACTCCGCCTCACTTTCCTCCGTGCGCGCACCGACATCACCTATGAGGTCCTCGCCAGCAGCACCCTTGCCCCCGCCACGTGGGCAATCATCGCCACCAACCCCGGAACCGTGGGACAAGCAGTAACCGTCACCGACACGCTGCCAATATCCGAAACCCCGCAGCGTTTTCTCCGTCTCCGTGCGACCCTCAACCCATGAGGCACCTCCCCTTTCGGACAAGATGCCTCCTCTGCTTCGGTGGCTTTTTGATTTCAGGACTTGCATCACGGACCTTCGCCTTCGTTTCCGCCGATGCGCTGGATTCACAAGCGATCGTCGTCATGTGGAGCGACGCCCACTCTGACGAAACCGGCTATCGCATCGAACGCGCTCTGAAATCCGGTGGTCCGTTCACGCTGGTGGATCATGCGCCTGCCGACTCCGATGTCTGGACCGACACCGGACTGCTCGCCGACACGACCTATCACTACCGCGTCGTTCCCGTTTCGCCTGACGGTTCGAATGTGATGCTTGGCGTGGCGACCGCAACCACACTGCCCACGGGCGACTCAACAGCCCGTATGAGGCAAAACGCACTGAACTACTGGCGCGCGGTGGGCGCGAGCCGCAAGTCCCCGCGTATGATCACGGCGCTCGTCACGCTTACCGCCACGGCCAGGTCCGCGCTCACCACGCAGCAGGAAAACGGCTCCTGGCCGGATATCAATTACGACGACTTCGAGCCCGGTTCCAATTGGACCCCCCGTCATCATTACGAACGCCTGCAGCAGATGGCTCGGGGTTGGGCCACGCCCGGAACGGCGCTCTATCGAAATCCGGCACTTCTTGACGCTTTCCTCCGAGGCGTTGATTTCATAGAAACCCACATCAACTCCGCTACCAGCCTCGCTGGAGGCAACTGGTGGTGGTGGCAGATCGGCGCCCCTGAGCGCTATGGTCCGGCACTCGTGCTCATGCGCGACCAACTCGGGATAACCCGCCTGTCCGCTGCCGCCAAGACGCTGGATTACCTCATCGGCACCGAACCCCGCCATGGAGCGGATGGCATTCAGAACCACGTCTGGGTCGGCACCAACCGACTCTACCACGGCATGCTCACGAACAATGCCGCCAGCATTCTCGACGGAGCAACCCGCCTAGCCAACCAGGTCGCCTTTGCCCGGACGGGAGGCGAAGGCATCATGCCGGACTTTAGCTTTCAGGCGCACGGAAAGTCCATTTCCGGCCATTGGCTTTCCCAACTTGCCACGGGCCACTACGGCGCGGCCTACATGGCCTATCTTCCACGGTTCAGCTTCTTCGCCGAGGGCACTTCGTTCCAACTGAACGGCGACAAACAGCGCCTGCTCGCCGACTTTGCGCTCAAAGGTGCCCGGTGGGTCGTCTGGAATCAGTTCAGGGACATTTCTTCCGAGGGTCGCTCCTACACACGCGCTGGGGCCAACTCCGTTGAGATCCTGTCTGGTCTCCTCGCGCTGGCCAACAGCCCCGGTTCTCCCGCGCAGCCTGCTGCAGCCGCCACCACCAAGGCACTCCTGCAGAGTTGGACCCGCCCGATGCTGCCCGAGGACGCCGGTTTTGCAGCTCGCATCGAAGCCTCGCCCATCACTCCGGCGCTGCCGGCCGGCCTGGCTTTGTATCCGAACTCTGACTACGCCGTGTATCGCGCTGCCGGCTTCATGGTTTCAGTTAAAAACGCCTCCACCCGATCCCTCATCGGCGAACTGGTGAACAATGAGAACAAACGCGGCCGCCATCTTGCCTCGGGTGCCACTTGGATCATGACCGGTGACGAATATCGCGCCACGCCGGTCATCCCCACGCTCGACCATTCCCGTATTCCCGGCACCACGGTCGAAAAGGGAGTCCGCCTCACCGCGTCCGAAACCTGGCACTACCAGCCCGGTCTGAGATCCTTTGTTGGCGGTGTGACAAGCGGTAACGAAGGAGTGGTAGCCATGGACTTCCAATCCCGCGCCAGCAAAGGGGACTCCCATCTAACCGCCAAAAAGTCCTGGTTTTTCCTTAACGACAGTTTTGTTGCCATCGGCAGTGGCATCAGCTCCACCTTAGCCCGCACCGTCGAGACCATCGTAAACCAGCGTCCGCTTCCGACGCTGGCTGCAGACATAACGTTTAATGGTTCTCTCCTCCCGGCAGCGGCGACCGATTCGACCACCTTAACGGACGCCTGCTGGGTGCATGCTGCCGACATAGGCTATGTTTTCCCCGGTCCGGCCACCGTCAAAATCAAGAGGCAAAACCACACCGGCAAGTGGTCCGACATTGGAGCAGGTGATAGCACCACCACGCACATCACGCCAATGTTCACCCTCTGGTTTGATCACGGCGAGATGCCCGTTAGAGCAGGCTATGCGTATGCCGTTCTGCCGGGAAAAACTGCTGCACAGACGCGGGAGATTGCCGCGGCCGCTCCCTTTCAAATCCTCGCGCAGACCGATGCCCTGCATGCCGTGAAACACAGCACACGAAACGCGCTCGGGGCCGTTTTCTGGGAGCCGGGAACGATTGAGAAGTTAACCGTGGATACGCCTTGCGTGGTTTTTTTGCGACAGAACGAATCAACACTGCAGGTCTCGATTGCCGAACCGACGCACGCGGCGCAGACGATCCGGATGACCTATGCCGCACGGCTTTTGCCGGTCTCCTTGCCACCCGATGCCACCATTACCACATCAGACGAAAGGACAGAGGTGGCGTTTCATGTGGAAGCGGGACGCAGCTATTCCGCAACCTTTGAACTGTCGCCAAGCTCAGCAAAATAGACCATGAGCACTCATTCCCGGAACATTCTTCTCCTCACGACCGACCAGCAACGGGCCGATCATTCTGGATTTCTTGCCGATAGCCAAATCGCGCTGCCCAATTTTGCGCGCTTTGCAGCCGGCACGACTTTTACCAACTGCCAGAGCGTGAATCCGGTCTGCATGCCGGCC
>CAZSMN010000059.1:0-1907 GCA_964607615.1 uncultured Chthoniobacterales bacterium | reverse complement strand
CACAGGAAAATACACTCGCCAGATCGGCACGGTGGCGATGTCGGGAGACTTCGACTGGCGGCATCCGACCTTCCCGCGCGCGCTTCAGAGGGCCGGCTATCATACCGCAGCGGTCGGCAAACTGCATTTTCTGCAAACGTGGCCGTGGGATACATCGGTCGGTCAGGGCCTCGATCTCAGCGCCCTCAATGCCCGCACACGTGAGCTTGGCTTCAACCATGTCTGGGAGGCAGCCGGCAAGCAACTCGCTTTGCGCAACACGTGTGACTATTGCCGACATCTTGAAACTAAAGGCCTCCTCTCTGCCTTCCGCTCCTACGTCGAAGCGGCGGGTCCGAACGACGAGCTTCCGATCGCTGCCGTGCTTGATGCCGACGGTCAGCCCTGGCCTTTCGACGAGGCCGATCACATCGACGTTGTCATTACTGACCGTATCATCGCACATATCCGGAACCGGCCCCGTGACCGGCCGTTTTTCCTGTGGGGTTCGTTTTGTAGCCCGCACAAACCTTTTGACCCTCCCCGGCGGTTTCTCGATTTGGTTCCTTACGAAGAAGTGGACGACTTCCTGCCCGGAGAGGATGGCGAGCTGACGCCGGAACTCAAGCGCATCCTCTGGCGGCTCCGCCGGGCCTACCGGGCGACGCTTCTTCTGCTCGACGAGCAACTTGGACGTGTCTGGCAGGTGATGGAAGAAGAAGGTTTGATCGACAACACCGTTGTGCTTCTGGCTTCCGACCACGGGGAGATGATGGGAGATCATTTCCGCGTGCAAAAGCAACTGCCGTGGCGGGAATCGCTCACAGTGCCCGCTGCCGTGCTTCACCCCGACCACCGTTCTGCCCGCGTGATCACGACTCCGGTCGAGCTTACTGATTTCACTGCCACCATTTTGGACGTCGCGGGAATCGATACAGAAGAGGCGCTCGGCATCGCGTGGCCGGCATTTCAAGACCGTGTGCCGTGCCGTTCTCTGATGCCGCTGGTTGCCGGTTGGGCCCGGTCGATTCGTGATGTTTCATTCTCCGAGCACAATGGGAAGTGGTGGTGCGTTCAGGACGTCCGTTACAAATTTGTACGCTGGCTCAACGAGGGCCAAATCAGCCACTCCCTTTTTGACCTAGCCAGAGACCCCGGCGAGCAGCGCAATCTTGTGGAGGATCCCGCTCACCGCACAATTGCCGCACGCCTGCGCGACACTCTGGATTGTCTTCTGTCCAGCACGCCCGCCGCCCAACTCAGCTGGGCAGGCAACTTCCTCCAAACGGCTGGCGCGCCCGATGGGAATTAGCAACGCACTCCTATGTCGTCGTTTCAAAAAACACCAAGGTCTACAGCTGACATGACCCGTCCTGCCGAAGCCAAAGTTCCGATCAAGGTCCTGCTGGCATATGGGGCCGGCGGGTTCCTCGATCAGTGGGGGCTTCATGGGGTGAAAAATAACAGCAATCAAATCCTCAACCTTGTCATGGGCATCAATCCCGTGGTGGTTGGCGGAGTGGTGGCGTTCTCGAGGATCTGGGACGCCGTGACCGATCCGGTTGTGGGAGCGATGAGTGACAACTCGCGATCTCGATTCGGCCGGCGCCGGCCCTTTATGATTGGCGGGTCGATCCTCTGCGCACTCACGTTCCCACTCATGTGGTGGATCCCCTCGGGAGGCCTGCTCGGCCTGCTTGGCTCGGGGCTCTGGCTTACGCTGGCGTCGATGCTTTTTTACACCGCTTTCACGCTCTTTTCTGTGCCGTATCATGCACTTGGATACGAACTCGCGCCCGGCTACAACCAGAAAACCTCTCTGTGCGCCGCGAGGAGGATGTTTAGCACGCTGACCGGATTCGCCGGGGCGTGGGTGTTTCCGCTCATCCAGTCGGGGTGGCTGGGCGATCCGGTTGTCAGTCTGCGCA
>CAZSMN010000058.1:5538-14826 GCA_964607615.1 uncultured Chthoniobacterales bacterium | reverse complement strand
GCCAAATTTCACCTTCTCGTTGCACATCACGCACGGGTTCGGCGTGCGGCCCGCGCGGTATTCGCTGGCAAAGTAATCGATCACGATGCGTTCGAACTCGTTGGCCTCGTCGACCACGTAGTGGGGGATGCCCAACTTGTGCGCGACGCCGCGCGCATCCGCGATGGCCGACGGTCCGCAGCATTTGTCCTCCGCGCGCGAGATGCAGTCCTGCGGCCAGACCTTCATCGTCACGCCGATGACGTCCCAGCCGTCGCGCTTCAAAATCCATGCGGTCACGCTGGAGTCCACTCCACCGCTCATTCCGACCAGCACGCGTCTGCCATTTCCGTTCATCGCGCGCACTATACGGGCTCTCCCGAGGGCGTCAAACCGCCGGTGCTCAGTGATGGGCCATCCGGTCGTGGATCGCGGAAGTCCGCCAGCCGTAGTGGGCAACCACGAAGAAACAGATGAGCGGCAGGATGAACGAGAGCCGGGTGCTCGACAGCGCCAGCGCTCCGAGCTCGAACGCCTTCATATCCATGATGGCACCCTGAAGAGGCGGCATCAGGCATCCGCCGCCGATCGCCATGATCAACCCGGCCGAGCCGAGCTTCGCGTCGTCCCCGAGACCGCGAAGGGCGATGCCGTAGATCGTCGGGAACATCAGGGACATGCACGCCGAGATGCCGACGAGGCAGTAGAGGCCGACCATTCCGTGAATAAAGATTGTACCAAGCGTGAGGAGGGCGCCGCCGATCGAGAGACCGAGAAGGAGCCCGCCGGGGCTTACGTATTTGAGCAGGAACGTGCAGACGAACCGGCTCGAGACGAATATGATCATCGCCACGATGTTGTAGCCCTGAGCCACTGCCTTCGAGAGGCCGAGTTCGTTCACCGCATACTGAATGATGAACGTCCAGACCATGATCTGCGCACCGACGTAGAACGCCTGAGCAATGACGCCTTCAACGTAGCGCTTGTTGGCGAGCAGTCGCTTCAGCGTCGGCCCGACATTCAACGTCTTGTTGTCGTCCCCCGCGCCCTTCGGCAGCCGGACAATCGCAAAAGCGATCAGAAACGCGATGACTACGAAGCCGAGGATGAGATACGGCCCGATGATGACCCCGAGATCGTTTTTTTGGATCGCCTCAAACGCGGCGGGATCCGACACCTTCAGAGCTGCGCGTTCTGCTTCCGTGGCCGGATTCAATTTCGCCAGAATGAATTCCTTCGCCACAAACATGCCGGTGATCGATCCCATCGGGTTGAACGCCTGGGCAAAGTTGAGCCGGCGCGTGGACGTCGACTCGTCGCCCATCGAAAGGATGTAGGGATTCGCGCTCGTTTCCAGAAACGAGAGGCCGCACGTCATGATGAAATACGACAGCAGAAAGGCCCAGAAGGCGGTGAGATTTCCTGAAGGAACAAACAGAAGGCATCCCGCAGCATAGAGCGCCAAACCTGTCAGGATGCCCGCCTTGTAGCTGAAGCGCTTGATGAAGAGCGCCGCCGGGATGGCCATGAAGCAGTAGCCGCCGTAAAAGGCAAACTGCACCAGCGAGCTCTCGAAGTTCGAGATGAGCAGAATGTTTTTGAACGCCGCCACCATCGGGTTCGTGATGTCGTTCGCAAAACCCCACAGGGCGAAAAGCGACGTCACCAGAATAAAGGCGAAAAGGTAGTTGCGCGGAATGACGGGTGCGGAGGATTTCATGGGGGAAAAAGAGCCGCGGCAGAAAAGCATCCCCATGCCGGATCCGGCAACGGTTTTTTCGCCCAACGGACCGAAAGATTTGGGGTGACAACGGGGGACGGATCGGATGGCGTTCCTTTTCGCCCATGCCGGCGTGGCGAAATGGCAGACGCAACGGACTTAAAATCCGTTATTCCGAAAGGAGTGTGCGGGTTCGAGTCCCGCCGCCGGTAGATTTTTTGGCCACAACAGGGGGAGTTCACCGTGGAGCCCATGAAGGTCGTGTAGGAGGAGAGGAAGCCGGAGAGCGGGCGTTGTAGCGTCGTCGTCCTCACCGTCGTGGGGGGATTGATTGTGCAGAGGGCGGAAAGCGGGCAAGGCGCCTTTCATCGAAACCGCCGGCTTTTTCCGAAACGCCATCGCGCCGAGCGGTTCCCAACCAGGAACGACGAACCCGGAACCAAGAACCTCGCGCATCGCGCGGACGCCAACTCCTAACCGATAACTCGCAATCCGCGCGAAGCGCGCCCTCCCCCTTGTGCCCCCTGCAACTCAGGATGGCTGGGATTCCTCCCACGCAGACTCCAGCCGGCGTTTGCCGATTTCTCCCAGCAGGTAATCCCGGTGTGCCAGGTCGGATCGGAGTGACAGGATTCGCGAGATATCGCGGAGGTGCTTCGTGCTTTTTCCCTCTTGGAAAAAAATCAGCTTCCAGAGGATCACGTATTCCGGTGGTGCCAGCCAGATGGTTCCGGAGCCCGACTCGACGGCGATCTTGTGCTGGCAAGCCCATGCGAACGTCTCGTCGCGATTGGCCGGGTAAAAATCGGCCTTCAGTCCGGTGGGGACATGGATGACGTTGAAATGTCCGCGGCATTCGCGCTCCGATTCCGCCCTCAGCATCTCGTTTGGGGGACAGTAGTAATCCGGCGCCTTGAAGAGTGTCTCAATCACCGCCACGTCTCTCTGGCCGAGAAAGATCGGGATGTCCACATCGATCGTCAGCCGAGGTTCGCCAAAATACATCGCCGCTACCGAACCTGCCACCACATAGTGCAGCCCGGCCTCGTGCAGGGGTCGTACGAAGAGGTCGAGCAAATCGGCTTCCGGGGGCGAGGATGCCATGGGATGGCCTATGTTCTGCCGGCCGCGAACTCTTTGGCCACCAGCCGGTCGCAGGCCTCGTCGTCGAGATCCGGACGGTCCCTTCTTACTGCCTCCCGCCTCGCCCGCTGCGCCATCCGGAACAATCCCCGCCAGACAGCCATTTTCTCCTCGAAGCTCATCCGCCGGAAACGTTCGGCTTGGAGAGGGTGCAGAGGCTCAAGTTCCACGCTCCGCAATGTCCGGTGCCAGCCTGCCCTGATCAAGAGAAAAACGCCGCCCCAAAACCTTCAGCACGAAAGATCAGCAGAAGTTAGTGGTGCTGGGATTCGTGATGGCGGGCGGCGAGCGACGGTCGGGAGACTGCCGCGATAGGAGGGGCGGCTGTTTGCGCGATTGTAGCCAGTGTCGGTGTTCTCACCCTCATGGGGAGGAGAGGGGGCGGACCGCAGTGAGCGGCCAATGTTCAATTCTGAATGCTGGATTTTAAATTGCGATAGCCGCGCAGTCGCGGGAGGCATCAAATCTACGTTCCCGCGTTCCAGAAGCGGGTGGTGCGCTTCGGCAAGGCATCCCTGCCGGCTTTTTCCGAAACGCCATCGCGCCAAGCGGTTCCCAACCAAGAACCCCGTGCATCGCGCGGCTGCCAACTTGTGACTGATAACTTGTGACTCGCGCAAAGCGAGCCCTCCTCCACGGCAAGATCTCTGTGTTCTGTTCCATTCCGAATGACAACTTCGCCGTCCTCATCCCCTCAGCGGGACAATTCTTCGGCTTGTGTCCTCCTGTGGCCGCTCCCCGGCTTCGGCTCCTGCGCCAATTCCAGTAATTCCGTAAATTCTGTCCGATCCCTCCACGTCCTCCATGTCCTCCACGGTAAGACCTGACGCGCGAAGCGCGCCCTCCTCCCGGTGCCTCGCACCATAAAGAGGTCACCTACGCGTGTTGTGTAAATCTTTGGCGGGCGTGTGTGGAAAACTGCGCATGTTTCAGTAACACACCCTCAGGTTTCCTCCTATCCCCATGAAGCGATTTACCCCTTTTTCTTGGAGCGCGCTCCCCGCCGCTGCTCTCTTTTTGCTCACTACCGCCGCAATCTCACTGGGGCAGACGACCTACAGTTGGAACGGCACGGTGGATGGAAACCTGACCGGAACGGCGGACAACTGGACGCCGGCGCCGGGCGGAGCTTTTCTATCGACAGACACCCTTCAATGGAACCTCGCGACCTATACCAATGCCCCTACGGCCAATGCGGACTTCGTGATCGGCCGGATGCTTTTTGATGCAGGCAATACCAATGGCGTGACCTTCGGGGCTGGAACCGGTCTTCTGACTCTCAGCGGCGTCTCTGGGAACGGCATTCTGATGAGCAGCGGTTCCGGCGCGGTGAATACCGGCGGAGCACGATTCGCCATCGCGGCCAGTCAGGCCTGGACCAACAATTCCGGCAGCCTTCTTACGGTCGGCGGAAACATTACGAACAGTGGCAACGCAACGGCCTATACACTCACCATCGCCGGCTCCGGTAACACAACACTCGGCGGGGTGATTGGCGACGGCGGGACTGTCGGGAAGCTTTCCATCACCAAGACGGGTGCCGGAACTCTCAGCTTGTCCGGGAATAACACGTTCACCGGAACCCTCACGCAAACCGAGGGGCGACTAGGTATCACGGGGTCTACGAATCTCGGTGCCGGACGTCTGCTCATTAGCCCGGCTGCTTCCATTTCGGCCGTCGCTAGCATCACGGGTTCCGGAGGCTTGGTCGCTTCCGATCTCGCTTCAAACCCCACCAACAACTCGGCGATCGTGGTTGGTTCCGTTGCAAGCGGCGTTGGAGTTCTTACGATCGATACCACGGGAGCCATCCGCACGGCACCCACCCTTGGTAACGGGAACACCAGCGCAGGCATTACGGCAGGATTGAGCGCCAACAGCTTCGGCGTGATCAACGTGATATCCGGAAACGTCGTCAGTCAGGGATTTGTTGGAGCTGGGATTGGCGGCTCGGGCGCCATAGGTATCTGGAACATCTCCGGAGGCAACGTAACCGTAACCGGGGACATGGGGAGTACGATCGGTGCGAATGCAGGCGCCTTTGGCGTTTTGAACGTCACTGGTGGAAGTTATTCATCCACGGGAGCGAACTTGGGTAACAACCGCTCCGGCATTTATGTCGGAGAGAGCGGGACGGGAGTCGTAAACGTTTCCGGCACAGGCAACATGACGCTCGGTGCAACGACCTCCTCGCAAGGCCTTAATATCGGCCGCACGAATGCCGCCAGCGCGGTTGGAACTGTAAACCTCGGAGCGGTTGGCAGCGGAGGTGGGATGATCACTACGACGCGCGTATGGAAAGCGGGCGCAGCGGCCACCGCGACGCTGAACTTCCACGGCGGCACGCTCCGCGCGAGCGCGGACAATACGTCTTTCCTGACTGGTCTTACGGCTGCGAACGTCTACTCCGGCGGGGCCGTGATCGATACGAACAACCGCAACATTACGGTCGGTCAGGCGCTCGTTGCTCCTGCCGGCAGTGGCGTTTCCAGCATCCCTGTCACCGGCGGCGGCAGCGGATATGTGGCGACGCCTCTGGTGACGATCTCCGGCGGAGGCGGCAGTGGCGCCACGGCGGTCGCAAACATCAACAGCAGTGGGCAGATCACGAGTATCACGATTACCAACCCCGGCACCAACTATACCTCGGCCCCGACGATCACGCTGACGGGTGGGGGAGGCAGCGGAGCGACCTTCGGCACCATCACGACGGCTGCCAATACCAGTGGCGGCCTGACAAAAAACGGCGCGGGCACCCTCACGCTCACCGGGTTGAATACTTACACTGGCGCCACGACGATCACCGCCGGCACACTGAGCGCCAGCAACATAGTTGTCAGCGGCGGGAGCAGCAACCTGGGTAACGCGGCAAGCGCCGTGACGCTCGGCTCGGCGTCTTCGCAGGGCACGCTTTCCTACACCGGACTCAATGCCACCTATACACGAGGCTTCACTCTTGGCGGTGCGGGCGGCGGCCGCCTCGATGTCACCAGCGTCAACGATACACTCACGATTGCGACGAACGGTGTCACCGGAACGGGCAACTTCACCGTCGGCGGTGCCGGCAATACCACGATCTCATCGAACCTCACCTACACGGGCGGATTTCTCAAAGCGGACGCCGGTTCGGTTCTTCTCTCGGGCAACAATACCTACACGGGCAACACCACGGTGAGCGGAGGTCGTCTCACCGCGGGCTCGGCACAAGCCTTCGGCAACACCACGACGGCAACGCTCGCTCTCTCCGGCGCTGCCATTGTCGATCTGAACGGGCAGAGCTTCAACTTCAACAGCCTCACATCCTCGGTAAACACCACGACCCTGACCAATAGTGGAGCCGGAGCGGTAACTCTGGGCATGGGAGCAGGTGGTGGGACATTCAACGGAAACATCACCAATTCCGGCGGGGCTCTCGGACTTCAGCTCAACGGCAACTCGTTTGTCACGCTGGGTGGCAACAACTCCTACTCGGGAAACGTTGTCCTCTCGACCGCTCTCGGTAATCCCTCCCTCACCCTCACTTCGAATACGGCCCTCGGCGATACCACTGGCCAGACGATCGTCGGTCCCAGTTCCACTCTCCGGCTGTCGAACGGTCTCAACATTGCAGGCGAAACGATCCGCATTACGGGTTCCGGTGGACTCAACAGCGGTGGCAATGGTCAGGGGGCACTCAACCTCAACGGGGCGGCCGCCACGTGGGCAGGCAACGTTATTCTCACAAGCGCGCCCGGGGTAGCGTTCGCACGTATCGGTGTCACTGGAGCCGGAAACCTCACGGTGAGCGGCGCGATCTCTGGAGACTCAGGGACCGCCTTGCAATTCGGGTCTGAGGCGACACTCGGATCGGCCCGTGTCATCCTTTCCGCTGCCGAAGGAGTGAATACCTACCAGGGCATCACGGAAATCGCCCGCGGCGTTCTGGCCATTGGAGCCAATAACTCGCTCGTCACAACGTCGGTCCTCCACGTGGCGACCGCCGGCTCCGTTGGCGGACGTTTCGATCTGAATGGCTATAACCAAACGGTCGGCGGTCTTGTTCGCACCGCAGTCAACAGTCTCGAGGGGTCCGTTCTTAACAACGGAGCATCGGCCAGCACGCTCACGGTTAACAATACGTCTGACTATTCGTTCAATGGTGTGCTGAAGGACGGGAGCTCGATTTTGAACTTCGCCAAAAACGGCATCGGTAATCAGACCCTAACCGGCAACAACACCTTCACGGGCACGACCAGCATCTCCGGCGGACGCCTCACGGCGGGCGCGGTCGATTCGCTTGGTGCGACGGGCAGCGTATCCATCGGTGCCGGTGCGTCGCTTCTCGTGACGGTCGATAACGCAATCAATGACTCTGCCTCGGTCACGCTGGATGGCGGCACGATTCAGCGGGGGAGCGGGGTGTCGGAAACGTTCGGAGCCCTCACCCTCACGGCGGCCTCGACGATCAATTTTGGCACCGGAACCATCGGCATGCTCACGTTCGGCACCTACACGGGCGGCGGCTTCAAGCTCTCAGTCACTAGTTTTCTCGAGGGCAATGTCCTGAAAATCGACGCGCCGGAAGATACCAATCTCAACGACTCCGCACTCTTCGGCTTCGACAATGGCTTCAGCAGCACATGGTCCGGCGGCACCTTCACCATCACCGCCGTGCCGGAGCCTTCAACTATCATCGCCGGGCTCCTCTTCCTCGGTTTGGTCTGCTACCGCGAACGACGGCGGCTCATGGCCCTCTTCTTGTAATCGCTCGGAAATAGGGCCCGCGCCGGAGCGCAAGGGAGGCCGCGACTTTCCACCGTGGAGCCCATGAAGGGCATGGAGGAAGAGCGGAAACCGGAGAGCGTGGGTTTTAGCGGTCCTGGGTCCTCACCGTCATGGGGAGGGGAGATATTCACGTGGTAGCCGGTAGCATGCGTTCTCCCTCCACGTCCTCCATGTCCTTCACGGTAAACCTGACGCGCGAAGCGCGCCCTCCTCCGCGCCTCTGCGCCCCGGCGGGAGAATTCTTCTGGAATATTTTACGCAACGCCCCTAGAGCGCCTCAACGCTGGTTTCATCAGCGTTTCTACAGATAATACAGCAATGGTTTAACTTGTTGTGTTACTGTAACATTCAAAAAGACATTGCTCTTTTGGGTAGGTGAGATCAAAACGCGATTGTTGTAGGTCCCCACCCTAACGATACGCCCCCAGAAAAAGATTGTCCCACTGCCCCTGACCCTATGAAGCCTCACCGTCTCTTCCCGGCCTTCCGATTTACCGCTACCGCCTCGCTCGCGCTGGCGTTAACCGTTTCTGCGCAGGCTGCCAACTTCACATGGACCAGCACGGCGAACACTACGCTCGGCGGCACCGGCACATGGAACACATCGGCTCCGAATAACTGGCGCACAACAGTCAACGTCGCCTGGCCGACCTCCGGCGAGGATAACGACGCTATCTTTGGTACAACCGCTGGCACGGTCACAATCGGAGCACCTGTCACAGTGAACGACATGTGGTTCAATATCACAGGCTACATCCTCTCGGGTGCAAACACGATCACGCTGAACGGGGCGACTCCGACGATCACCGTGGTCACAGGAACTACGACGATCGGCAACAACACAGCCACCATCCTCGCAGGTTCGGCGGGGCTAACCAAGGCGGGTGCGGGAACGCTCACCCTCAATGGGACCACCGCAAACACATTCACCGGTGGAGTCAATCTCACGGGCGGCACCCTCGCGCTGAGCTTTGTCAACATGGCCACTCCGACCAATCTCATCAACAGCGACAACGCGTTGACTCTTGGGCGCGGCACCACTCTATCGGTTGCCGGCCACGCCACCGCTGAGACCACCCAGACTTTCAACGGCACATCCATCGGTATCGGTAACTCATACACAAGCGTCGTCAAAGGAGCCAGTGCCAACGCCACGCTCGCTCTTGGCAATCTCACTCAGTCCGAGGTCGGAGCAGTAATCAGCATTCGTGCATCAGGGACAGCGGCGTCTACTTCGACAGGTAACATAACTACCGTGGGAACGGGAAACGCCCGCAGCGCCAATATCGGTTCATGGGCTCTGGTTGGTGATGCAGGCTCTTCAAATGCACGTTGGGCCTATGTGGATGCCAGCGGCCGCGTGATTGCGGCGACCAACACCGCCACTACCAACATGGCAACGGTGACTTCTGCCACTACGGCCTACAATATTACTCCGGCCGTTACGAATACAACCTATACGCTTGGCGCAAACATGACGTCCTTCGGACTTCTGGTAAACGACAAAGCCCCCGTGATCAACACGAGCGGTTGGACCGTCACCACAGAGGGTATTATTAATATGAATACCAGCCTGACGATCAGCGGCACTGGAAACGTGAGGGCGGGCACTGGAAACGAACTCGTGGTCGCTGGTGCCGCCGGGGTGACGATTTCTGCCCCGAGTGTGAATGGCGTGAATG
>CAZSMN010000058.1:0-5528 GCA_964607615.1 uncultured Chthoniobacterales bacterium | reverse complement strand
GGCGGGATCAGCCTTGGCAATGGAGCTGTCGCTGGCACTTCTCACCTCACCTATGCAGGCAGCAGCGGATTGACATTGATGGGAGCGCACACCTACACCGGCTTCACCACAATCAACGCGGGCGGGATCAGCCTTGGCAATGGAGCTGTCGCTGGCACCCTCTCCCCGACCGGCAACATCCGGAATTTCGGCACCTTTACCATCAACAACCCCGCAGGCACGATCACGCAAGGCACGGACTTCTCGAATAACATTTCCGGAACCGGTGGACTCACCAAGAGTGGTGTCGGCACCCTCGTCCTGGGCGGCAGCGGCAATACCTACACCGGTACGACGACGGTCAGTGCAGGCACCTTGGCCATTGGCAGCAATACCACATTCGGTGGAGGCCTCGCGATGTCCGGCACTGGGATCCTCGACCTGAATGGCTTCAACGCCAGTTTCACCTCGACCGGCGCTGGCGTTGCTACAGCAAACATCACCAACAGCGCTTCCGGCACGGGGACCGCTACGCTCACCACGGCGTTCTCCAGCACCTACCTCGGTCTGATAACCGACGGAGCCACCGCCAAAACAGCACTTGTCCTCAGTAACAGCCAAAGCTCTCTCAGTAACGTCAACAACACGTTCTCTGGCGGTATTCTCCTCACCAATCTCTCCCGAATCGGCTTCGTCAACGGAGCAGTCGGTAGTGGCGACTCTATTACGAACGGACCGTTCGGCCGCGGGACAATCACGATCGGTGCTAATGCGACAGACGGCGCTCAGATTTACAGCACGGCAGGTGGCCTCACGCTTGCGAACAACATCATTGTCAACACAGAGGTCTCTGTAGGTTCGGTGCCCGGGGCCTTCCGCTTACATGGTACAACTGCCTACAACTTAACCGGAAATATTACTGCTAATTTAGCAAATATCCGGTTTACCAACTGGGGAACTCAGGGTGGTGGAAATGGCACGATTAATCTTACCGGCCAGATCAATGGTAGCAACGGTGTCACCTTGAGCTATGCTAACACGAGTGCAGCAAGCACATTTTTCACTGTCAACATGGCCAATGCAGCTGAGACCAATAGCTATAACGGAACGACGTCTCTAAGTGGTGGCACTGCGGTCAATGTGGTTACGCTTCGGCTCGGAGCCAATAACCAACTCCCCGATGGCACAGGCAAGGGGACTCTAAACATCGGCAACAGTGCAGTGTTCGACATGAACGGCTACAGCGATACGATCAACGGTTTCTCGGGCACAGGGACTGGTATCATAGACAACGTAGCCAACGCTGGCGGGGCAACCTCCGTCCTCACAGTCGGTGCCAATAATACGACTAGCAGTTTCACCGGTGTCATCCGGAATACCACGGGCCTTGTGGCGATCACGAAAAACGGCACCGGCACCCTCACACTCAACGGCACCAACAGCTACGGCGGCGGAACGACGGTCAATGCTGGCACGCTCACGGTCGGAACGCTTGGCACCTTGGCTGCAACGACTGGCACGCTGGCTGTGAATAACGCCAACACGGGCGCAGGCACAGCAGTGGTCCTCAACCTCTCCACAGTTAACGATACCACAACCGGATCCCTCAGTGGCACCATCGCCACGCCCTCGGGCGGCACGAACACCGCCACGATCAATACAGGCGGTGCATCGCGCAACTTCACGGTCAACCAAACCGCAAATGCGACCTTCGCAGGTGCGATCGCCGGAGCCGGAAGCTTTACGCTTGGAAGCGGTAGCAACAGCACCCTGACGCTCACTGGCAACAACACCTACAGCGGTGCGACGGCGATCAGCGCAGGAATTCTGAAGGCCAATGCGGTGAATGCCTTGGGTGGAACCTCAGGAATCACGGTTTCCAACGGTGCGACGCTTGAGGTGGCTACCAGCAACTCGATTCGCGATGCCGCAACGGTTGGACTCGCCGGCGGCACCATCGTCCGCGGAGCAGCGGTGACAGAGACCTTCGGTGCGCTTACGCTCACCGCGGACTCGTTCATCGACTTCGGTGCAACCGGCACCGGCACGCTGAACTTCGGAACGTATGCCAATGGTTCGAACACCTACAAGCTGGCGGTGACAAACTTCCTCGCCGGGAATGTTCTGACGTTCAAGACGGATTTGTCGTCCGACATTGAAACTACCAGCCTCTTCACGTTCGATAATGGATTCACCTACGGATGGGATTCAGGAAACTCGACGTTCACCATTACTGCCGTGCCTGAGCCTTCGACGATCATCGCAGCGATCCTCTTCCTGGGTCTGGTCTGCTACCGCGAACGCCGCCGGATCAGGGCGCTGTTTGCGAGGGCCAAGGCTCACTAAGGGTCCGGGAGCGGGAATCTAGAACCTAAAAAATCAGCAAAGGGCGGAGCGTCACAGGCGTCTCCGCCCTTTTGCTTTACTACCGTGGAGGACGTGAAGGGCATGGAGGAAGGGTAGCGGGAGGCGAGCGACAGTCGGGAGACTGCCGCTATAGGAGGGGTCGCTCGCATGCGATGCAGCGGCGGCGTCCTCGCCGTCGTGGGGGAGGTGGTGGAAGGTCGCAAAAACGGGTGATTCGGAACGGGACCGCTGCGGGTTCTTGGTTCAGAGTTGTTGGTTCTCGCTTCCCGATTTGGGTTTTGCGGGTCGGAAAGTTGTGGCGATCAGGATTCCGAGGGATCCGCCGGCCCAGGCCCATAGAACATCGCGCACGTCCGGGCACCGCCGCGGGAGGAAGAATTGGGCCAGTTCCACAGCCACAGGGAGGAGGAAGAGGACGGGGATGAAGATTCTGCTCAGCAGTGAGCCGGGTCGGATGAGAAAGGAGATGAGGCCCAGGAAAAGGAAAGGGATTCCTGTCCTGATGTTCGATCCGGCGGGCGAATCGAGCCACCGCGTGATTCCTCTCGGAAGCCATGCGATATCCGAGAGATTGGGTGACGCGCGAAGCGAAAAATAGGCAACGACGCCTACCAGAGCGGCCGCGGCCACCCACGAAATCACCTGTTGATTTGTCTTCAAAAGCCTCTTCGTATTCCCGCCAGATTCAACTGTCCGGCGCCGTGGGGCAAAGAAAGTTCTTCATGTCATCGGCAAGATCGCGTTACGCAGCGACCGTGAGGAAATCTCCGCTACAACAGAGGGTCGTCCGCCTCCCGCAGGGGTGGACGCTCCTTCGAAAACCCGATGGAGGGAAGCGCGCCGTCGGTTCCGACTTTTCTTCTTTCTGACGGGAGGCGCCATCCGCAGGGATGGCGCGGGCCCACCGCAGCGCTCCGGGGGATAAAGGGAACCGACGGGGCGGTTCCCTCCATTCCTGCACGAACGCTGGCGCTTGCACTCGGTGAGGACACCGCCACTACAGCGCTTCCGTGGAGGTGAGGTCGCCTTCGATGCGGAGGTCGCCGCCGATGAGCGTGTAGCGGGGGTTTTTCAACCGGAGGCCTTCCGCGTTGTCTCCGGCACCGCGACCGCCGATGGCTGGAACCGGGCCACCCATCAGAGCGGGTGCGACGTAGAAGACGATCCGGTCGACCAGTCCCGCATCAAAGGCCGCTCCATGGATGTATCCGCCTCCTTCGATGAGAACGCGTTTGCAACCGCGTCGGCCGAGGTCCTTGAGCATCCAGGCTACAGATTTGCCGCGATAGACAATCGTCCGGTCGCGGTGTTTGTCGCTGAGGAGGTGACAATCGGCCGGGAGGTCTCCGGATCGCATCCATACAACGCGCCATGGCTGTTTTGCTCCGCGGATGCCGCGGATGGTCAGCTTGGGATTGTCCGTTCGAACGGTTTCGCCCCCGACAATAACCGCATCGCAGGACGCACGGAGGGCCATGGCGTCGGCGCGGGCGGCCGCCGACGTGATCCAGCGCCGGCCGGGCGGTGAGGCGATGCGGCCGTCGAGGCTCAGGCCGGCTTTGGCGATGACGAAAGGAAGTCCGGTCGCGATCCACTTGTTCCAGTCCGCATTCAGCGATGCACATTCCCCGCCGAGAACGCCGGAGCGGACCGTGATGCCCTGGCGGCGGAGGATCCGATCGGCGCGGCCGCGGTGGCGTGGATCCGGATCGCGTGCGCCGTAGACAACTGTGGAAAATCCGGCCTCGAGGATTGCCTGCGTGCAGGGCGGTGTGCGGCCGTGGCTGGAACAGGGCTCGAGTGTGACGTAGATCGTTGCGCCTTTGGCACGGGCGGCGGATGGGAGGGCCCGGATGGCCTCAATTTCGGCATGGGGTTGTCCGGCGGCGCGGTGCCAGCCGGTGGAGAGGACGCGGCCGCGGGAGACAATCACCGCGCCGACCGCGGGGTTTGGATGTGTCTGGCCGAGACCTTTCCGGGCAGCTTCGAGAGCCTCGCGCATGAATTTTTCGTCCTCGCGGAACGGAGCGGGTTCGGACATCCTGTCATCAATCCAACATCCGGACGCCGCGTGCAACCATCCTTCTCACAACGGGAGCAGTTCTATCACAGCCTCGCGCAGATGCTGAAGAGCGGTATCCCGCTGCCGAAGGCTTTGGAGACGCTCTCGATCGGGAGCGATCGCGTGGCGGAGATGGCGGCTTGCGTGCGGAGCGTTCTGGGGACGGCCGATCTTGAACGGGCAGGAATCGAGGCCGGGCTCGGGATTATCGATGTGGAAATCCTCGCTGCGGGGAGCCAGAGCGGCCGCATGGAAGAGGCCTGCCAGCGGCTGAAAGATTACTATGCTCACCTTGCCGCGGCGCGGAAGAAGATGATCTCGCTGTCGATGTATCCGCTTTTCCTCATCCACCTGGCGGCGGTTCTGCTCTCGATCCCTCGTGCGATTCTGGAGGGAGGTCCCTGGGCGTGGGTTGTTTCCGTGATCGTGATCCTTGCGCCGGTTTATGTCGTCATCCTGCTATGCGCCGGCATCACAATCGCGCTCCGGGCGGCGGCGAAAGGGAGTGTCGTTTTGGACAGGTCGATCCAGCGGCTGCCGTTGATCGGCGGCCTGTTCCGCGAGGCGGCATTGGCGAGGTTTTGCATGGTGCTTTCGCTGGGCATCCGTTCAGCTGACGGGATTCTCTCCAGCTTGAAGCGTGCGGGCCGTGCCAGCGGGAGTGCCTGCATCGCATCGGCGGCGGTGGAGACGGACCGGCGCGTGCGAGGGGGGGAGGAATTCTCCCGGTCTCTCGCCGCTACGAAGGCCTTCCCGGACGAGCTGGCCCGCGGGTTTCTTGTCGCGGAGTCCTCCGGCCGCCTTGATGCCGAAATGCAGCGGTGGGGTGAGGTTTACAGCGAGAGATTTTTCTTCCGGCTGGAGAATGCCAGTGTGTGGATCCCGAGACTTCTTTATCTCGCCATCAGCCTTGGCGTCGGCCTGCAGATCCTGTCACTCGTCAGCACGGTCACGGGTGCCTTTTCCCAGGTTCTTACGATCGAATAGCGCCTGCGGAATTTTTCACCTCCCGAAAATTCGATTTGGCAGCGCCGTTTGAACGTGCGATAAAACCCGTCTTCTTCACGCCGAAGTAGCACAGTGGTAGTGCAATCGATTCGTAATCGATAGGTCACGGGTT
>CAZSMN010000057.1:0-14829 GCA_964607615.1 uncultured Chthoniobacterales bacterium | reverse complement strand
CGGCGTGAAGTCGCGGCCGAGCTTGACGTATTCGACACCGAGCACGCCCTCCTGAGTGAGCAGGTTCGGCCAGGTGCGCGAAAGGCCGGTCGGCGTGTAGACGCCGTGAAAATCCACCACGAGCCGGTGCTTGGCCGCCTCTCTGGTGAGATTCTCCATCCAGCGCTGGGTCGCCTGGGATCCGTTGTCCGGAAAGAAATCAATCTTCACTCCGGAAGCGCCCCATTGTGCATACGTTTCCAGAAGTTTCTCCGCGCCGATCGAGGGGACGTTTTTCGAGTTCACCCAAAGGATCAATTTCACGCCCTTGGATTTCGCATAGTCCATCAGAGCGGGCATGTCGATGTGGGGCAGGGGCTTGATCGCGGTCTCCGGATCCTTGCTCTCCTGGTCATACCAGAACCAATCGACCAGCATGTAGGGCCAGCCCATCTCGGCGGCGAAGTTGATGTAATCCTTGTGCGATTGCGTGTTGCCGCGCGCATGAAGGCCGTCGTGCTCGCTCCAGTAGGGATTGCGCCCGCTCCACCAGACGTCCCATGCCGAAATGCCGGGTTGGATCCAGGAGGTATCGGTGAGCATCGAAGGCGACGCGAGATTCCGCAGCAGCGTCGAGACCGTGAGCGCTCCGGCATCGGGGGCTATCAGAATCGCATGCCAGGGAGATTCGCGGGGCGGTTGCAGCTCGACGTGTGATGCCAGTGCAGCCCTTGCACCGAACGCACCCGTCCTGCCGGTGGACACCAGCATCGAGCCCGCCCAGTCACGCGCATCGGCTTCGGCCAACGCAACCACGGCCTTCGGCGTCTCCACCACCAGCGGCAGGATCCGGCGATCAGCCGGCATTCCGCTGAGCCGGATCTCCGGATACAAGCACTCCGCGTCGGCTTTGCTTCCGATCCATGCACGGTAATCGCCGTCGAAGAGAAACTCCGTCAAATCCTCTGTCACGGTAAGATTCCCCGCTTCGGCCGGCTCGGGTAAAACATAGCGCAGCGCGACGCCGTCATCGTAAGCGCGGACGAGCACCTCAAAGTCGAGCGGCGGCGCAGGCGCCGGCCGCGGCTCGCGCAGGCGCAGACGGAGTTCGCGGAAATGATCCCTCACCTTGGAAAACTTCCCGAACGCGTCGTCCCATGTTCTATCGTGATCGCGCACACTGGCTTCGATCACCTCAGGCCGCTGGCCGAGACGGGTTCCATCCGTAAGAACCAACCCGAGCGGCGATGGCACGATCAACGGGGCGCCATCAAGCCGGACTTCATACGCCAGGCCACCTTCCACCTTCAGGCTGACCGCGATGCGACCATCCGGAGAGGTCAGGCCGGGAATCGCGGCTGCATGGGAAACCGGGGCAGCTACCAGCGGTGCAGCGGCCAGCGTGGCGAACGTGAGTGCGGGGAGGTTCAAACGTGTCATAGGAAAAAGGCGTCTGAAGCATTCAATGAACATCCCACCCGCAACAAGAAAACTCGCAGGACCAGGTTCTCCATATCGCTTCCTTGCAGGATCAAGACCTCACAGACGGGATTTTTTCTTTAGGGAACTTGCGCCACCGGCGTGCACAGCCAACCGTTCGGACCATGAACTGGAAACGTCGGGAGTTCCTCCGCTGCACCGCCTTCACCGGGGCGGCGGTCTTCCTTCCGGGCACGATCCGCCAGGCGGTCGCCGGCGATCTCCCGCCGCTACGCGTGATTTTCTACACCGATGTCCACTGCCGCCCCGGCTTGAGCGACCCTGCCGTTCTCGAACGGGCGGCCGCCCGCATTTCCCGGATGCCCCACGACCTCGTGATGGCCGGAGGCGATGTGATCCATGCGGGCCACATCAGCCGGGTGGACGAATGCCGCGCCCGGTTCGCGCTTTACCGCTCGTTCCTCGAGAACCTCCCCCCGGGCGTCGAGCACGTCGTCGGCAATCATGACCTCGCCGGCGCGCGGCCCGGCGATGGCTCACCCCCGGCCGAGGACCCGTGGCAGCTGTGGCGCGAGGAACTCGGCTGCGCATCAGCAAACCGCGCGTTCACCCGGGCCGGTTACCGTTTTGTCATCTTCGATACGCTCCGGATCCTGCCCCAGGGACCGGTTTACGAAGCCGTGCCTTCGCCCGCCAGCCTCGCCTGGCTCGATGCCGAGATCGCCGCCATCCCCGCCGACCAACCCGTCATCCTCTGCACGCACGTCCCCTTCCTGTCCGACCTTGCCCTTTCCAAAGCCCAACCCGGCGAACCGCCGCCGCCAACGCTCCAGGTGCCAAATGCCGCCACGCTCGTTGAAAAATTCCGCGCCCACCGCCTCGTCGCCATCCTCCAAGGCCACGTCCACGTCAATGAGCGCATGACCCTCTCCGGCATCCCGGTCTTTTCCGGCGGTGCCATCTCGGGGGCCTGGTGGAAAGGCAACGTGGCCAACACCCCGCCCGGCTTCGCCTCCTTGGAAATCGCCAACGGCGAAATCACATGGACCTACCACTCACTCATCGGCTGAAAAACCTGACCTTGGGGAAGACAGCAACTGTCTTAAGTTCACAAGGGCTACTTGGGGATAGGAGATGCTTGGCGAAGGGAATGAGTTTGCGCGGTTCGAAGCCTCGCCGGGAGTGAGAAAACCGTTCTTAAAATCCGACGGAACGCGATCCTCAGATCACCATGACCGCAGTTCGTCAGCCAGCGTCTTCATCGTCGGCTCCCAGCCTGATTCGTCACGCACCCAAACGCACCGCGTCTTTGGATACCATACCGACCCATGACGCCCGAGGGGCCAGCTGAGAAGGGGTTGCTCACGGATGATGAGCCATACAGGCAGTCCGAGGGCTCCGGCGAGATGGGCCTGAGTGGCTGAGATCGTGACCAGGAGATCGCAGGAGAGCAGGAGCGCGGCAAGTCCGTCGAGATCATCGCGCAAGTCCACCGGTTCCGTCCGGATCCGATGGCTCAGACCCTCCCAAGCACGGATCGCTCTTGGGTCCGAGTCGTGCTGCGCTGAAACGAATTCCACATTCTGAACGGAAAGAAGCTGTCGCCAGGATTCGATGGGCGGCAGGGATTTGTCGGTATTGGTGCTGTGCCACACGAGGGCGATTCTAGGACGTGGTGATCCGCGGTTGCGGCTTTGGAAAAATTGCTCCACCCGCGACGCGTCGGGCTTCAGCCATGGTTCCCTTGGCATGGCCGCGGCGGAAGGCAGCAAATAGTATCCCAGGCGCTCCCACGTCGCGTTGTAGGCCGTAGCCGGCGGCAGACTATTGCCCGGAGATTGCTCATGGCGCGGCAGGAATTCGATCTCTGGAAAACGTCGCCGAAGGAGCGGCACAAGGCGGGGATCCACCTCGACCGAGCAGTGCTTTGCCATGGAATCAAGATTCGAGAGCCCCGCCGCGTAGCGGATTTCGGCGCCGAGATGTCTCTGGCACTTCCAGACGAAGAGCCGGCGGTCCTCACCCAGCGGCTCGCCATTCCAGGCGGAAAGGGTGCTGCCAAAGCGCTTTTGTTCTCCCTGATGGCTCACCACTTCCATCCGCCAGTGAACAGCAAGATCCTCCGTCCATTCCGCGAGCGTCAGCAGTCCCACAGCACGTGATTGAGAACCCGGGTCGGCCCTCCACGCGAGCGTGGCCAGCCGCTTGGCCTCGTCATAGCGACGCAGGGATAATGCTTCTGCTGCTTCCCCGGCCGCATTCTGCGAACGCTCCCCGTCATGAACCGAGAGCATTTGCCCGGATGTCTCATATCCCAGCGCCGTAAGAAGCGGTCCTGCGGCTTGTTCATACTCCCGCACCGCCTCCGGCAAAAGCGTCTCCCTCCAGCGACCAATGCGAGTCTCGTCGGGTGGCCGTTTTGTCAGCGAAAATGCATCGCGCCGCCTCTTGCCGTCCTGAAGCCTCCCGCCTTCCACCACGCGGTCGCCAAGTTCCTTCAACCTCTCCTCGGCCCTCATGTGGTAACTGATCATTCCCGATTCATAAGGGACGCCCAGGAACGAGCAGATTTCCTGCAAAACCCGGGGAGGATCGAGGATCAACTCTTCGTAGCGAACCTCGAGATACGCGTCGAGCAGAGGTCCGGATCGCCGGCCGGCTTCCACAGCCTCCCGCCATTCCGAAGCCTGCATCCCGGGAGATCTCAGGTTTTTGGAAAAGAGAGAAAATCGGGAGTGCATCTGCGAAGCAAAGCAATCACGACCGTCGCGGAGGATGTGGATCACGCGGACCCCCGGCAGGACACGGTGGATCGCCGGAAGAAACCTCACATAGCCGGGGCTTTTATCGCCCACGATGCACTTGGATTGGCGTTTGCCATACAGCTCCCACACGAGCCGCAGGGCTTCAAAACCCGAGCGGTTGCGACAGAGGGCAAGGTATTCCTCCCGATCCAGCCCGAGGTCCGACCACTTGGGATGCGAAACCACCGTCCCAGCCACCGATTCGCCACTTAGCTCCAAAGCCTTTTGGAAAAGCGACTCGGGGAAAGATGTCTCCGGCGTCATCGCGATCTGCGAGTGGGCATCAAGCATCAATCTCAGAAGGGTCGTGCCGGACCGGATGGCGCCGACCAGGAGAGGCATCACAGCCGGTTCCCTGCTCTGTTGATTCGCCGGCATTTCAGGTGCGCTCAAGCGGGAGGACTCGTTAGCGCCCTGCTTCCCGCTGCAGGGATGCGAGCGTCTCACCTCGCGCCCGAAACCAAACCGCAGCGTGCGGATGATTCCGGAATTCCTCAAGCCACGGGCCGCCATTGGTGTAATGGATCAGCTTTGTCTCGCCATCCATCCAATCCAGAGTGTTCCAATTGTCTGGAATCTCACCGATCTGCGCATCTGGAATATCCTGGAAGCGGTGGAGGTAGGCCCCGGTTTGCGTTTCAACAACCTCTTTGCTCCAGAGAGTTAACTTTTCACAATTCATGAGCATGAGACTCGACCAATTTTTCCTCGGATAGATCGACTGTTCGCACCCATACATTTTGACCGTGTTTGTCGGCCGGTAGTCATGCTTCACAACGCGAAGGGCGAAGCCCTCCATTTCAAGGTCATCAAGTTCCTTGATGTCTCCCAGGCAGAGCATGTCGCTGTCCATGAATACGGCTTTTCCCTTGAATCCGCAAAGGTGCGGCACCAGGAACCGCGAGTAGGTGAATTCTGTCGAGGCCCTTGGATCGTGGGCGCGGACGAGATCCAATTCACTCAGCCGGAGGTAACGGATCTCAAGCGGGATGGACGCGTGCTTGAGAAGGCTGTGTCTCAGCACATCTGCAGGCTCCGGGAATCGGGAATCCCACCCGATAAAAATCCTCAAAGCGTCAGCGGGAGAACTCATGCCGAGATGAATATGGGAAATTACTAAGGAACGGAATCCCACAGATCCGTTTCTCTGAACCCAAATTTCCCCTTGCGAACCAAGCCGGTTGCCGACTCGCTTTTTCCTCTACCTGACCCCTTCCCTTGGGAAGTGATGGGAGCATGCCGGCCAAGATCGAGCGTTGCGTCCCGTTAACAATCCGCAAGGTCTGTTGGCATTTACGGCATAGCCGCACCCGTTTTCGCGTTCCACGATCTGGAGACTCCGTTTTCATCCTGCGCCGCAAACGTGGCACCCTCCTCACTGAAGGCAATGTTCCTGAATCCCATGGCATCCGGACCCTCGTCCCGCACTTTGTGGATCACCATGGGTCTCCGCGCGACACTCACGAGGCAAAGCTTGAGGCTGTTGCCCTTCAGGGCCGATCGCCAAGATGGCCGCACGATTGATTGTCACGGGTCTGTTTGGGATTGACGAATTGTCGGCCACATTGGAAAATCACAGTCCCCTCATGAACAGTGACTTATCCAAAGGCTCCGCGCTTCGGGAACGTGTCGTTGGTCCCGAATCCGCACTCACGCCGTTCTCCGCGGCACCGGTGGTTTTCAGCATCCGGCTGGAGGTTGGGCGGGGGTGGAGGCCAAGAACCGGCGCCGCCCTTTTTCTGGCTTTGGCATTCCTGTGTCACCTCGTGACGGCGCAGGGCACGACCTATCTGGATAACCTTTCGCAACCGCACCAGTATTACGCCGACGTCACCTACAGCAAATGGGTGGCGAGCCGCTTTGTGACGGACGGGTCCGCCCAGTCCTTTTCGTTGAACTCGGTTCTCTTCGGCGGAGTCTATGCCGCTACGGCCGGTGGGAATTTTCAGGTCGATATCTACTCGACGGGCGCGGGGTCGACCGTGGGAAGTCTGGTGGGCGCACTCAGCGGGGCTTCAAGCCCGGACTCCCTTGGCCAATACACCTTCACAGCCACCGGCATCACCCTTCAGGCGAACACCAGCTACTGGCTGGTCACGAAGGTCACATCGGGCCTTGCAGACTACCGGGTCAGCTACACTCAGGATACCGCGGCATCCGGCGGATGGACGATCCCGCTCACCAACACCTACTCATGGTCAACAAACCAGGGATCATCCTGGGGCACCTACGGAGGTTACTGGCCCTATCGCTACAAGATCGAAGCAACGGCGGTCCCCGAACCCTCCTCCCCGGTGCTCGTTCTCTTCGGGGCCTCCCTGCTTTCCTTTGTCTGGGTGAAACGCAGCAGCCGAAGGTCCGGCTGAGGCGGATTATCGCTTCGATGACACCGTTGGGCGGGTCGCGTGGTGACGAGGGTGCCGGTTCCTAGCGGGTTGCGGGCCGGCTGACGCGCCGGCACGCCGAAAGAATTCTTCTCCCTGCGGAGTTCTTCGGATAACTCACTCGTCACGGATTCCGTCGGCGCCATGCTTAAACTTGTTACCCGCATCCTGATCGGCCTTTCTGCCCTTTTCACGCTGACGGTGTTTTGCAAACAGGCCGACTGGCAATCCGGCCTCGGTGTTATGGGATTTCTGGTCTGGGCTCTCCTGCCCTATGCCCTGCTGGCTTTCGCCTCGATCCGTAGCAGGACGAAGCCGGGAAATATTCTCATTCTGATAGCGGCTGTTCTCAGCGCCGCGGGAAACCACCTTTACTGGGAAGGCTTTTACGCCCACCCCGATGCGCAGAGCGGTATTCTTTTTGTTGTGGTGCCGCTTCTCCAACTGGTGGTGACGTGCGCACTCCTGATCCCCCTGCTCTTTCTCCGGAGCTCCGGCCGTGCCTCGAAAACGGTTGGCTGACGCCTCAACTGAGCCCGCGGAAGAATCGACTCCTTGCCGCCGGAAACCCCATAAAACTCACCCTCACCGTCCTCATAAGCAAACTCATCCTTCGAGCCAACCTTCCTCCTCAAGGAATCGATATTCGCTCAGTGGAAACCACGATCGAACCTGATCCCAATTCACCACCCGACAGTGCATCGCCATCGGATTAATGCGCTGAGTCATCGGTTCCGGCGGCTCCGCGTTGAGCCACAATCCGATTCGCTGACATACCTCGCGAGGATCGCTCGCGATCTCGTTGAAGTATATGATGCGAACATTCGGTAGGGCAGCGAGGCGTTCTTCAAATCGCCGGTGAAAGTCGAGATATGGAGCGACTTCGTCGTACTCGAGTCGAACTGGAGCGCTGGAATACGGAGGATCGATACCACCGAACATCCCTTTGCCGTCATTCATGCGATTCCACACGCCGCAATTCTTTGCCTGGCGTGCGCTGACGATGCAGGCCAAAGGGTGACGCCGGCAAAGTAATAGTTGGCCCATGCAGAGTATGTCGTGGACCGCATGATCCGGGAGCTGTCCAGCCAATATCTTGACCGACAAGATGCTCGCTTGCGTGCGAATTGATGCGAGCCAGTCAACGGGATTTACATCATTCGTCCAAGGTTGAATCCTTTGATTCCATGCGGTTCTTAAGCGGGGTGCTGCGTGAAATGCTTCACCTAAAGATTCGATGTTAGGGAGCGAGGCAATCGCTCGATCTATGAACGTCGTTCCCGATCGCGCCATTCCTGAAATGACGAGGAGAGAATGCATATTTCAGAGTGGATATTTGCTAAGCTACCGCCAATTATTCAGCCGGAAAAATCGACCCCCGGCGAGAAAAAGTGCTTGTGCTATGAAAATGCTAGGCTCGCGTGATTTCGTGCTGTCTGAACGCATCACTTCCGTTGGCGAAATGACAGGTTCGCCCTGCAGAGTTTTGCCATGATCCCAACATTATCAGAACCGGCACTTGCTCATTCACTCGTGGAGAAGGGCTATTTCAAGTGTCCGCTCCTCAACTCCGGTGAGGTTGCGCGCCTGACAGCTGCCTACGAGACGATTCCGCACCCCACAACGCGTGGGTTTCACGCGTCCATGTTCGCGCAGGATGCCAGATACCGCCGCGCGATCTTCACTGCCATTGCGGCGGTGATGGAGGCCCCCATTGCACGTTGGCTCCCTGGCTACAAGCTGCGTGTGGCGAATTTCGTAGTGAAGGAAGGAGGCGCGACGGACAGCGTGGTCCCCTTTCACCAAGACTGGTCTTTCGTCGACGAGACACGCTTCGTCAGCCTCAACGTGTGGTGTCCTCTCATCGATGTGGGATCCGACAACGGCTGCCTGAGTGTGATACCCGGTAGCCACCGGCTCACGACCGCGCCGCGCGCCCACGCCGACGCGCATCCGTTCGTGGACATCCTCGAACAGCTCCGCGAACGTCATGTTTGCGAAGTGCCCATGAAGGCGGGCGAGGGGCTCGTCTATGACGGACGGCTCGTCCACGGTTCGCCAGCGAATCAGACAAAGGCCCGGCGTGTGAGTGTAGGTGTCGTTATGATCCCCGATGGGGCTCCCATCCTGCATGCCTTCCGCATCTCGCCCGCGGAAGTGGAGCAGTTTGAGGTAGACGGGGAGTTCTTCCATCGCCACACCCCTGGCACGCGCCCTTCCGGCGCCCGGGGCCACGGGATCGTGTCTGCGCCGCTACGCCAGTTTTCTTCGGCCGCGATAACGGACCTCGACGGATCGGGAATCACAGCGAAGCCAGATGGCGCGACTTTCTGACCATCATTGACGCTGGGCTAGTTTCCGGTAGGCAGACCTTATGACACCAGAGCAAGTTCGACGCTTGTATGACGCTAAGTATGCTGCGGAATACGATGACAAGTTTCTCCACTCGGAGCTCGCGCGGCCCGACACCGAATTTGAGATCGCGACTCTGGATCAGCTCCTGGCGGGGCGAGGGCCGTGGTTGGATCTCGCGTGTGGAACGGGCTACTTCCTAAGCCTCTTTCCGCAGATTGAGCGGGCTGGACTCGATGTTTCCCCAGCGATGATCGACCGGGCCACGGCGCGAAACCCCAGTGTGCGGTTCTATGCACAAAGCTTTCTTGACCCGATGCCTGAATGGCGGGACCGCTGGAAGCTCGTGTCGTGCATGTGGTACGCCTACAGCCTCGTCTCATCGATGGCCGAAGTAGGACGTTTGGTGGATAACATAGCTGACTGGACAGCACCCGATGGCGTGTGTTTCGTGCCCTTGTGCGATCCTACACTCGTATCAGGGGTTTCGATTCCTTATGAGATAACCGACTCACCTTGGCCGGGAAGAGTTTTTGTTACCGGCATCACGTGGTCTTATTTCGAGGGTGACCATTCAAGGCACGAAGATATGATCGCGCCTCACGTGACACACATCCTTTCGCTATTCGGAGTCCACTTCGAGCAACTGGATCTGATTACCTATCCGTCCACCCGCCAGGCCTTGCTTGCGCGAAAGAAACGAAAACAATCTTGATAGCAACGAAGCACATCGTGACGAAGCAGGTATGATGGATGCCACACAGCGCCCACGCATATTGCCACACGGTCGCAGGGTTGTCGCACGCTGCGACGTCAACTATTTCGCGGGCCTCATCACGACGTACGACTCAGTACAGCGATCGCGTCCGTACCCGGTGGTGGCGTTCGATCTCGGGGTGTCCGAGGCTCAGCACGCCGTCGCCAAGGTGCGTGAGCGGCTTCACATCATGAATCTGCCTGATGATGAACCGCAAAGCTGTCACGCTGTTCCACCGCCCCCACCAAGAAGCATTATCAATCTGACGGGCCTCCCATCTTACTTTGTCTCCCTCGGCCACCGAGCCCAATACCCCGTTCGTCCATTCGGGCTCCGCCCCAACCGATCGTAAAAATGCTCGTCTTCGTCCGTCCCCGCGCCTGGTGGTACAACAAGGTGCCGTTGTCCGTCCTGATGTTCCTGCTGCTCGTGGATGGAAAACCGCTCACGCTGACGCTTCTGCCGTTGATTGGCCTGATCGGAACCGTCTGCGGCGTCGCAAATCATGGCTATGCGCTCAATGACTTGTTCGATCGTGATGAGGACCGCCTTGGCAAGCGACCCAACGCGACGGAAACCATCAGCACCCGCCGGATGTGGTCGATCATCGTCCTGTCCGCGATTGCCGCGCTCGGCCTCGCAATGGTTTCGGCGGGGATCAGCGGCGCGCTCGTGACGGCCGGCGCCCTTCTGCTGTCGCTTGGCTATTCCATCCCGCCGCTGCGCACCAAGGAAAGGGGCTGGCTTGGCGTATTCTCAGATGCGCTGGCGGCACACGTCTTCCCCGCGATGCTGGCCATCCTGATCGCTTCCTACCAGTCGCTTCGAACGCCGTCGTTGCCTCTCGTGCTTGCCGTGGCGCTTTGGTCGCTGGCGACCGGACTGCGCGGCATCCTCTCGCACCAACTTCAGAGCGAGGCGCATGATCGGAGCGCGGGTCTCGTGACTGTGGTTCATTGGATCGGGCATCAGAGGCTCGTGTCGTTTGTTGTGTTCGTGATTCTGCCAGTCGAGATCATCGCATTCGCGGCGATGCTTTCGCTGTGTGGCGGGACCGCGTTTGTCATGATTGCGGCCGGGGTCTACGTGGTTTACGAGTTCTTGAAGTTCGTCCTGAACGTGTTCCCGGTGGTGGTGTTTGTGTCGAAGGGGCAGGACTACATTCCGTTTGTCGATGAAGGAGGTTACAAAGTTTGGGGGCCTCTGGCGCTCTCGATTGATGCGGCGTTCTCCGACGCCGCCTATCTTACGGTGACGCTCCTCTGTGTCTATCTGTTCACGCCAAGAATCATGGAGGAATGGCGCCAGATCAGGATGACTGGCGAGGTTCTGCTTACCCGGATCGGGCGCTATACCGCAAAACCCCAGTAACGGACAACTCCATGAAAGTGGTCATGACGCTCTTGGTCCGCGACGAAGAGGACATTCTCGCGGCGAATTTCGACTTTCACCTCGCCGGCGGGGTCGATTTTTTCATCGTCACGGACAACCTTTCGGTGGACGGCACCCGTGACATCATCGAATCGTATGTGCGACGGGGCGTGGCGTTGTATTTGCACGAACCCAGGGATGACTATTCGCAATCTCGCTGGGTGACAAGGATGGCCCGGATGGCGGCGGCGGATTATGGCGCGGACTGGGTTGTTAACAGCGACGCGGATGAGTTTTGGGGTGCTGAAAACGGGAAGGAAACCATCAAGGACGCGCTCGGATCCGTCGCGCCGGAAGCGCAGGCGTTGACGGTGCCACGATTCAACTTTCCACCGGTCGACGAGCACGGGACGGGGTTCTTTGCCGAGCAGATGACATTCCGCGATCGAGTATCACGCAATCCTGACGGGAATTTGCTCACACCCAAAGTCTGCAACAGGGGCATGGATGACATCGAAGTGGACCAGGGCAATCATGGCGTGCGCCGTGGAGGAATCCCGCTGGTTGCGGAGCCGGGGCCCATGAGGATTCTCCACTATCCGATGCGCAGCTATCGCCAGTTTGAGAACAAGATCATCCTGGGTGGGGCGGCCTATGCCCGCAACGAAGAGCTGCCAAAAGGTTTCGGGTCAACGTGGCGAAACTTGTATCAGCTTTGGCAGTCTGGCGGACTGCGGGCCCATTACATGGAGCGAGTGATTCCGGCCGAAGCGATACAAAGCCGCCTGCTGAGTGGGGAGTTGATTCACGACGATACGCTCCCCAGCGTCCTTAGTAATTGGCGGTGCAACCAGGGCTCAGCGTCCGCTGCCAGTGTTTGACCATGAAAGCGGATAACGGAATCATCACCCTTTGCGACGAGAATTATTTCGAGGGGCTGCTGATGCTTCATCAGTCCGTGCAGGAAAGCCATCCCTGCGTTGTGGCCTCTTATGATGTGGGACTGACTCCGGAGCAGCGGGCCGAAGCATCAGCGCGACCAAATCTCCGTATTCTCCCCCTTCCGGAGGATCGGCTCATTGGCCGAATCAAAGACGCCATGAGCCTGACCCCCGCGCTAGCTAAGCGGATCAAGAGAGTGTGGCCGCTTTGGATCTGTCCCCTGCTCATCAGGCACGCGCCGTTTCGTGATGTGATTTGGATGGACTGTGATCTCGTGGTGCTGAGAAATCTTTCCCAGCTGTTCGCGCTTATCGAGAAACAGCCCGTGTTCACCCCCGAAAACAAGGCACCGCAACTGACACCGAACCGACTTGAACTTTACGAGCTTCTACCAATCAAACGCCCGTTTGATCCCAAAGTCCCGGCAATCAACGCAGGAGTCTCAGGGTGGCGGAAGGACAGGGATGCTGCGGCGCTCGACGCATACATTCTCCCCGTGGAGCGGGCCATCGATGACCTGAACGTGCGCGCCGCGATCTCCTGGCACGATCAGGGGGCGCTGATATGGGCTATCCAATCCTGCGGCCTGGATTACTGCGTGGCCCCCACCAACGAATGGAACCTCTGTGTGGATCACACATCCGTCGCCCGGAACCCGATTCTATGGAACAGCGATTTTCTTAGTATTGCTCGGGCCGCGGTGCCGGATGCGAATGTGCTCCATTGGAATGGCCGGAAGCCGCCCTGGGCCGGCGGATAGAAAAGGGGCTCAGCAACCAATAGCGGTGAGATTAGAAGGAATTAGGATGATTTGCGGTTGGGGCGGTTGCGGTGAGGTGAGTAATCCATCTGGGAGCGTGGTTTGGTGGGAAGTTGGTGATTTTTTTGGTCTTCGCTTTTTGGCGCGCGGTTCGGATCGGCCCGGTCGTTCCGGGAGCAAATCGCGGGCGATGAGTTGGATGGAAAGTTCCTTGTCGACAAGGCCGGATGGTCGAATGCACTCGGGGGGATTCACGGCCACCTACCGTAACGCGGCATACCCGGGAACGGTTGGCCCTTCAAGAGGCTCGCCGTCGGCTAGAGTGCAGCAATAAAGTCGCTGCATTTTCTCCCTTGCATCGGGGAGGCGGCGTTTCCATGATGGCTCATGGACGCCGAAACGAGATCAAAGACCGGATCAGCCGCGGATTGGGACAAACTTTTCTACCGCCCGGCGGATGAGTTTTTCTCAGCGAATGCCGGACTGTCTCTCACCTACGACGACGTGTCGCTGGCGACGCGGTATTCGGATGTCATCCCGCGGGATGCGAATTTTGAAACAAGCCTCGCTCCCGGTCTGGCACTGCATCTCCCGGTGGTTTCGGCCGACATGGACACGGTCACCGAGTCCCGCATGGCCATCGCGCTGGCCCTGAACGGCGGTCTCGGTCTGATCCACTACAACATGGGCCACCGGCAGCAGCTGTCGGAGGTCTCGCGCGTGAAAAACCACGTCCACGGGCTCATCCGCGAGCCGATCAAGGTGTCGCCGGACCAGAAGATCGGGGACATTTTGAAGCTGATCGAGGAGAGGAAATTTTCCTTCAGCACGTTTCCAGTCGTCGATGCGGACGACACGCTGATCGGGCTCCTGCCCGGGCATTGCGTGCGCCAGCGTTTCGCGGCGCGGTCGGTACCGGAGGCGATGATTCCGCGGGCGTCGGTGCTGACAATCTGCGAGGACGAACTCGGGGATGATCCGATTGCCAAAGCGGACGGATTTTTCACGGAGCACATCGGGATTCACAAGCTCCTCGTCGTGGACAAGGCCGACCGCCTGCGCGGGCTTTTCACGCTCAGCGACATCGAGCGGATCACGCAGGAACGTTCTCTTCAAACCAAACCGGCGCGGGATGCGAAGTTCCGTCTGCTCTGCGGCGCGGCCGTCGGTGCCACACGCACGGCGGCCGGCGAGCTCGATCGCGAGGCGCTCCTCGCCCATGTTGGTGCCCTCGTCGAACGCGGGCTGGACGTTGTGGCGGTATCGACGGCGCACGGCCACACGGCGGGTGTCGGCGAGGCAGTGCGGACGATCCGCGGCGCGTTTCCGGAGCTTCCGATCATTGCAGGAAACGTCACCAGCGCGTCGGGCGTGGCCTTTCTCGCGGAATGCGGAGCGAATACCGTAAAGGTCGGTCAGGGTCCGGGATCGATCTGCACGACGCGCGTTGTGGCGGGCGTCGGCATCCCGCAGCTCACGGCACTTTATGTTTGCTCGAAGGCGGCTGACGAGTGCGGCGTCACGCTGCTGGCCGACGGGGGCATCACGAAATCCGGCGACATCGTCAAGGCCCTGACGCTGTCTCATGCGGTGATCTGCGGAAGTCTTCTCGCGGGATGTCCGGAAGCGCCCGGGAGCATCATGGAGATCAACGGGAAATTTTATAAACAATACCGCGGCATGGGCAGCCATGCGGCGATGAAGGCCGGCAGCGCGGCCCGCTACGGCCATGCGCGCGACGCGGCTCAGAAATCCGCCGCGGAAGGCGTCGAAGCGCTGAAGGAAGTTTCAGCCCCCGCCGATCTCGTCCTCGCACAGCTCGCCGGCGGACTCCAGAGCGGCATGGGTTACCTCGGTGCGCCGGATCTCCCGACACTCCGCGCCAATGCGCGCTTCACGCGCATCACAACTGCCGGACTACGCGAGTCTGCGCCGCACGACATCATCGAGGTGAAGGCGACAGGGTCGGAAGGTTAAGCCGGCAGCCGTTTTTCCATCCAGGCCGTCAGGTCTTCCATCACGCGCGGGCGGTCCCAATCG
>CAZSMN010000056.1:0-15106 GCA_964607615.1 uncultured Chthoniobacterales bacterium | reverse complement strand
CGTGAAACCGCCATATTTTTGGCCAATGCTGTCATTCGGCCTGCCCGTAATGGAAGTAGGCGGTCACGTCCTCCACTCCGAGCACGCCGATATGGCGTCCATTCCATGGCGCGGCATGCCGACCCCCGTTCGAAAACCAAAGGATCGTGCTCCGAAGCGTTTGGGGATTTTTGAGCGAAAACCAAACGAACCGTTCATCCGGAAACGTAACGGCGGTCCACGCGAAGTCCGGAACACTTTCATGGATGAGCATGACCAGATCATCAAACCCCCGGCGGGCTGGGTAGATCGTGAGATCTTGCTTCGTGCCGTCGGTGCCCCGCGCCTTCGCCAGATCCTTGAATTCTCCGCCAGGATGGAGAGCCTGGTATTCGCGCTGGGCCGGAATCCCGAAGGGCGCGGGGGCCGTCTGTCCGAGAAAAAGCTTGCTCGTCGAGATAAATCCGGGCCGCCCTCCTTCCCGGAATTTCAGCATGGCATGGTGCCCGAGACTCATCGGTCCCGTGACGCCGCTGATCCGGTGACGGATGTAGAGATTGGTCTCGCCTTCGCGGAGCCCGATGGACTTGCGCACTCTTCCGGCACATGAAGTCATGTCCAGCGTCCAGTGCCGCCACGCGATCCCGCTTTCTTGATTGGTGCCGTCGTAAGTCCAAGCTCCATTTGCTGTGTCTCCATGGAGGGGATGGCGCTTGCCGGAACGTGGCAACTCGTTTGCCCCGAAAGGCAGGCAGAAAAAGTCTCCGCGCAGCGCCTGCAGGACCGGCGCGGAATCTGGCGCTGCCGGCTCCTCAGCCCATGGCGCGATCGAGAACGGCTCTACTTTCCGGCGACCCAGGGTGAACGTCACCGGCGCAAGGTGACCACCCCGAACGGAGAGGGCGGCCTCGACGTTCCGAGATCCGAAGCACCAACTCAATTGGCCGCTGACGATGCGTTTTCGGGGGGTGCTCATTATCATCCGGGCCTCTTTGTCACCGATCGGTTCAGAAAGCTTTTGACCAAGTCTCGAGCTCGGGATTGCCAGGGCCGAAGTGTTTAAGCATCACCAAGGGGTCGGTTCGAGAGTTGTTCCGGATGAGGACGCCATCCTTTGCCGCTTGCTCTGAAACAAAAAACTCGTCTGCCGTCAGTTGGCCAAAACGAATGAGCGAGGGTGTGTCGATGTCCCAGCAGCCGAGTCGGCCGTGGCCTTGGAGCAGAATGAGACCGTATGCAGCGGCGTCTGTGATGGTAACCGCCTCACCGGGCTCAACGGTTAGTTCTTTCGCGCTGTAGGCGGACGATCGATAGCATATCCAGTTCTCGCGGTAGCCCTGCATCTCCTGTTCGCTCCGCACGGCTTTGGGCTCCATAAAATGGTGGTCGGCAAAGTGCGTGTCCAGATTGGCCTCCCAGTCCAACACTTCGATGAGGTAGTCGAAGTCTCCCTTGCGCTCGTCGGGACAGTCCTTCCACAAGAGGTTCTCCGGAACAATCTGGTCGCCGACCAACGACTGATACATGGCGTAAACATCCGAGCTCCTCTGGGGTTCGTAGGTGCACAGACTTCCGGGCGCGTGAAGGATTCCGGGAGGCACGTCCCAACCTGTGCCAGGCCTTAGACGGTAGGCCTTCGACAGGTCGGTGATATGGTTGTCGCCCTTGGAGAAATTCACCAAGCAGGATCTGACCTGGTCCTTGGTGGTACCGGGTTCGAAACCAAAGAATGTAAATGGAAAATCGGCCCCGTGGTTGTTGAGTTGAGGCGGGAAATAGTAGGCCTCCGGCTTGCCGAGTTGTCCGACCAGGCTCGCGTGTTGGTCACGGTGATGCACGTGGTGCGGCAGGGCGCCTTTGTTGTCAAAAAACTTCGAATACATCGGCCACATCCCATTCTCGCTCCAGAGTCTGGCGCCGATAAGATCCGCGCCCAGTTCGGCGACAGCGTCGCGCAGAAGCATCGTCTGCACGCTGCTGCCGTCCTGCACGACAATCTGACTGAGCCCCTCGTTTACGCCTGTGAGCGGGCCGTTGTCTGCAGGTGTGGTGGAAGCCAGCCAGCGCTCGTCAATCCCTCCGCGAATACCACCAAGGGCATAGTAGTCATCGGGGTGCAGCTTGATCCGGCGTCCCGGGATGCAGAAGGAGCGCGGCACCCATGTAGGGGTGAGACGGAGGATTCCCCGACCTTGGTTCAGGGCGCGCGATGCGAGGGATTGGTTATTCATGGTTAATGGAAAGACAGCTCGAACATGGAAAAGGCCTCTAAGCCGGAGAAATCGAAGCGCACCTCGGAGCGAGTGGCACGGAAAGGATGCGGCGTCCCGTCCGGAAGCAGCCGTAGGGCGACGGCCTTGCGGCCGCCCTGGAGAGCAATGCTAACGCTCCCGCTGCACGGTACCGGTTCTTGGTCCTGCAGGAGGGATACAAGGCTGATGTTCATCTTGCCCTCGTCAGGTTTGTCAAAAGCGGTGATCTCGATGAATCTTGGAGCCTTGGCGGTAACGGGTATTGTTCCGCCGTGGAGCTTCTTAACCAGCTCGGCAAATACCGTTCGGTTTACTTCCCTGTTCTCGGCCTCGATCGGAGCGGCGGCATAGCATGCGCGGCCTGCTCCAAAGCTGCTCCACGTCACGGCCGGTGCAAAAGGCCGGTCGGCCGGTGGACTGCTATGGATGCTCGCAAAAGATGGCTTGAAGACCGTCCCGCTTTTCTCGGGATACCAAGGTGCCGTCATGTTGGCGAGAACCACGGCCTTCCGGTTCCGGATCCGCATCCATCCCCCGCGGTGAATCAGGTGTTCCTGCGTTCTCTCGAGGCAAGCAAACGCATTTTCCACCGGGGTGACATAAGCCAGGCTATGCTCCATCTTTCCGCTCACGGAGATCCCGAAGACGTCCGCGAGTCCAAGGTTCCGGCGCTCCCTGCCGTCGTTGTGGACGAGGCTCGAATAGCCGCTGGCATAGACGGATCCCCCGCCGCGGACATACTCCCGGATGGCCTTTACCTCCTGATCGGACATGACCAGAACGTTCGGCAGAATGATGGTTTTGTAATCCTGCAGCCGCGAAAGAGCGAGAGAGGTGACCACGGCGTAGGGTATGTGGGCCTCCTGCAGGCTCCTGGCCGCGCCGAACACGGCCGCGAGGTGAGGAAGGGTCGTCTCCGTCGTCATGTTGTCCGCCCGCTCGGAGGAGGCCCCGATGGGCGTTCCGTTTTCCCGGAAGTCGAACCGCGACTCCGAACTTACAAAGATCGCGACGTCCGCCGAGAGATTGCCACCGAGAAACGGCTCGTAAGGTTTCAGCTGGCGGAAAACCTGCCCGATCCTGTCATAGACCCTGGGGTTCAAACTCCCATCCGGGTTGATCGCATCGATAAACATGAACGCAGCGGAATGAGCGGGTGCCAGAAAGGCCTGCATCTCCATCTCGGCGGCGGACTTCATGGTCACGTGATCCCAAAGGTTCACGCAGCGTGATGTCATGAATTCGAAGGGCTTCCGGACGCTTATCGACTCGAAGATTTTGCATACCACGCTCTGATGGATCGGAGGGCCGTAAAAATCGCCGCTCGCGTAGTCGCAGTGCTCCGTGAGCGAATAAGGCATTGCGGTGCGCCACCCGTGAAGGACAGGGCTCATCTGGTGCGTGACCGTCATGCCCGGGCGCGCGGTGCGCACCGTCGCAGTTAGAAGACCGGCCAGTTCGCTCATCCACCGCTCTCTCGCCCGTTGGTAACCCATCCAGGCCGGATCGTTCCAGTTAATGACCGTCGGGATGTTGCTGCCGACTTCCTCCCGAAACCTCTTCCTGCAATGCCGGCAGTAGCAGGTATATGGCCAAAAGAGCATATCAAAGAAGATCCCGTCGAAATCATACCGACTGCACAACTCCGCCGCCTGAGCGCTGGCAAAGTCACGGTAGGGCGAGTTCGGGCAGCATGTCCCATAACGGCTGGTGCGATAGGGGGCCTCACCCTGGTCCGGTGTGATTCTCCACTCCGGATGGTCGAGGAATGCCGCGTTGTTGTAGACCGCGCTGTAATAGGCGATTACGGCCAGCTTGCGACGTTTGGCTGCCTTGAAGACTCCGCCGACGAAATCTCTGTCGGAAAGTCTAGCGTGCGCCGCGCTCAGCTCTGAAGGGTAAAGTGTCGGGCCGACATGCGAGTTGCAATACAGCATGATCGCCGAGCTCCGGCCTCGTGCGACCGTGCGCACATACTCGTCCGGATCCAGCCGCGCAAGCATGCGGGGATCCCAGTCGGGAATGTGCATGTCGACGAGCAGCCGGCTCAGGTGCGTCCGATACCAGTCGTTCAGAGGAACGTCGTCGTGGGAAGCCCCGCGCGTCTCTTGGCACAGTGACCGGGAGGTTTTTGCGTTAGACATAGGTTTCACCTAAGGATTTCCGCTCTTCGCCGGGGTTGTTGCGACATACCAGGCGGCTTCTCCGAAAAAGCCGGCTGATGAGACGACCTTGTCCCACGGGATCGACTCCATGCGCCGTTCCAGCGCTTCCGCCAGATGCGTGTCGGGCGCTTCACCGCCGAGCGCGGTGATCCACGCCGCACAGAACGGCTCACGGATGACCTGCGCCTCGATGCCGCGGCCCTTGTTCGCCCAGGCCTGCAACTGCTCGAGCGCAAGCTCCGCCGCTTCGGGCGGGGTCTTCTGGGGCCGCCACATGGAATTCATCATCCGCCAGTCCCTTCGGAAAGGCTGCGATCCTATGCGGGCAACATCCGCAGACGTCTGACCCGCACACGTGCCGGCGCTTGAGCGGAGCGATTCCGCGTAGCGCTTATTGATCTCAGCGCGCGGCTCGAGAGCGAGGAGCTCCGCCACCATCGCTTGGGAGACCACGTAGATGTAGATGTGATCTTGTGCGAGTGCGGGGTGTTGCCGCCATTCGCCGGCGATGCCTTCCGCGAGCACGTCGAGGCGCGTCGTGCCTCCTCCGAGATTCTCGTACAGAGCCCGTTCATAATCCTGCATCCAAGCCTTCTCGCCTGTCAGTTCTGCCATCACCCGCATTGCAAAAAGCAGGCGGCTTACCGATCGGTAATCCGACCCGTTCCATCCGCCCCGCGACTGGCCGGGAGCGAGACCTCCAATTGGTTCGCACGGCATTTCCCACCGGTTCGCGCGCAGCGCGGCTGCAACCTCCTGCATTTTGGAAACAACCTGTCTCCGCTCGCCATCGTTTGCCGTTCCTGACGAGACGAACCGCCAGAGACCGTAGAACCATGGTGCGGTTTGATCATCCGATCCGATGCTGTAGTGGCTCTTGCCATCAGCCATCACTCCCCGCGCCACGAAGCCCGGTGTTGAGCCGACGCTCGCGCAGAGAAGAAGCCCCTTGGCGAGCTTCGCCGCCTTCTCCCGATCCTCAGGAAGCCTGGTCCGCTGAAAGCGGCGCACCATCGTATCGAGGTAGAGGCCGGAGAAAAAAGCGCCGTTCTCAACGGGCGTCCACCATGATAGCGCGTTCGGCTTCCCCTCGGTCGCCTCAACGGCGTCCGGGATCAGCGAGGGGTCTCCTTCGAGGGAATAGTCGAGGACCAAGCCTTGGGCCGGCAGGACGAAGCGCTTCCAGATGTCGGTGTGGACCGCACGGAGGGCCGGCGGAAGTTCATCTTCAGCACCCGGGAGCGATGTCGGCACCAGCGGGAGGGACAGCGCAACACAGGCCGCAAAGATAACCCTCGAAAGGGGGTGGCGGCGTTTCATGGCGTAAACCAACGCGGATCACCCGATGGAATTGCTTGCTTCATATTTTCGACGTGGCCGTCCACGAAAAGAAAGTTGGCTGATTTGCCGGGGTGCCTTCGTGCGACGTCTCCTCCTGTCGCAGGATTATAGCCGTCCATATTCTCGGCGATTTCGACCACCAGGAAGGTCTTGCCTGCCGATACATTCAAACGTTTGTAATTCCAGTTGAATGGTGCCCGGCGAATATTCTCGTTCACCGCGTAAGAAACCTTCCTCGTCGCGTCCATTTTCCAGCTTGGACAAATGAAAGGTGGGACAGCCCGTGCGAGAGGTGCCGGCCCGAGTTTTCCATCAGGTATTCCGAGATAGGGTGCGACGCGTGTCATCCAGGTGTTGGTATCGCCCGATCCCGCATTCAAGGCCGGAAATTCTCCGTTGTTTTCGTTGGCATAGAGATGAAATCCCGTTCCGATCTGGCGAAGGTTGGCGGCGCACTTGACCGAGTTCGCGCGATCCCTGACGCCCTGCAACTGGGGGAACATGAGCGCGGCAAGGACCAATATGATCGCGATGACGATGAGAAGCTCAACCATCGTGAACCCGCCGGCCTTCTTGCGGCAGAGACCATTACTCAGGACGCTCACGACGGTTTCCCTGTTGAGAATCTCAGGGCAGGATTTGCAAAGTATCGAGCCGCAACATACTGGGCGTCTGGCTCGTGGTCGAAACGTAAAAACCGACTCCGGTTACGGGATCATTGGGTAAATTCAATTTGCAGGCATCGCCGACCGCCATAGCAATACCGGATTCAAGCTCGAACTCATGCCAGTCCCTCGCATCGCGGCTGAAAGGGAACTGGACCTCTGATTCTTCGACGCTCGCCGCAGGGAACTGTCCCGGACCCCCAAAGACCGTTGGAGACATCTCTCTGCTGCTCGCAAACCATTTCTCATTCACCTGCACGAGAAGGCGGACCATGATCTTGCTTCCAGGGGTGGCATTCATCCGCCAGGTGAAGGAGCCCGGCTGAGAGAGATTCAGGTCCGTCCTTATCGCTGCGTATTCGTTGATGCCCAGCTCGTTCATCAACCCGCATGCGAGAAAGCCGGTTGGAGCTGCCGGGTTGCCGGCTGCCGAGGCCAGAAAAATGCCCGCAGTCAGATCTTCTCTCTTGGCCGCGGTTACATCTCGGGCTTCCATCCCTGCGAAGGCCCGCCATTCGATCGACGTCAAGCCAAGATTGGCTGGCATTTCATTAGTAAAAAGCTCTTCAAACAGCGGATCCGAATGGGCGGCTGATCCGGTAATAAGCAGAATCCCAAGTGCGGAAGCCATTAGCTTCCGAGTGGAAAGACTGCCTGCTTTGCAGAAACGGTAACGCGAGGGGGGAGGGGTGTTCATACGTTATCCGAGAATTGAAGTGATCACCACGCATTGACAATGAGTTTCGCGTCAACATTGCCAAATACATTGATCAATGCTCACTCAGAACTCTCGGCTAAAGATGCATCTCTTTGCCAGGAAATCGCAGTGGCGTCAGTGTGGCTGCATGCACCAGCAATCAATTTGTGCGTGGGGAAGCAAGCGGGCGGAGGCGCCTGCACTGCATCCGCTGGATATCGGCGGCGCGGTCAGCTTCTGGGACTTCCAGGAAGGACCGGGGGAGGTGCGGAAGGACCATGGCCCCGCAGCGGCATTTTTGCAGGAGGGAGGAGCGCCAGTGGATCGTAGCGGAGGCGGGATCTTTGGACCTTATTGCGCGAAGTTCTATCGGGGGAGTTATCTGTATGTTCCAGCTGCCCGATGCGGGGCGCTCCGACTCGTTCGGGAACTGACGCTTGTCGCGTGGATCCGGCGGCACCGCAAGGCGGAGAGGCAGTGTCAGGCGATCGCCGGCATCTGGAACGAAAGCTGGAATATGCGCCAATACGGTCTCTTTCTGGATCTCACAATCCACGGAGCTGGCGACAATGTTGGCGGACATGTCTCCGGCACCGGAGGAGCCACTCCCGGACACCTGTGGTGCATGGAGGCCGCTATTGGGGCAACTGAGATCGGCTATGAGCAGTGGCACTCGGCTGCCATGTCCTTCCGCAACGGCGAGGTGCGTGTTTTTCTTGATGGGCATCTCGATGTGCGCCCCGGACTGAATCCTTTTCAGATCGCCTCAAACGAGCTCTTCAGCAGCTGTGGTGACTTTACAGTAGGTGCCGTGGACCGCCTCGGGGAGATGGGGAACTGGTTTAGCGGTGAACTGGGAGGGCTGGCCGTCTATGACCGCGCTCTGGATGCGCACGAGATCGCCGGCTTGTGCTGCGGTAGCGCGTAGTTGCTTAAAGGATAACTCACTTTCAGAAGGCATCTGGCAAGCCACTTCCAGAATTCTTATGATTTTCTAATCCTAAGAATGCGGATCGAATTGGGAGGCATTGGGATTCGGAGGCAGTTCGGCGTGTATTCAAATGAAGCGGCTTCTCCGGTTTGAGAATCGATCACCAGGCAGTCGTGTGCGGCAGGTGTGCTAAGAGCAACCTGCCTGCTCACCACGCCGCGGTTGCACAGTACGCCGGACCAGTGGCTCTTTCCCTCGAGCCAGCGCAACCGGAGCGCCTCGTCGGGTTCGATGAGGACAGCAGGGCCCGGCTGGACGAACCCTTCCAGCATGTCGCGAAGGAAATGGCGCGCGGCTGCTGTCGGTTCGATGAAATAGCGCTGGAAGAAAACGGTACCGATCCTTGTGGCGCGTCCTGCTCCGGACGCACGGCTCGTGGCAACGGGTAATCCATCAGACCATTGGCCCGAAGCTTCTTTGGGGGGCTGGCTCCATAGCACCCGTATAAACCACGCAGCAAATTCGCCATTCTCATGCCGGCAGGTGGGCGACTTCCCGCCAACCGGTTGGAAGTCATGCACGGCTGAGCCGAAAAGGTCGTTGAGTCTTCGCCTTGACTCCTTGTCCGACAATGAGCCTCCGGGCGTTTTCCATCCCACGAGGCCGTCCGCAACAATCCTCCAACCACTCGCCGTCAGCGTTTCCAGCGCCCTCAGCGTGCCGTGGTCGAGAGCGGTCGCGCCCGGAACCAGCAATACCTTTCCGCCTGAAAGAAAGCGCATCCCACGAGGCGTCTGCAAGCCGGCTGCAGCCGCTTGTAAATCGATCTCCGTCACAAATCCCGCATTCAGTCCGAGGTCACGGGACATCAGGTAGGCCCCGCAGCCGGCATCAGCAGCCATCTGCCGGTTGCGCGGATTGGAAACGTTGTCTCCGCTGCCTTCGACAAGTGCCAGTGATTGGCTTGCTTCCGACCAGAGGATCCAAACATCCGGTGGCCGGGGAGCGCAGCCAAGGAACAGACCGGAGTTTCGCTTGAGAAAAGCCGCCACTGTAGAGGCTGCGCAAAGCCGTTCACTGGGTTGGCTGTCCTGGTCCAGCAGGCTCCATTCGCCGGCCTCGTAGCCATCCGTTCTCGAATTGAAGCACCAAAAGAGCACGGCGCCGGCACCTGCGCCAATGGACTCCCAAAGCCACTGGGAAATGTCGCCCTCACTTGGCACGAGCGGCTGGATGGCGCTGAAAACGGTGGGGCCGCCCTGCAACTCGGAAACCCAGAATGCGCCCTCGGGATGGCGGGTCGCGCTACGCGCGATGTCGGCAAACATCCCGACGCTATCGGCTGCCCTCTCGGGCTGAAACCGGACTGAGTGCCATGCCGGGTGAGCCGAGCATCCGATGAAGTCGACAAGATCCGCCTCGCGCCAGACGGATTGTCCCTGGCCCAGCAGGCACTGGCTGACATTGTGAGGATTCACATGGATGGAGTGCACTGGATCAAGCGTGCGGACCTGAGCTGCGAGGTGGCGCAGCGTTTGCATCAGGCGCTCGGTGGTGAACGCAATCCAATCGAGCCTTTCCCGATACCCGCGAAAATCGAGCGCGAAGCCAGCATCCGACGTGCCGCTTCCAATCGTCGAGAAATCGGAGTGCCACCCGAAGTATTCCGCGTTGACTCGCTCGATGTCGCCACCGGACCTCTTCCGCAGAAATCGCCGGAAGAGCCTCAGAGTTGCCGGGGTGCGCGTTAGCTCCCTCATCGGTTCATTCCAGAGAATCCACGAGTGCAGCGCGGGATGAGCGCGCCAACGCGTCACCACGCGTCTGACGTAGTTGCGGGCCTGGCGCCGGAAGCCGGGATTCTCCAGGTCCCCGATGTCCTGCGGCCCCTTGGTGGCCCCCATCCATCCCGGGGGCGAATAGGCCATGAGTGTCGGGATGACGCCGATGGCAGCTTTTCCGGCCTCATCAAACGCCGCATCGAACAGATCCCAGTTCCAGCATCCGGGCCGGCGCTCAAGTAGGTCCCACGAGATAAACAAGCGCACGAGCCGGAACCCATTCTCGCCCATTTGCCTTAGGCCCCGTTGAACATCGGCAACTGTGTCGGAGCGGTTGATAAAAAGCTGTGCGCCGATCATCGAGACAGGTCCGGCCTACGGATTTGGGGATTGGATGGCCAACTGGATTCCGCGGGCGGTCGAACGGCAAAGGCTCATCAGTTGCTTCTGACTGGCTTTGGAAGTCGCGCCCAGAAGGTAGCCCGCAACAGCTGCAATCAGGGTGTTCTCCGCAGAGAAAACAGGGAAAGCCAGCCTGTAGCTAACCTCGTCAGAGTCATCTGGAATCTCCGGACATGAGTATCCGAGCGCCTGGACTTTCTCCAAGTAGCGATCCATGGCCTCGCGTGTCCTCCAGATCTGCCTGCCTTCCTGTTCGAACGGGTAGGTTCTCATGAGTGAGCGACGTTCTTCATGCGAGAGCAATGCAAGAAAGAGCAGGAAGCTCGCCTTTCTATAAGGATGGTTCAGCTGTGTCGAGCGACGTCGGAAGACCATGCCCGGCCGCGAACTCTCCACGCAGAGGCGCTGAAAGATCGAGTCATGGTGGGGCTCGATCAATACGAAGTTTGCTTCAGGCATCTTGATGGAGGCCGCCCTCAATGCCTTGTAGGCGATTGCCAAAAGCTGCCTCTCATCGTGCAGCCTCTGGATCTCAGTGATCGCCGGGCCGATAATGAAACGAAGCGGCTGAGCAAGCCTCATGAGAAGCCCCTCGCGCTCCATGGTACGGATCAGGCGGTAGGCCGTGTTCGGCTTTATACCGATATCGTGAGAGATCTGGCGGGTGGTCCGGCCATCTTCCGAACCAGCCACGCTGTAGAGGATGCGGGTCGCGCGCTGCAGCGATTGGTTAGCGGCATTCTGAGGCATGGGGCAACAAGTCACCTTCCGATGCCGGGCTAACAACCGGCAAGCATTTTCCGTGATTTTAGGCCAAATGGGGGATATCAGCACTGATCATTGATCATCGAGATCTGGCCTTGAGGTGCATTCGAGCTTGTAGCGGCGAGGGCCAGTAAGAAGGGTGAAAGATGTCAGTATCAGTGTTCCCCTGCTTCTCGTAAGCCAGCCGACCAAACAAGAACAGATCCCAACCTCCAATGAAAAACTCAGCTCCCCTCATAACCCTCTTGGGCTTTCTAATAACTGCTGCCCCGGCGACATTCGCTGCGAGCGGGACATGGAACGCCGGTAATGGCACCTGGGATACCGCCGGTAATTGGGTCGGCAATGTTATTGCCAACGATTCGTTGTCGACTGCAAATTTCACCAACGACATTACTTCTGACACAACGGTCAGCCTGAATTCCAACCGCACGATTAATGCCATTGTCTTTGGAGATGGCAACACCACGACAGCCGGGTCCTGGACCATCGACAACAACGGCAGCGCTGCCAACATCCTGACGTTGGGAGGCACAACCCCCACTATCACAGTCAACGCGCTGGGCACAGGGAAGGTCGCTACAATCTCTGCAGAGATCCAAGGTACAGCCGGCCTTACAAAAAATGGTACGGGCACGCTTGTCATCTCCGGCAACAATTCCTACAGCGGCTCCACCGTGCTGAATGCGGGCTCACTCCGGCTCGCGAATTCGGGTGCTTTGGGCACATCGACGGTCAGCGGCGCGGGCCTGGTCTCATCCGTGCTTCAGCTAAGCGGAAACATCACCATAGCCAACTCAGTTTCTCTAAGCGGCACCGGATTGAATACCAACGGTGTGATCGAGAATGTCAGCGGAAACAACACGCTCTCGAACTATACGCTTGCCTCAGCGACCGGCACCCGGATCGGCGTGGCGACGGGATCGACGCTGAACATCACAAATAATATCACTGTCGCTGGGAATGCCTCAGCGACGACGGGCTTTCGCTTTCTGGGTGGTGGCTCGCTTGTTCTCAGTGGTAACAATAGTGCCGTTTGGGCAAATAGCATTGTAACAAATACGATCGGCCTTACCGGAGTGGGTGGCCTTGCGATCAAGCTGGGAAGCGACACCGCCCTTGGCGCCAGCACGATCAATTTCGATGCGAATTCCACACTGCAGAGCGTTGACGCAACGGCCCGGAGTACGGCTGCTTCGCTGGCATTCACATCGAGTGCAACAAATGTCACATTGGGCGCGGCATCGACGGGCAACCTGACGATCTCCGGCAACGTTACGGTGGCGACAGCTGTCGGTCTGACGATAAATAACACCCAAACCACGCTGAGCGGTGTTGTCTCAGGGAACACCGGCTCCCTTAGCAAAGCTGGAACAGGAACTCTTGTGTTGAGTGGTTCCGCAGCGAATACATTCAACGGAACGACGACCGTTTCTGCGGGTGTATTGAACCTGAATAAGACAGCAGGTATTAATGCGGTCGGTGGAAATCTTTCCATCCAAAGCGGCGGAAAGGTTTCCTACAGTGCAAATAACCAGATCGCGGATTCCGCCATCGTGAGCATTACTGGAAACGGAAGCATCTTGAATGGAACCGGGGTTAACACCGGTGTTTTTGCCCCAACGGAGACGATTGCAGGACTCAACGTCACGGGGGGTGGATTTCAGTCCGGCGGCGGCGCGGTCTGGACGGTTACCGGAAACACAAGCTTCACCGGGGGAGTTGGAACAGACACGTTCTTCGCTGCCTACAGTGGGAGCAGCTTCACAACCAAAGGCCTCTCGCTGACCTCGATGACGGGAACGTCCGGAAGCAGCCTGGGAACCGCAGGTTTCTATCTTTATGGTAACAGTAATGCCGCACTCACTACCGTGACGGTTGGCAGTGACGGGCTCACGCTCAACGGCAGCGTTCTGAACCTCAGGAAAGGCACCAATGCCGGCGCACTCGGTAGCTCGTTGCGGTTGAACGGGAATGTCACCACCACCGGCACGGCAGCTTCCTCAATCGTGGAGGATCCGAGTGGTTCAACGACAAATGGCACCGTGACTCTGGCGCTGGGTGGAACCGACGCAGGCGCCGTCAACCGCACGTTCAATATCGGGAGCAGCGCTAACCTAACGATCGGGGTAGGAATTACCAACGGAGCCTCCAGTGCCGCCTCCCTTACCAAAACCGGCGCCGGCACTCTGGTGCTCTCCAACGCCAACACGTTCAATGGCAGCACATCGATCACCGGAGGAGCGGTCGTTGCGTCGGCGATTAACTCGCTTGGTGGCACGACCAGTCTTTCCATCGGAACTGGGGCGATCCTTGAAGTGCGCGCCTCGGGTGCGGTTAACGATACAGCGGGTGTCACTCTCGACGGAGGAACGATACTGCGCGGAGCAGGCTTCAGCGAGACGTTTGGCAGCCTGCTCCTCACCTCTGATTCGTTTATCGATTTCGGAACAGGAGCTGTCGGAACGTTGAGCTTCGGATCTTATGACAATGGATCGCTACCGACCAAATTCAAGCTCTCGGTGAATAACTTCCTCATAGGTAATACTCTCACCTTTCAACAGGACCTCTCGGGAAGCATTACCGACACGAATCTCTTTGCTTTCGACAACTCTTTCACGAGTTCATGGAATGGAAGCACGTTTACAATCACGGCCATCCCTGAGCCGTCCACCATGTATTCCCTTGTGGTTGCCGGTGGCCTTATGGTCCTTCTGCACTTCCGCCGCCGCCGGAAAGCCTAACAAGAGTCTTGACAATCAGGGGAGTTGCCCGTTCGGCCGCATGGGGGCGGTCGGGCGGGCATTCTTTTTATAGGCTGGATGTATGCCTTAGTGGCTCTGGATGAATTCTCCGACATGTAAGTTTCAGCACGAGACCGGGTAGTTATATGTCACTGAGGAAGTAACCGGATCGATGGGCGATGTGTCCATGGATCTCACTTAGTAATACGCAATCCGGTGATCAATGTTCATTGATTTCTCCGATCCCTAACGCCATGCGCTTGTTGGGTATCTGTAGCAACATTAATTTCAGAGCGATGATATCCCGTCTCCAGCCTCCCTTCGCCGAGCGCAGGCCGCTCCCTAGAAATTCGTTCTCTCCGCTGGAGCGACATTTGGCTAATCCGATCATCAGCCCGCAGGATATGCCGGTCGAGTGTTCCGCGGTATTCAACTGCGGCGCGGTGCGCTTTGAGGGCGATGTGCTTCTCCTTTTGAGGGTCGAGGACTATGAGCGAAAGACCGAGTTTTATACGGCCAGGAGCTCGGATGGAGTCCACTTCGATGTGTGTCTGGATCCGATCTGTTACCCGCTTCGGGATATTGAGCGGATCTATGGATCGCATCGTTTCGACATGAGGATCACCCCGATCGAAGGGACGTTCTACGTCTGTCACGCGCTCTACACCAAACTCGGTTGTGTGATCGCAATGGCGCGCACCTTCGATTTCCAGAACTACGAACCTTTGGAGCCGATCTCTCTTCCTTCGAACCGGAACGCCGTTCTTTTTCCAGAAAAAATCGGCGGCCTTTACGTGCGGCTCGAGCGTCCTCAGAACATAGATGGTTCGGGACAGATCTGGGTCTGCCGCTCGCCGGATCTCCGCTACTGGGGCGACGCCGCGCCTCTTGCAATGCCTGACCCGTCGTGGACAGGCCGCAAAACCGGCGCGGGTGCGGTTCCGATCCGAACCGATGCCGGATGGCTCATTATCTATCATGCGACAACGATGACTGCGTCCACGGAGAACTACTACCTCGGGGCGATGTTGCTCGATCTTGAGGACCCCTCCAAGGTTATCGCTGCGCCCCGGCGCTTCATACTGGGAGCCGAGGAACTCTATGAGTGTGTAGGGCAGGTGCCGAACGTCGTTTTCACTGGCGGTGCGGTCGAGATGGACGACGGCACCTTGAATGTCTACTACGGAGGTGCGGACACGCGGATTTGCCTGGCCACCACCACCGTCAATCAATTGGTGGAATTCTGCCAGGCTCGGTGAAAACAGAGGCTCCTTGCTGAATCAGCTTGGTGAAAGGTGAAGCAATTTGGTGGGGCTGTACCTGACACGGTCCGCATTTTTCTCCTCCTCATGCTTGAGGTGACAAAGAGAGCAACCCCGTTTTT
>CAZSMN010000055.1:0-15170 GCA_964607615.1 uncultured Chthoniobacterales bacterium | reverse complement strand
TTGTCTACATGAAGAAGATGCTCGGCTACGACGACGCGCTCGACACCTTCGGCGTCCACGGCGTGGGCGGCACGATGGGTGCCATCCTCACGGGTGTCTTCGCCTCCGCTGAAGCCAATCCGATCATCGAGGGCCTTAAGGACGGTCTGGTGATGAACCAGCTCAAAGCCTGTGCGCTCACGATCGTTCTCTCGGTTGTGGCCACCACGGTCATCGCCTTCATCGTGAAGTTCACGATCGGCCTCCGCCCGACGCCCGAGTCCGAATTCGCGGGTCTCGACACCTCCGATCACGGCGAAGAGGGCTACCTCTACGAGAAGTAATCGCAACTTAACGGAAAACCAAAGACATGAAAAAAGTCGAAGCCATCATCAAGCCGTTCAAACTCGAAGAAGTGAAGGACGCGCTGGCGGACCTCGGAATCGAGGGAATGACGGTCAGCGAAGTCAAAGGGTTCGGGCGGCAGAAGGGCCACACCGAAATCTACCGTGGCAGTGAATACACGGTGGACTTCCTTCCGAAGATCAAGATCGAAGTCGTTCTCGCGGACTCCGTCCTCGAGAGCGCGCTTGGAGCGATCGTGAAGGCGGCCAAGACCGGGAAGATCGGAGACGGAAAAGTCTTCGTGAGCCCGGTGGAGGAAGCCATCCGCATCCGCACCGACGAGACCGGCGAGAAAGCGGTCTAAGCACACTCAGCAAGGTAAGGTAAACGAGGAGCGGCGGGGTTTGGAGAGACCTCGCCGCTCTTTCGTTTTTTTTTGATCACGTGGACAATGCGGACGAATCCGGCTCGTCTTTCGTGAAAGAACCTGCATCTCTTGGAACTGCCGGTCAGCAGGGTCAATTCCTTGCTGCGAGGCGTTTCCATTCTTTGCCTTACGTATGAATCTTTTGATCGATGCGGTGGTCATCGCCGCCTACTTTGCCGTGATCGTCGGCATCGGACTCCGCGCCGGGCGTGGCAACGAAAACCTGCGCGATTTCGCGCTCGGGGGCCGGTCGATTCCATGGTGGGCGGTTCTCGCGTCGATCGTCGCAGCTGAGACAAGTGCCGCAACCTTTCTCGGGGCACCGGCGGAGGGCTTCAAAACCCGCAGCTTCGCCTATGCGCAGCTCGCGATCGGTACGGTGATCGCGCGCGTGCTGATCGCCTACCTTTTCATCGCCCCTTATTACCGTTACCGGGTTCAGAGCATTTACGAGTTTCTTGAGATCCGCTTCGGCTCCCGGACGAAGAATATGGCCAGCGGCATCTTCCTGCTCACGCGGGTGCTCGGCATCGGCGTCCGGCTTTATCTGGGCGGAGTCATTCTGGTCGTGATCTGGAGGTATCTCTCTCCGGAATCGCCCATCACGCTGGGCACGTATTTTTGGGGGATCCTCTTTGTAACCGCTGTCACGACGCTCTACACGGCGGTGGGCGGCATCAAGGCCGTGGTCTGGACCGATCTGATCCAGGCCTGCCTGATGATCGGGGCGATCATCTTCGCGATGGTTGCGCTCGTTTGGCAGATTCCGGGAGGGCTTCCGAAGGTCATGGCCATGCTGGAGACGAATCCGGGCGCCGGGATGATCCAGACGGGATGGGACTCCTCAAAGCCGTTCCTCGCTGCCTTCGCGACGATGCTGGAGAGTCCTTACACGATTTTTGCCGCCGTGGTGGGGTCGACATTCTTCACCATGGCGACCCATGGAACCGATCAGGATATGGTGCAGAGGATGCTGACGGCGGAGAACCCCTCGCGGTCCCGGCTCTCATTGATCCTCAGCGGGCTGGCGGATATTCCCATCGTGCTCGCGTTTCTTGCCGTGGGGATTCTCCTCTGGGTCCACTACGAACTTCAGCCGGATGCTTCGCTCCCGGCAGCAGCCAACGAGGTTTTTGCGCATTACATTGTGCATGAGATGCCGGTAGGAATCCGCGGCCTCATTGTTGCAGGTGTTTTTGCCACCATGATGGGGTCGACATCCGCCGCGCTCAACGCGCTGGCGACATCGTTTGTCCGGGATTTTTACCTGCCGTATTTCGCCCGTGGCGGGTCGGAGAAGGCAACCGTCAATATTGCCCGGGTTGCGACCGTGGTCTTTGGCGCATTGATGGTGGCGGTGGCTACCGTCGCCGCCTATGCCGTCCTGAAGACAAATATCACGATTATCCCGCTCGCGCTGGGAATTCTCGGTTACAGCTACGGCAGCCTGCTGGGGGTGTTTTTGCTCGGTGTTCTCACCTCCGGCAGGGGCGGGGATCGCGCGAATGTGGTCTCCATGCTTCTGGGCATTGTAGCCGTCCTGGTCTTCTGCAAGGTGAAGGTGCCTGCGTTCGACGTGCTCGCGCTGTTTCAGGGCAGGTTTGTCCCGATGGATTGGAACTTCGGCTCGATCCTTCCCGCCTGGTGGCCGCAGATTGCCTGGCCCTATTTCGTTCTGGTCGGAACGCTGGTTACTTTTTCGGTCGCGATCTGCTTCCCGTCGCGCCGGGAACGTCGGACAATTCCTGGAGAAGACGCAGCCGCCGCTGCGGATTCGTAATCAGGCAGGTTTGCAGCGAAGGCGGTGAAGGAGCGCAACCACGCCGAGCATTAAAAGCGGGCAGAGCGCTGTCAGGAAGAACGCCACCCGAAGCCCGAAGGCCTGGGGATCGAGTTGCGGTCCGAGAACGGCTTCGAACCACGGAAGATTCCAGCCCCCCGCCTTGTCGGCCACGATGCCGACCGCCCACGGCATCAGGCCGGCACCGGCATCGCCGGCGGCTGCGAGCAGGGCAAAGAGCGATGCGCCGGCCAGTGGATACCGGGCTGCGGCTATCGAGATGGTGCCGGGCCAGAGCATGCTCACAAAAAGACCGGACGCCGCGCAGGCCGCGAGGGCGACGCCCGCATGGGGCGAGAGGGACATCAGCAGGCACATTATGAATGAGAGGATTGCGCTCCAGGACATCACTGAGACGAGATTGCCGTGGCTGCCGCGCACTCCGAACCACACGCGGCCGATGATCATTCCCACGCCGAACATCGTAAAGCCGACCAGATCCGCGATGAGCTTGGAGAGGCCGAGTCCCTTCTCGACATAGGCAGATGTCCATTGCGCGATGGTGACTTCCGTCGCGCCGGCGAGAATCATCGCGGCAAGCAGGAGAAAAATCGCAGGTTTGGGAAACATCGAGCGAAGCGTCTGGCGATGCTCGCCGCCGCCAAGTCGCGGCAGCGTGACGTAGAGGAATCCGAACGTATTGGCCAGCGGGATAAGGCCCCATGCGGCGGCGATCCATGGCCAGGCGCCGGCCCCCGCGAAATGAAGGCCGACTCCCGTGATCACGATCACCGCGACTTTGCCGATCGGATAAAACGCATGCAGCATGGCCATCGCGCTGCTTTTCCGCTCGGACGGGATGGCGTTGATGATCGGGCTGAGCAGAACTTCCAGCAACCCGCAGCCGATGGAAAAGATGACGGTGCCGGTGACGAGGCCGGCGTAGGGGTTATCGAGAACAAATGGCGCCGCCGCGAAAAACCAGAGTCCGAGGGCCGAAAGAAGATTCGCCCCGACCAGAAGCGGCTTAATCTTTACGCGGTCGGCCACCGCCGTGCAGATGAGGTCCACGGCCATCTGCGTGAGGAAGTTGATCAGCACGAGGCGGCCGATCTGCTCGAAGGTCAGGCCAAACTGCTGCCGGAGGGGGATGAAGAGCAGCGGGGTGAGGTTGATGACCATCGCCTGGACAAACATGCCCAGGTAGCAACAGCGGATCAGCCAGCGGTTTCCCGGCATGGCATCAGGGGATGAGCGGACGGAGCACGTCGAGGACATTCCGCACGCCCTCGACCGCCTCACCGGGTGCGGACTTGATCAGGTCGGTCCCTCCTTCGATGACGGCCTCGCCCATGGCAGCGGCGAGCCGCTTGGAGAGATCCTCTTCGGGATGCTCGATCGTGCCGGTGACGCGAAGCGGTGCCCACACGTAGCCGTCCCGGGCCTTGGTGAAAACGCGTTCGCGCGAGCCCGGCAGCCACTGGAGCGTCTGAGGGGTCACGCCGATCTCGAGCACTCCCGCGATGCCGCCTTTTTCGGAAATGCGAACGTTGCCCTCCACGCGGAGGAGGCCCTTCGATTCGGCGACCAAATTGTCGAGCGCGATCTCTCCGTTTTTATAGGAAAAACCGGCCGAGAGTTCCTGGAGCGGGAGGCGCCGGAAGGCCGGATTGCCGGTGAAGGTCGCGATCTGTTCGAGGACGTGAACGTTCTCGACCCGCCCGTCATGGATGAGGAAGTTGCCCGAGACGTCTTTGGAGGAGCGGAAGACCGCCAACCCGTCGGACAGGCCGAACAAACGGTTCTTCCATTCGCTGGCCAGGAGGTCTTGAACGTTGACTCCCTGCCACTCGACGCGGAGCGAACCTCCGTCGCTGCTCGCGCCCGAGGCCTCGATTTTCCCGTTCTCGCCGAGGCGGAGGTGGGACTCCGTAAGGAAAAAATCTCCCTTCTGGTGGCGGGCCCGGAAGTCGTCGATTTTCATCTCCGGCAGGCGAGGCGCACGGAGGCGGCCGCCGCTGCCGTTGAAGGTCCAGGAATCCCCCTCCGGCGCGATGCTCAGTGCGACATCCTCGACGGAGGCTTCGCCGAAGCGCAGGCTTGTGCGGGCGACTGACAGGCGGCCCATCTCGAAGCGCTGCGGGAGCCATTTGGGCCACGAGGAAGGCTCCGGCGGTGCGGGTGGAGGAGCCTCCGGCGTTCCGGTTGACTGCGGAACGACGATTTCGCCTTCCACGCTGGCGACGCTGAGTTCCTCGATACGCCAGGCTCCCTGAAAGGCAGCCCGCCAATTCACGTCGGCCCGGAGCTGGCGCGCTTCGAGGCTTTTCAGCGCCGCACCTGCGCGACCTTGGAGGGAAAGGCGTTCGGAGTAGGCGGACGAGCCGGTCCACCGCAGGGGATCGTAGGCCGCGTCGGCGTTGAGGGCCGAGCCGGTCGAGGCGTTCAGGATCTGCACGAACTCGCGGCTTGCGAGGAAGTTGTTGAACCAGCGCGATCCCATTACGAAGGCTGCGAGGACAGCGAGCACCAGGACGGCAAACGAGATGAGAAGAGTCTTGCGGAGGTTCATATGGGTTCCGGCGTGGATTATGATCTCCCGGCAGGCCGTGGGGGGAGTTTTTCGAGGATCGATTCGCCCGCGTCCAGCGCGATGATTTTCCGGCGTGCGGAGTGACCGGCAACGATCGTCACGGCCGACGGGGCCAACCCGAGTTCGATGGCGAGGATCCGGCAAAGCTCGACGTTGGCCCTGCCATCCTCCGGCGGGGCCTGCACGCGGATCTTGAGGTCATCGCCCAGCCAGCCGACGATGCCGGGCCGGGTGGCTCCGGGAACGGCTTTTACCCCGATGCGCATCGTCGTGGCGGTGCGGCGGCCGGGATCAGAGCTTGTTGACGACTTTGCGGAGGACAGACGTGCTCTCGCCAAGGAGACCCGAGAGCGAGTGCGAGGCTTTGGTGATCAGGGTGTGCGCCTTCTGCTTGGCTTCGAGGCGGGCCTTCTCGGTTGTATCGGCGCTGGTGGTGATCCCCTTGCGGAGCAGGGCGGCGGCTTCGTCGATGAGCTTGAGGGCGGCGGCTTCCGCTTTTTTGCTGGCGGGCTTGGGGGCCGGCTTGTGAGCGGGTTTCTTGGAGGGTTTGGCAGCCTTTTTGGCTGCTTTCGGTGCGGATTTTTTCTTTGCAGCTGGCATAGGTACGAAAGGCTACACCCGCTGCGGATGCTTGCCAAGAGGCGAGCGCGTTTCCATGATGTCCGGCTCCATGGATGCCATCATCGACCTCCTTCAGCAAAATGCCCTTATGTCGCGCGCCGATATGGCGAAGCTTCTCGACCGCACGGTCGCCGAAGTCGACGAGGCGATCGCCAACCTCGAGCGGGATGGTGTCATCCTTGGCTATCAGGCCATCGTCAACCGCGAGAAGTGGGACCGCGACAAGGTGACGGCGGTCATCGAGGTGAAGATCACACCCGAGCGCGACGGCGGCTTCGACCGCATCGCCTCGCGCATTGCAAAGTTCGAGGAGGTTCAAAGCTGCTACCTCGTCAGCGGGGGCTACGATCTTTTGATTATTGTGGAGGCGGACAACCTGCGGGGGGCGGCGGCCTTTGTTGCCGAGAAACTCAGCACGATCGATGCGGTGCAGGCCACGGCCACGCACTTCCGCCTCAAGACCTATAAGGAAAATGGTGCGTTCCACCTGATGGAATCCACGCCGGAACGACTCTCCGTCTCGCCGTGAGTATCCGCATCGCAGAGCATGTCCGCGAGATCCCGCGCTCGGGCATTCGCGATTTTTTCGAAGTCGTTCAAACGATGGGCGATGTCATCTCGCTCGGTATCGGCGAGCCGGACTTCGCAACGCCCTGGCACATCCGTGAGGCCGCGATCTACGCGCTCGAGAAGGGCCGCACGGGCTACACGTCGAATCTCGGGCTTCCCCGTCTGCGCCGTTCGATCGCGGATTACGTCCAGAAGCACTTCGGTCTGAGCTACGATTCGCACTCGGAGATTCTCGTCTCGGTCGGCGTGTCGGAGGCGATCGATCTGGCGCTTCGCGCACTGCTGAACCCGGGCGATGAAGTGATCTATCACGAGCCCTGCTACGTCTCGTATGCGCCGAGCATCGTGCTTGCGCGCGGCGTGGCAAAGGCGGTGGCGACGCGTTCCGACGATGCTTTCTCGTTGCGGGCGGAGGATCTCGAAGCCGCAATCACGCCCCGCTCGCGTGTTGTGATGCTCAATTTCCCGACCAACCCGACCGGCGCTACGATGGAGCCCGGAGAACTGGCGAAAATTGCCGAGGTCTGCGTGCGGCACGATCTGGTGGTCCTGACGGATGAGATTTACAGTGAGCTCACCTTCGAGGACGGTCAGCATACGAGCATTGCGACGATGCCCGGGATGCGCGAGCGGACGGTTTTTCTCCACGGTCTGTCCAAGGCTTTTGCGATGACCGGTTGGCGCATCGGCTTTGCCTGTGCGCCGGCGGCGCTGATCGAGGCCATGATGAAGATCCACCAGTATTCGATTCTTTGCGCTCCGATCATGGGCCAGGATGCGGCGATCGAGGCGCTCGACCGCGGTGCCCAGAGCGTGGCGAATATGCGCCGCGAATACGAACGCCGCAGGAACTTCATCACGCAGGCCTTGAACGACATGGGCCTCGAGTGCCGCAAGCCGAAGGGCTCGTTTTACGTCTTTCCGAAAATCGATTCGACCGGCCTTTCCTGCCGCGACTTTTCGCTGCGCCTCCTCCAGGAAAAGAAGGTCGCCGTGGTGCCGGGAACGGCGTTCGGTCCGAGCGGTGAGGGACACGTGCGCTGCAGCTTTGCCACCGGGCTCGACGAAATCAAAATCGCGATGGAGCGGATGGCGGAGTTCTGCGGAGAGCTCCGGGCCGCTCGTTAGCGCGCGGCGGATTTCTTGAGGAACGTCTCGTAATCGCGGACGCGGTCGGCCAGGCGGAAGGCGTCGGCTTTTGTCCATGCCGCCTCGCGGAACGTTCGCAGCGTGACGGGATCCGAAACCAGCTCGCGGAGTTTCTCTGAGAATGCGGTCGCGGTTCGCGGCACAAGGTAGCCATTGGACCCGTCGTCGACAAGGTCCAGCAGCCCGCCGATCCGGCTGCCGACAATTGCCACGCCATGGTGGAGCGCTTCGATGCCCGCCACCGGAAGACCTTCCTGCGTGGAGGTCATCAGCAGGATGTCGGTTGAGCGGAGATGATCGCGCACCTCGGCGGAGCTCTTCCAGCCGTGAAAAACAATCCGCTCCCTGAGCCCGAGCTCCTCCACCCGTGCGCGTGCGGCATCGCCCAGCGGGCCCTCTCCGATGATGTCGAGCGTCCAAGGGAGATCGCGTATCGCGGCCACGCTCTCGATGGCAAGAACGGGATCCTTCTGCACGCTGAGTCGTCCCAGCAGGAGCAGGCGCGGAGGGGTTTGGACGGCAAGGGATGGCGGCGGATCGACCGGATCGATTCCATTCAGGATCACCTCGGAGTCTATTCCTTCCGCCTCGCGGGCGAGTTGGGCCACAAACCCGCTGACAGCTGTGACTCCCGCCGCGCAGTGCCAGATCGGGCGGATCAGCGGGCCGAGGACTTTGAATAGCCGGTCGGTCTGCTCGGGCACTCCGCCGGGCACATCGCCCAGATGAGCCGTCAGGACATAGGGGATGCCGGTGAGGAGGTGAAGCGCGAAGGCCAGAGCGCCGGTCGGGACCACGAAGTGCGCGTGAATCACGTCGGGCTTCCAGTTCCGGCAGATTTTCCACGCCGGTAGCAGGCTGGTGATCAGATACAGCGCCATCTCCGGCACGCTGCAGGTGTCCTCCCGCTTGCGGAAGGACTGCGGACGCAGGAGGTCGACGCCGTTCCGGTTCTCCCGCTCCGGCAGGTGGGCGAGCCCCGCGGAAACCACTTTCACCTCATGGCCGAGGGCAGCAAGCCCTTCTGCGACGGATGCCGCCACCCGGCCGCCGCCGCCGCCGACCGGTGGGTATTCATAGCAGAGGACAAGGATTTTCATGCGAGGCACCGCCGGTAGATTTCTTCGACTTCCCGCGCCATCCGTTCCGCGGAAAACCGCTCCCGGACGAGAGCGGCGGCGGACCCGGTGATTTTGGCGCGCAGCTCCTGATCCTGCAAAAGCCGTGCACTCGCTGCCGCGAAGCCATCGGCATCTCCTGATGCGATGAGGAGTCCGGATTCGCCGTCCGTGACGACCTCCGCAATTCCATCGAGGCGGGACGCGACGACCGGGACGCCCATCGCCATGGCCTCGAGTAGCGTCATGGGAAGTCCTTCGTAAAGCGAGGGCATCACGAGGACGTCGCAGGCGGCATAGACCTGCCGGGCATCGGCGACGTAGCCGGCAAAGATCACGCGATCGCCAAGACCGAGCGCGGCGCATTTTTCGCGGAGGAGGGATTCCTCCGGTCCGCTGCCCGCGAGAAGAAAACGGACGTCGGGAAATTCGCGTGCGAGGCGGGCGGCGGCATCGAGAAAGAGCGAAAAGTTTTTCTGAGGATTCAGCCGTCCAACGCCGGCGACGACGGGCACGTCCTTGGGAAGGTTCCACTTTGCGCGCACCGCCGCACGATCGACTGCTTCCGGCCGGAAGTGGCCGAGATCGATCGCATTCAGGACGAGTGAGATTTTTTCGGGATCAATGCCTTCGTGATCGACGAGAAAATCGCGGCACGAACTCGAGACCGTGATGGTGTGGGATGCGAAGCGGTTTGAGAACGTCTCCGCCGATAGGACGAGGCGGTTGGTCGCACGGAGCGCATCGTTGTTGTGGTCGTGGTTGATGATGACGGGAATCCGAGCCAGCGCGCCGAGGGGTTTGGCGAGAATGTTTGATGCCGCAAGATGGCAGTGAAGGATGTCGAATTTCTTCCCGGCGAGCAGCGCGGCCAGCGCGGGCACGTAAAGCGGAAGGAGCTTATGCGGTGAGAGGGAATGAACGGTCAGTCCGCGAGCGCGGAACCGCTGACGGTAGATTCCGCGCCCGTGGAGGGCGGCCACCTCGTGGGAGAACTCCGAGCGGTCTCCGCACGTGGCGAGGTTGCCGACGACTTCCTGTGCGCCGCCGAGATCAAGGCTGTCGATGACATGCAGAACCCTCTTCATGCCGCGATGCGCTTTTCCCACTGCTGCCAAACGTATTCGCACCAAAGGAACAGGCGTTCGTCGGTCGCGCCTTTGAGGTGGCTCGCGATCCGGTCGGCCAGAAACCTATTGGCGGGCTCGGGCGCAAGGCGTCCGGATCTGAGCCAGGCGCCGACCGGCGTGCCGAAGCCCTTCTTGCGCCGGTTGATCACGGATTCCGGAATCACATTTGCGAGAGCCTTTTTCAGGAGGTATTTCGTTGTTACGCCGCGGAGCTTGTAGCGGTGGGGCAGGCGACGGGCAAAGTCGGCGATTTCGATGTCGAGAAACGGACTCCGCACTTCCAGCGAGTTCATCATGCTGGCGCGGTCGGCCTTCGCAAGGATGCCGTCCTGCAGGTAAATTTCGGTAAAAAACTGAAGCGTGCGGTCCACGGGATCCGTTGCCTCGCCGGATTCCCACGCAGCGACGGCCTCGCTGTAGATCTCCTCCACGGAGAGATTCGACCCCGTGTGGCGCCTGAGCTCATCCGGTTCCAGCGCGCCCATCCAGACAGGATTCCACATCTTCGGCGGATAGCTGAGCCCGCGCAGGGTGCGCTTGATTTTGAAGTCCCAGCTGATGTTTGCATGGGACACCGGGAGGCGGGAGGCCAGCAGGCGGAGCGCGGAGTGAACCGGGCGGGGAACCAGCTTGGCATAGGTATCGGCCATCCGCAGCGCGCGGAACGGATCGTAGCCTGCGAAAAGTTCGTCACCCCCGTCGCCGCCAAGCGCTACGGTCACGTGACGCCGGGCAAACCGGCACAGGAGCCATGTCGGAAGAAGCGACGCATCGCCCTGAGGTTCGTCAAGAAGGTCGAAAATCTCCGGCAGCACGCGGATGGCTGCGTCGAGGTCGAGGCGTTCCTCGCAATGCTCCGTCCCAAGCCACTCCGCCATTTCCCGCGCGTAGCCCGATTCGTCGAACGAGGGCTCGGAGAATCCGATGGTGAATGTCTTCAGCGCTCCGGCCCCGGTTCTTCTCGCCGCGAGTGCGGCGATGGCGGATGAGTCGATGCCACCGCTGAGGAAAACACCCAGCGGCACATCGGCCATGAGACGGCGCTCCGTGGCGCGGCCGAGGAGGTCGAGGAGCGTTGCCGCGAGCTCATCTTCGGAAGCGCCGGTTTCCTCCGGGTCAATGCAGAACCTCCAGTAGCGGCTCACGCGCAGGGTCTCCGCGTTTTTTCCGACGGTCAGATTGTGTCCGGCAGGGAGCTTCCAGATGCCATCGAACGGCGTGTGCGGCGCGGGCAGCAGCGCGTGGGCGAGGAACTTGACGCGCGCGGTTTCGGAGAGCGACCGCGGTGCCAGCGGGTGGCGGAGCAGCGACGTCAGCTCGGAGGCGAAGGCGAACGTGCCGCTGCGATGAAAGTAGTAAAGCGGCTTTTTGCCGAAGCGGTCGCGGCTCAGGAAAAGCGTGCCCGAGGCCCTCTCATAAATCGCAAAAGCCCACATCCCGCTGAGCTTCGGCACGAGGTCCTCGCGCCACTCGCGCCACCCGTGCAGCAGGACCTCGGTATCCGAGTGATCGGTCACAAAGACGTGTCCGCGTGCGATCAGCTCTGCGCGGAGTTCTGCATGATTGTAGATCTCGCCATTGAAGACGACGGTCAGCCCGCCATCGACTGTGCTCATCGGCTGGGCTCCGCCGCTCAGGTCGACGATGGAAAGCCTGCGGTGCCCGAGAAAGACCGGACCGTCTTCAAAGTGCCCATCGGCATCCGGCCCCCGGTGCCGCAGCGCCCCGGTCATGGCCAGGAGATCCGTGCGTCCGCCGGAGCCGGTGAAGCCGGCGATGCCGCACATCAGTCTTCCTCCGGGAGATTTCTTGTGCTCCGCACGAGGTAGATCGACTTGTCCTGCGACTCGTGGAACGTGCGGGTGATCATCTCGGCCAGCAGGCCCATGAGGACGCAGATCATGCCCGTCATGAACGAGAAGACCGCCATCATCGGCAGCGGGGTGGCTGTGAAAAAGTAGCCCTGCGTCCGCATGTAGAACGTCCAGACGGCGAAGACGAAGGAGGCCAGGAAAAAGATCATGCCCCAGAAGCCGAAGAGATACATCGGCTTGAGCATGTATTTGTCGAGGAACTTCACGGTCATCAGGTCCATGAGCACCTTCAGCACGCGCTCGAGGCCGTATTTGGATTTTCCGGTCATCCGCGCGTGGTGGTTCACCGGGATCTCCGTGATGCGGGCGCCGTGCCACTTCGCGTAGATCGGCAGGAAGCGGTGCATCTCGCCGTAGAGTTTTACGCCTTTGATGACCTCCGCGCGGTAAGCTTTCAACGAGCAGCCGAAATCGTGAAGGGCGACTCCTGAGACCGCCGAGATGAGCTTGTTGGCGAGAATGCTCGGGAAGTTGCGCTGGAGGGCGTTATCCTGGCGGTCCTTGCGCCAGCCGGAGCAGACCTCGTAGCCCTCATCGAGCTTCGCAAGCATTCGCGGGATATCCTCCGGGTCGTTCTGTCCGTCGCCATCCATCGGGATGATCGTGTGGCCGCTTGCGTAATCAAAGCCGGCCATCATAGCGGCGGTCTGGCCGAAATTTCTCCGGAAATGCACGACCTTCACCTCGGGATGTGCGGCCGCCAGCGAGTCGAGAACTTCGGCGCTGCCGTCCGTGCTGCCGTCGTTGACGAAGACGATCTCCCACGGCTTGCCATGGCGGTCCATGACGGCACGCACTTTTTCAAACAGCGGCCCGAGGGCTTCGCGCTCGTTGTAGACGGGAACGGACAGTGAAATCATTTGGTGTGCTATTTGTCCCAATCGGGGGGCGCAGCGGTCAAGGCATTAGCGAATCCCCGAGCGGACGGGAAACATAATCCCCCGCGTGACGACGAATCGTCCCACTGGAAGAATGCCGCTTGGCCGGCAGCGGAATCCGTGCCACAGAGAGATCGTGAGAATTTACACGAAGTCGGGCGACAAGGGGCAGACCGGTCTTTTTTCCGGTGAGCGCGTGAGCAAAACCCACCCCCGCGTCGAAGCTTACGGCACGCTGGACGAGATGAATTCCCATTTGGGAGTTGTCCGCTCCTTGCGTCCTGCCGGTCCGGTCGACGAAAAGCTCGATTTCCTTCAGCGCCTTGTCTTCGAACTCGGCAGCGATCTGGCCACGGTGCCGGCTCCGGACACGCAGCCGCGGATCCGGGATGAGCACGTGAAATGGCTTGAGAGCGGCATCGATGAAATGACGGCTGCCGTCCCGCCGCTGCGGGCGTTCATTCTCCCGGGCGGCTCCCCAGCTGCGGCGCACCTTCACGTGGCGCGGTGCGTGTGCCGGCGGGCCGAGCGGGCGGCGCTCTTGGCGGCGGCGACCGAGACGATTCCCAAGCCGGCGCTGGTTTTTCTTAACCGCCTGTCCGATTTTCTTTTCGCTCTCGCCCGCTACGAGAATGCCCTCTCCGGCGTCTCCGAACGGGAGTGGAAACCGCTGGATGGCTAGGGCAGATTCCTGACTGGATACATCTCAGATTGTTGACCGCTGGACGGAATTCCGGGGGGTTTTCCTAGAGAATCAATCCCTCAGGAATTTTTTTCTGATTTTTTGAAATCTTTACTTGCGTAGTCATCTAATGATTTGTTTACTCCACGAATCAACTTACCTGACCCAATGGCCAAACGCATCACACCAACCGATTCCGGGCATCAGATTCCGGCGAACCACGATTCGGTCGAGCGGCTTCCGGCCATTGAGGAGGAAGTCCTGCAGGCGATCCGCGAGCTGAAGTTCGGAGCGGTCGAGGTCGTGGTTCACCAGGGCCGGGTCACGGAGATCCGCCAAACCCGCCGCCGCCGGCTCGCGGAGTCCGAGGCGGCCTGAGCAAATACGTATTTTACCGACCATACCCATGGAGGCAGAGCACACAGAATCCGGCAGCGCGACCGTTCGTTCGTCCAGCGCGCCATTTCTCATTAGAAAATGAAATTACAAAAATCGTTCGTGCCTGCGCTCCTCGCGCTGGCAGTCACCGCCTCTTCCACCAGCCGGAGCTTTGCCGGCACAACCGAGAACCCTCCGCCGGAGAAGTCGGCTCTCGCCGAGTGGTGGGAGGGAAAATATGCCTCCGGCAACTGGTTTGGCGTCCGTGACTCGCTGGAGGATCGCGGCGTCAAATTCCGCGCCAACTGGCGGGCCAACTTCCTCGCCATCGTCGACGGTGGACTCCAGCAGCGCGGCGGATTTGATCAGGAGATCAACTTCGATCTCGATATCGATGCCGCCAAGCTCCTGGACTCCGAAACGCTGGAGGGCTTGAGCTTCACGGGCAACGTCCGCTGGCGCGAGGCCACCTACAGCATCAATCAATACTCGGGCACGGACAGCACGTTCCGCCCGAGCGCTTATACCGGAGGCGCCGGCTGGCGGTTCCGCAAGGCCTACGCCACCTACACGACGCCCGAGCTCTTCGGCATCAAAAACCTGATCACCGTCTCCGGCGGCTGGCAGGTGCCGACCGATCTCTTCCTCGTGCAGCCCGAGTCGAAGCTCTTTGTGAACCAATCGATCCGCACGGCAAAGGGAATCAATCCGAACCTGCCGTGGGGTGGCTCCTTCTCCACGTGGGGTGGGTATTTGAAGGTGGAGCCGACAAGCTGGCTCTACGCGCAGAGCGGGTTGTATCTGGCCTATCCCAACGGGACGGATCCTCTCAATCACGGTCTGTCCTTTCAGGGCTATGCACCGGATCCTTCCCTCAACGGCATCTACAGCATCAACGAAGTCGGCGTGACGCCGGAGATCGGTGCTGAGAAGCTGCCGGGCCGCTACTCGGCAGGCTTCATCTACTGGGGCGTGGAGAAGACGGGGTTTGACGGCGTGCCCTATGACGGAAATGTCCAGTTCTACTGGCAGGCCGACCAGCAGCTGTTCCGCGAAAAATCCCTCGCTGCGGCGGAGGAATCCGGCGTTTTCAGCAAGGGCAAAAATCCGGTGGCAAAGCCGAAGAAGGACGACCAGGGTCTTTACTGGTTCAGCACGGTGAACTTCGCCCCGCCATCGAACAACCTCCTGCCGTTCTACGCGCTGGGCGGCCTTGTTTACAAAGGCCTCATCCCCGGTCGGGACAAAGACCAGGCGGGCATCGCATTCGCTTATGGCAACTACAGCCAGGATGCCGCGAATGTCGACCGCAGCCGTGGTCGCGATCCCCGCGAATATCAGGCCGTTCTCGAAGTCGACTACCGCATCCAGATCAACCGCTTCGCCTTCGTGCAGCCGACGCTTCAGTATATCATCAACCCCGGTGCCCGTGGCCAGGTGGCCAACGACACCATCATCGGACTCCATCTCGGAGCAAACTTCTAAAACCCTTCGAAAACCTACCTGACACGCCATGAAAAAACTGCTCATCGCCACCACACTCGCGGCCTCGCTGGCCGCTGCACACGCTGTCGAGCTGCTCAATGTCTCGTACGATCCGACGCGCGAGTTCTACACCGACGTCAACGCCGCCTTCGCCAAGCAGT
>CAZSMN010000054.1:0-15170 GCA_964607615.1 uncultured Chthoniobacterales bacterium | reverse complement strand
CCTTGCCCGCCGTGGAAATCTGCTCGGAGAGGTCGGCCGCGGGAACAATCCGCTGCGCGAGCGACACGCGGTAGTTCGGCAGAAAGACCACCTTCAGCTTCCCATCAATGCGCGGGTCGTTGTTGATCGTCGCTCCTACGGCATTGATCGCCTTGATGATGAGCTTGGCCATGTCGTAGCCGGGAGCGGCTTTCGCGGCGAAGACGAACACGCGGGGCGTTACCACCTCTTCGGGATGCTGCAGGATCCGGCGGTAGAGCGCCAGGATGTGCAGGAGATTCAGGTGCTGACGCTTGTATTCGTGGAGGCGCTTGATCTGAACGTCGAAGAGCGCCGAGGGATCGACCTGCACGCCGCACTGGGCCTTGATGACCTTTGCGAGATCGACCTTGTTGGCGTGCTTCACCGCCATGAATTCCGCCTGGAAGGCAGGATCATCGGCCCACTGTTCGAGCCCGCGGAGCTTGTCGAGATCACGCTCCCAGCCGTGACCGATCTTCGAGGTGATGAGATCACTGAGCCGGGGGTTGCAAGCCAGCAGCCAGCGGCGGGGTGTGATGCCGTTTGTCTTGTTGTTGAACTTGCCCGGATAGAGAGCGTCGAATTCCGGGAAGAGCTGCGCCTTGAGAAGCTTGGTGTGAAGAGCGGCGACGCCGTTCACCGAGTGGCTGCCCACGACGGAGAGGTGGGCCATGCGGACCATCTGGTGTCCGCCTTCCTCAATGAGGGAAAGCTTTCGCTTCATCTCGGTATCTCCGGGCCAGCGGGCTTCGACGGTGTCGAGGAAGCGCTTGTTGATCTCGAAGATGATCTGCATGTGGCGGGGGAGCACCTTCTGGAAGAGACCGACGCTCCATTTCTCCAGCGCTTCAGGGAGAAGCGTGTGGTTCGTGTAGGCGAAAGTCTTGGATACGATGTCCCAAGCGGCCTCCCAGGCGAGCCCGTATTCGTCGTGAAGGATGCGCTGGAGCTCGACGATGGCGATCGCGGGGTGCGTGTCGTTGAGCTGCACCGCCACTTTTTCGGGGAAGAGCGCCCAATCCGAATTATTCTTGTGGAACCGGCGGATGATGTCGCGAAGCGAGCAGGCCACGAAGAAATACTGCTGGACGAGGCGGAGTTCCTTGCCGCTCTCGGTCTTGTCGTTCGGGTAGAGAACCTTCGAGACGGTCTCGCTGCGGTTTTTCTCCTGCACGGCCTCGTCGTAGCCGCCGCTGTTGAAGGCATCGAAGTCGAACTCCTCCGTCGCGCGCGATTCCCAAAGCCGGAGGAAATTCACGGTCTTCGTTCCGTAGCCGGGAATCGGTATGTCGTAAGGCACCCCGAGGATTTTCTTCCAGCCGACCCACTTGGTGACGTAGTTGCCGCGGTCGTCGAAAATATTCTCCACATGACCGTACACAGGGACCTCGGTTGTGTGCTCGGGGCGGACGATTTCCCACGGCGTCCCGTATTGCATCCAGGCGTCGGGTAGCTCGACCTGATAGCCGTTGCGGAACTCCTGTTTGAAAAGGCCGTATTGGTAGTGAATGCCGTAGCCGACGGCCGGCAGGTCGAGCGTGGCGAGGGAGTCGAGGAAGCACGCGGCGAGGCGTCCGAGGCCGCCATTGCCGAGGCCCATGTCGTATTCCTCATCTCTCAGCTCATCGATATTGAGTCCGAGCTTCTCGAGGGCCTCTTCGACCTCCTTGAGAATGCCCGCGCTGTACATCGAATTCACAAAAAGGCGGCCCATTAAAAACTCGAGCGAGAGGTAGTAAACCCTGCGGACGTTGTCTCGGTTGTGAATCGTCTGCGTGTCGATCATCCGCTCAATGATGATGCTCTGGACAGCCTTCGAGGTGGCGATCCACCAGTCCCGCTTGGAGGCGGTCCCTTTGTCGCGGGCCAGGCTGAATTTCAGCTGATTGAGGATGTAGTGATCGATCGGTGCTGTGTTGGCTTCGCTCATAGTGGATTGGGTTGGTAAGGGGAGCAGAAAACGGGCCACAAAGCATCGCGGCGACGGTCACTTGCTACCGTCTCGCGGAAAGCTTTGGGTGCTGTGGGCTTCATGCCGCGTGACCGCTGATGTGTTGCGCGATGGTTTCCACACTGACGAAGGCCTTGCGGGCGACTTCGGCGCTGGGAGTCGGCACGCCGAATGTTTTCTCGATCGCAACCGCGAGTTCGAGGGCGTCGATCGAGTCCAGCGCGAGGCCCTGGGGAGAGAAAAGCTCGGTATCGTCTCCGATCTCTGCGGGCTGCAACTTGAGCATCAAACTGCTGACCATCATTTCCTTGATGCGGGCCTTCAGATCGTCGTCGTACATAAAAAAAGAGTTACGGGAAGCATTCCTCCGTTCAGAGTGACAGGCATCTGCAATGTCTGGCAAGTCCCGCTTGGATATCGTTCTCGTCGAACGCGGTCTCATTGAGACCCGAGAAAAAGCCCGCCGCGCCATCATGGCCGGGCAGGTGTTCGTCAACGGTCAGCGATCGGAAAAAGCCGGCAGCAATGTGGCTTCGGATGCGGTTGTCGAACTCGTCGGCCGCGAGAAGTACGTCGGCCGCGGAGGGCTCAAGCTCGAGGGCGCTCTCGACACGTTCGGGATCAGTCCCGCCGGGCTCGTTTGTCTGGATGTCGGCGCCTCGACCGGAGGGTTCACCGATTGTCTTCTTCAGCGTGGTGCTTCGAAGGTCTTCGCCGTGGATGTCGGCCACGGCCAGCTGGATTGGAGGCTCCGGCAGGACCCCAGGGTCGAGGTGCGGGAAGGGGTTAACGCCCGCTACCTTTCCGCCGCCGATTTCGACGTCCGTCCAGCGCTGGCGGTCGGCGATGTGAGCTTTATCTCGTTGACATTGGTTCTCCCCGCCGTGTTTGAGTTGGTGCAGGAGCACTCCGACATGATCTTTCTTATCAAACCGCAGTTCGAGCTGAGCCGCACCGAGGTCGGCCGTGGTGGCGTCGTCCGCGATCCGGAGGTTCGCCAGCGCGCGGTCGACAAGGTCCGGGATTTTGTTGCCGCTGCGGGTCATCAATGGTTGGGATGCTGCGAGTCACCGATCACCGGCCGGGATGGTAATGTCGAGTTCCTCGCCCACCTTCGTCCATGAAGCACCTCCCAACCAGAGAGGTCGTTCCGTGATCGGTCTTGTTGCGCACTCCGAGAAGCCGGCTGCTGCCGCGGTTGTTCAGGCGATGACCGGGGGACTCCTTGCGTCCGGGGTTCCGTTTCTTCTCGAGAAATCCACGGCTCCTCTCGCGGGTTGCTCCTCGGATCTCGATGTGAACGCACTCGCGAAGGAATGCGAGCTCCTTGTGGTGATGGGCGGTGACGGGACCATCCTGCGTGTGATTCACAAGCTCGATGACGCCATTCCGCCCGTCTTCGGTATCAACATCGGTTCGCTCGGTTTTTTGACCTGCCTTGGGCCGTCCGAGGTCGGTGAGGCGGTTGAAAGCATCCGGACCAGAAGCTATCTCCTGAGCCGGCGTCCGCTTCTTCAGGTCGAACTGCGCTGCGCCGGTGGAGAGGTGCGGCGGTTTCATGCGCTCAATGATGCGGTCATCGGCCGCGGTGAGCGGTCGGAACTGGTAAAGATCCGCGTGAGCGTCGATGCGGTTCCGCTCACCGAATACAATGCCGACGGGTTGATTGTTGCCACTCCGACGGGATCGACCGCCTACTCGCTTTCGGCCGGGGGCCCGATCCTCACGCCCGATAGCGGCAGCCTGGTCGTCACTCCGATCTGTCCACACGTGCTCACCAACCGCTCCGTGGTGATCAGCGACGCCTCGCTGGTGGAAGTGAGCCTCGCCGAGCAGGGGCATATGGTCTTCCTGACGGTGGATGGACAGGACACCTGCGGCATGGGGGTGGGGGACGTGCTCCGGTTGTCGCGGAGCCAGAGGGAACTCCCGCTGGCGATGCTCCCCGGCCGGTCGTTCAGCGAAGTGCTCCGGCAGAAGCTCAAGTGGACCGGCAGCAATATATGATCTCGATTTCTGAAATTCTTGAGGCCTCTCACGTGAATCTGACGCTCGTTGCGAAGGATCAAACGGCTGCGGTCGAGGAGGTGCTCGCCCAGCTCAATGGCGACCCCCGGATTACGGACTTCAGTGCCTTGCGTAAGGCGGTGCTCGAGCGGAATGCGCCGGCGCTTGAAGCCGGTAGCTGCGGCATCTGCATCGCACATGGGCGGACCAATGCGGTTCACGGTCTCGTCATGGCGGCGGGGCGGTCAACCGACGGCTTCAAGTCTCCTCAGATCGGTCAGGATGTCCGGCTGGTTTTTGTCGCGGGCATTCCTTCTGCTTTTGACTCCGAGTATCTGCGGATCGTTGGCACGATCGCGCGTCTCTGCCGTGACAAAACGATGATCGAAAAGCTTCTGCACGTTGCGGATCCCGGCCGTTTCGTGGAACTCCTTGTCGCAGCCGAGACGAAGCTCTGAAGCCGGTCGTTCACCCGCCCGCCGAAACGCGGAGGATCTCGATGCGGTCGGAGCCGTTCAGAACCGCGTGCGGCCACTCGCTCCGGCGCAGTGCGAGCCCGTTGTGCTCCACCAATACCATTGGCGCGGCAAGACCGAGCTCGTCCACCAGCGCGGAAACGGTTTCCGCCGAAACCGTGCGAATCTCTCCGTTGAGGAGAATCTCTTTCATTGAGCGGACAGGATGGCCTGATCCCAATCCTTCCAAACCGGATCCAGTCCCATGGTCTTGAGCGTCTTTCCGACGGAGGCGGCATCGCGTTCGTCGGAGATGGAAAACTGCCCGGTCGCCGCGTCGCCGCCGGTTCCTTCTACGGGTCGCCCGCGCACCGTGACATGCAGGGCTTCTTTGCCCTGTCCGGTGTAGCCACCGGGTTCCGTGTGGCTGCCGGCGCTCATCATGGTGACCCCGAGCGGCGCCACCACATCGCGCAGGGCCGCCGGCTCGCGGGTGCTGAGCACGATACCCACGGCGGGAAAGCAGAGGCGGAACGCGCAGAGCAGCTGGATAAACTCGCGATCCGGCAGGGGATGCCGCGGTTCAAAATCCCCCGCTGCCGGTCGCAGCCTCGGCAGGCTTACGGTGATCTGAGAGCGCCAGCAAACGCGCTGCAAATGCTCGAGATGTGCCGCGAGGGCCATGGCCTCGTCCTGCCATTTCCAAAGACCGAAAAGAGCTCCGATTCCGATGCGGCGGAAGCCTGCTTCATGGCCGCGCCCGGCGCAATCGAGGCGCCAGTCAAAATCCTTTTTCGGTCCAAAGACATGCATCTCGGCATAGGTCGGGCGGTGATAGGTTTCCTGATACACCACGAGCCCTTCCGCTCCGGCCTCGACGAGCGGACGGTATTCGTCGGCCTCCATCGGCGCGACTTCCACGGCCAGCGACGGGACGAACGTCCGCAGGCGTTCGATGCAGAGTTTCAGGTATCCGCCTGAGACAAACTTCGGATGCTCCCCGGCAACCAGAAGAATGTTTCGAAATCCCTCCTCCACAAGATGCCGCGCCTCCCGCTCGACCTGATCGATTTCCAGCGTGACGCGCTGAATCGCATTTTCCCGCGAGAATCCACAATACGAGCAGGAGTTGATGCACTCGTTGGAGAGATAAAGCGGGGCGAAGAGCCTCATCGTCCGTCCGAAGTGCCGCCGCGTTGCTGCGGCCGACTGCGCGGCCATCCTTCCCAGCGCCGCGTCATCCACGTTGCCGATCATCTGCTCAAACCGCCTCAAGAGCGGCGACTTGTCGCGCAGGGCGGCTTCCATGTGCTTCGAGAATCCCATCGGTGAAGTCCGCCACATTGGACCATCACGGCCCGGCATTCAAGACATCGAAGAAAATGCCCGCGGGATCCGGCTTTTGTGAGGTTCGTCCTCTCCATAGACACGGCACCGGCCGGCCGCTAGATTCGCGCGATGTTGACGATTCGTGGATTGAAGAAGAGCCAGGGCGGACGAACGCTTTTTGAAGAGGCATCGATGCAGGTGAACTACGGCGAGCGCGTCGCGCTGATCGGGCCGAATGGTGCCGGAAAGTCCACGCTTTTCTCCCTCATCCTCAAGCGTGATGAGCCGGATGCCGGCACGATCCAGCGCGATGAGTGGACGATGATCGGCTACCTGCCCCAGGAGGGCGAGGCGGTCGGTGATGAGTCGGCGCTCGATATCGCCACCGGCCGCGCGGGCGAGGTGCCGATGCTCGAGAAGCTGCTTTCCGAACTCGAAGCCCAAGGCGTGGTCGACGGACCCGAGTATCTCGAGGCCCATGCGAAGCACGAGGCGCTGAGCAATCCGCACGTTGAGGCCAAGGCCAAAAAGATGCTCAAGGGCCTCGGCTACCGTGAGGGCGATATGGAGCGTCCGGCCAGAGAACTCAGCGGCGGATGGGTGATGAGGGCCCACCTTGCGCGCCTGCTGGTGATGGAGCCTGACCTGCTCCTCCTTGACGAGCCGACCAACCACCTTGATCTCCTCTCCCTTCTATGGCTTCAGCAATATTTGAAGACGTATTCCGGTGCGGTATTGCTGATCTCGCACGATCGCGAGTTTATGGATGAACTCATCGAGACCGTCTATGAGATCTCCAACCGGAAGCTGGTCTCTTACAAGGGAAACTACACGACCGCCATGCAGCAGCGGGAGGCGAATTACGAGATCCAGGCTGCGGCGTGGAAGAACCAGCAGAAAGAAATCACCGCCCTGCAGGAGTTTGCCGACCGCTTCCGTTCGGTTTCTTCAAAGGCCGCGCAAGCCCAGAGCAAGCTGAAGCAGATCGAGCGCATGGAGAAAATCGAAAAGCCCGAGGCGCCCCGCAAGCCGTTCCGCTTCCGCATCCCGCAGCCTCCGCGCGGTGGTCAGCGTGCCGTGAATCTCGAGGGCGTGCATATGGCCTACGGAGATCATCCGGTCTATCGCGGGCTGGATCTGATGATCGAACGCGGTGAGCGGACCGCGCTCGTGGGCCCGAACGGAGCCGGAAAATCGACCCTGCTGAAGATTCTGGCCGGTGTGGTCCCGATCCAGAAAGGCGAGGCCAAGCATGGCAGCAATACGAAGCTCGGCTACTTCAGCCAGCACCGGTCGGCGACGTTGAACCCGAACAACTCGCTCCTTGAGGAGGTTCTTGCCAGCAACGGCGAACTCCGCGAGGACGAGGCCCGCAGCATTCTTGGATCGTTTCTTTTCCGGAAGGACGACATCCACAAGAAGACCGCCGTCCTGAGCGGTGGTGAGAAGACCCGGCTCAATCTGATCAAGTTCCTGACCGACCCGCCGAACCTGCTCCTCATGGACGAGCCGACGACCCACCTCGACATCCTGACCGTGGAATCGCTCGTTCTCGCCTTGGAGGCCTACGAGGGCACGCTGGTATTCATCTCGCACGACGTGCATTTCATCCGCCAACTGGCGAACCGCGTGCTGCACATCAACAGCGGACAGGTAACGTCCTACCCGGGCGGCTACGATTACTTCCTCGAGAAGTCCGGGCTCCTTGGCTCCGAACGCTTCGCCCTTACGGCCGGGTAGGCCGGCGCAGGAACTCTCCGCGGCCGGGTGTGCCGGTGAACTGTCCGTCCCGGGCGGCGATTTCTCCGCGAAGGGTGACGACCTCGGGACGGCCCTGGATTTCCCAGCCCTCGAACGGGCTGTAATCCACCGCCGAGACCTGGGTCTGCACACTCAGGGTGCCACGATAATGCGGATCGAAGATTACAAGATCGGCATCGCTCCCGGGCTGGATCGTGCCTTTCCTCGGGAAGAGGTTGAAAATCTTTGCCGCGTTCGTGCTGGCGGCATTCACAAACGTGTGGAGGTCGATCCGGCCCGTGGCGACGCCGTGGGTGTACAGGAGCTTCACGCGATCCTCGAGTGAAGGAATGCCATTCGGGATCTTCGTGAAATCGTCGCGACCCATCGGCTTCTGCGTGGCGAAATCGAAAGGGGCATGGTCCGTTCCGATTGTGTCCACAAGCCCCTGACGGATGGCATTCCAGAGCACGTCCTGATTCGCCTTGTCGCGAAGCGGGGGGGACATCACGAACTTCGCCCCCTCGAAGTCCGGGCGCTCCGCGTAGGATTTGTCGAGGACGAGGTATTGGATCAGCGTTTCGATTCTGACATCGACGCCCCGCTGGCGCGCGCGGAGGGCTTCTTCCAATGCGGCGAGACAGCTCAGGTGCACGATGTAAACCGGCGCACCGGTGGCTTCAGCAAAGCTCATCAGGTGATGAACCCCCTCGGCTTCCACGCCCGGGGGACGGCTTTCGTGGTGCCACTCGGGTCCGGTTTTTCCTTCCGCCAGCAGGCGCTTCTGAAGCTCCGAGACCAGCGTTTCGTTCTCGCAGTGCGCGGTCGTTACGACGCCGAGTTCCTTCGCCAGAGTGAGCGCCGCGAAAAGTTCGGAATCGTCGATGCCGAAGGCGCCTTTGTAGGCGAGGAAGATTTTGAACGACTGAACTCCGGAGGCGACGATTTCACGGAGTTGGGCGGCGGCATCCGCATCGAAACGCGTGACCCCCATGTGAAACGAATAGTCGCAGCAGGCCTTGCCGGACGATTGTTCCTGCCAGGTGCGGAAGCCGTCCGCAGCGGATTCCCCGCGCGACGGGCAGCACATGTCGAAGATCGTCGTCGTTCCGCCGGCGATTGCGGCCATCGTGCCAGACGCGTAATCATCCTTGGAGAACGTTCCCATGAACGGCAGGTAGATATGCGTGTGCGGATCGATGAATCCCGGGAAAACAAATTTCCCGGAGGCGTCAATGACCTCAGCACCGGACGGAACGGGGAGATCTGTGCCGATGGATGTGATCGTTTCGTTCTCGCACCAGATGTCCGCGACATAGCGGGACGTGCCGGTCACGATTTCGCCGTTTTTGATGAGAAGGGACATAGGGAGATGTTGGTGAGAGGAATCAGCGTGCCCACACGTCGGCATCACCGAACCAGCGCGAGGTTGTCACTTTCTGTCGGGTGTAGAACGAAATGGCTTCCTTTCCTTGAAGGTGGAGGTCGCCGAAGAACGAGTCGTTCCATCCGCTGAACGGGAACATCGCCATCGCGGCCGGCACGCCGACATTGATTCCAACCATCCCGGCCTGGATGCGGTGTTTGAACTCGCGGGCCGCGCGGCCTGATTTCGTGAAGATCGCCGCGCCGTTGCCGTAAACGGTGCGGTTGGCCATCTCGATCGCGGCATCCAGGTCGTCCATGCGGAGCACGCTCAGAACCGGTCCGAAGATCTCTTCTTTCATGGGCGTCGTGCCCGCGGTGACATGATCGAGAACGGTCGGCCCGACAAAGAATCCCGAAGGTGCGGTGCCGGGCCGCAGGCTGCGCCCGTCTGCGGCAACGACCGCGCCCTCGGCTTCGCTGGCGGAGATCAGGCTCTCGACGCGATCGCGGTGGGCGGCGGTGATCACGGGGCCCATCTCGGAGGACGGGTCGTTGAACGTCGGTCCGACTTTGATCTTGCGTGCGACATCAACGAGCGCCGGCACGATGGCATCGCCGGCCGATCCGACCGCGAGAGCCATCGAGCCCGCCATGCAGCGTTCACCGGCGCATCCGAAGGCGGCTTCGGTGAGCCCGCGCACGGCTTCATCGACCGGGGCGTCCGGCATGAGGAGAATGAAATTTTTCGCGCCCCCTGCCGCCTGCACCCGCTTGCCGTGGGCGGTTCCCTTGAGGAAAATCTCGCGCGCCACAGGCGTCGAGCCGACGAAGGAGATCGCATTCACGAGCGGATGGGTGAGCAGTGCATCGACGGCCTCGCGGCCGCCGTGGACAAGCTGGAAAACACCCGGCGGAAGACCGGCTTCGAGGAGAAGTTCGGTAAGACGCACGGCGGTGAGAGGCACCTTCTCGCTGGGCTTCAGCACAAACGTGTTTCCGCAGGCCAGGGCGAGCGGAAACATCCACAGCGGCACCATCGCGGGGAAATTGAACGGCGTGATGCCCACGCAGACGCCGACCGGCTGGCGGATCGCATCGCAGTCGATTCCGCGCGCGACATTTTCCAACCCTTCTCCCATCAGCAGTGTCGGTGCGCTCGTCGCGTATTCGACCATTTGAATGCCCCGCCGCACATCGCCGCGCGCCTCGGAGAGCGTCTTGCCGTGTTCGGTCGAAACGAGCGTTACGAGTTCTTCGAGGTGGGATTCGAGGAGCGCTTTGTAACGGAAGAGCACCTGCACGCGGTCAACGACGGGCGTTTCCCACCAGGCGGAAAAGGCGGCGTGTGCGGACCGGACGGCTTCATCGACCAGCCCTGCATCGGCCAGCGGTGCCTCCGCGATCAGCTCCCCGAGTGACGGATTGAAGACCGGTGCGGTCGCGCAGCCGGCCGGTGTCGTCCATGAGCCGTCGACGAAGTGAGGGCAGGGAATCATGGCCGGATCAGCGCGAGAGGGCCTGTGATTGCTCGACAAACTTGTCTCCGCTCCACTCGCCGTCGGCCTTGATCATGTTGTTCGCTTTCTGCGCGTCCTTGCGCTCTTTCTGCCGGCGGACGAGGTCCGCATGGGTCGTGAAGTAGTCGAGGCTCTTGCCCTTGAAGTCCGCCAGCGTCTCAAACTGGTGCTTCTCCATGAAGGCGAGCAACTGCTCCTTGAGAGGCTTCACCATCTCGTAGCCGAATTTCATCACGCCCGTGCAAACCTGCACCGTGTCGGAGCCGAGAAGGATGAATTGTGCCGCATCCTCGCCGGTTTCGACGCCTCCCATGCCGGAAAGCGAACGTCCCGGAAACTCGTTCCGGATCATCGTGGCAATCTCCATGCACATGCGCAGCGCGATCGGCCGGACCGCTTTCGAGGAGTATCCGCCGGGCGTCGTGTAGCCCTCGACCGAGGGTTCCGGCCGGAGCGTTTCCAGGTTCACACCCATCACGCTGCGGATCGTATTAATCGCGCTGATCCCGTGGCAGCCGGCCTTCAGCGAGGCGCGGGAGGGATCCTCAATGTGGGTGATGTTCGGGGTCATCTTCGCCCAGACGGGGAGTTTCGAAGCCGACATGACCCACCCGCAGACTTCTTCGAGCAGCGCGGGATCCTGACCCATGGCCGCGCCCATGCGGCGCTCGGGAAGGCCGTGTGGACAGGAAAAGTTGAGTTCGAAGCCATCGACGCCGGCGTCCTGACAACGCTCGACGATCTCGATCCATGCGTCGCGGTTGTATTCCTCCATGATGGACGCGATGAGAATCCCCTCGGGATGCATCTCTTTGCATTTGCGGAATTCCTCCAACCAGATGCTGAGTGGTCGATCGCTGATGAGCTCGATGTTTTCCCAGCCGATGATCTCCTTGCCATCGTTGGCGTGGAGCTTCGCGTAGCGGGGCGTGACGTTGACCACTTTCGATGAATCGAGGCTCACCGTTTTGGCAATGACTGCTCCCCAGCCTTCGCGGAAGGCCCGCGAGATCACGTTCAGGTTGGTTCCGGGAGGGCCCGAGGCAATGACGAAGGGGTTGGCGAGGTTGAGTCCGTCAACAGTGGTGGCGAGTGTGGGCATGGAAGTTTACGGCGTGAGAGCGGTCTGGAAGCATTTTCGGGGCCAAGCTGCTGATGGCAAGAGGGATCAGCGGGCGGCGGAAGAAGCGATGCGGGCCATGACTTTCGTTGCCAGGCGGTCGAACGCCTCGACGGCGAGCGCGAGGTGGTCTTCCCGCGTGTCTTCAATCTTGTTGTGGCTGATGCCGTGAAGGCTTTGAACAAACATCATCACGGTCGGAATTCCCGCACGCGAAACCTCGGCCGCGTCATGCAGCGGGCCGGAGGGAAGGCGAAGGCAGGTGCCGCAGGTTTCACGGATTGCGTCCTCGCAGAGATCGATAAGACCGGGGTCGAACGGGATCGGCTCGATCTGCCAGATCCGCGACCATTCGACGGAGACGTCTGCGTCTGCCGCAAAGGCTTCCGAGGCGGCCTTTGCGTCGGCCAGCATCGCGGCCAGCGCCGCCGGGTCGAGGTGGCGCTGGTCAAGCGTGATCCGGCACTCGGCAACGACACTGGTCACGATGCCCGGGCTCGTCGTGCAGGATCCGATCGTGCAGACGCCGCCGTGCTTTTCCGCGATCCGATAGATCTCCGGGCTCATCTTTGCGGCGGCGAGAAAGGCATCGCGGCGGCGGTTCATCGGCGTGCTTCCGGAATGTGCGGCCTGGCCGCGGAAGGTGATCGCATGGCGCTCGACGCCGAACGTGCCGAGTACGGCACCGAGCGGAAGATCGAGATCGAGCAACACCGGGCCCTGCTCGATATGGAGCTCGATATAGGCGGCGGCGGAGGCGCGCTCCGTGCCTGCCTGTTTGACGTGCTCGAAAGAAATACCCTGCGCATTCAGCGCCTCGGGCAGGGGGATGCCATCCCTGTCTTTGAGGCCGCGCGCTTCGTCCATGTCGAGGGTTCCGGCGAAGGCCGAAGAGCCAAAGAGGCTTTTCCCAAAGCGGGCTCCCTCCTCGTCCGCCCAGTCGACGAGGCGGACCGTGACCGGCGGACGACCATTGTATTCGTCATTCACCCTCCGGAGGATCTCAAGTCCGGCGAGCGTGTTGAGGCAGCCGTCCAGCCAGCCGCCATTCGGAACGGAGTCGATATGGCCGCCGATGAGGAGGCTCTGATCGGATTCGCCCTTCAGCGTCGCCCAGAAGTTTCCTGCGGCGTCCCGATGGCATTCGACGGGGAGGCCGGAAAGCTTATCCGCCAGCCATGTGCGGGCCTTCTCCCAGACCGGGGTGAAGGCCACCCGCTGGGCGCCGTCATCGTTACCCGTGAGCTCCCGCAGTTCCTTGAGTTCCGCAATCGTTCGGGCCGGATTCATTCCCGCCGTCTAATGGATCTTGCCCCGGATGAAAAGCCGCACGTTTGGCTACTTTCCAAAGAGCCAGGAGGCAAAGCCGTAGTAGATCGGGAGACCGAAGATCAGGTTGAACGGAAAGGTGATGCCGAGCGACGAGGTGAGGTAGATTCCGGGATTCGCTTTGGGCAGTGTCGCCCGCACAGCGGCCGGTGCGTCGATGTAAGACGAACTGGCGGTGATCGCGCCGAAGACAAAGCTGCCGCCGAGTCCGAGCCCGGCTGCCTTGCCGAGAAGCACGCCGGCGAGGCCGTGGAGAATCGGGGCAAAGATGCCCCAGGCGATGAGTTTTGGTCCCAGTTGCAGGAAGTCTTTGAACTGCCGTGCGGCGACCATTCCCATCTCCAGGAGGAAGAGGACCAGCACACCGCGGAACGCATCTTCGAATACGATTTTGATCGGCTGAAATCCCTTCTCGCCGATCACATATCCCATGATCAGACCGCCAACGAGCAGGATGACGCTCCGGCCCCTCAGGGTGTCGATGACCGCCTCGCCAAGGTTGAGGGAGCCGTTGGATTTCTCCCGCTGGAGGCCGACCCTCGCGCACAGAAGTGCCACGAGGATCGCCCATTCCATCACACTGACGAGCAGGGGCAGAAACGGCTCGGCGGGATTGCCGAGCTTCGATGTGAAGCTGAGGGCGGCCAAAAACGTGACCGAAGAGACCGAGCCGTAGAGCGCCGCCAGACCGGCAGCGTTCGAGACGTCGAGCTTCAGCACATTTTTGGTGACCCAGTAAATCCAGACGGGCAATACGGCCGCCACGATCACCGCCGCGAGCGCAGGTTTCCAGATGGTCATCCACCCGGCTGCGGCGAGTTCCGTTCCGCCCTTCAGCGCGATCGCAAAGACAAGATAGATCGAGATCGCGTTGAGGACGGGTTGGGGGAACTCCAGTTCGCTCTTCACGAGCGTCGCCGCCATTCCGATCAGGAAGGCGATGACGATGGGTGAGAGGAGGTTGGTGACGAGGAGGCCGTATGCTTCGTTCATGGAATCAATCCTCGCCCTGCGCCTTGGTGTAGGCGGCTGCGCCGTCGAATTCCTGCAGCTTCTCGACGTGCATCCACCGGTAGCCGGCCGCTTCGATCGCGCTGAGAATCGCCTGCAGCGACGCCACCGATACGTCGCCCGTGGTGCTCAGGAACCGGCACCTCCACTGATCGACGCAGTCGGTTTCAGCTCCCCGGCTCGGATATACCTGTGTGCCGCGGTTCGAGATCATCTTCAGCTTGAGGCCGGCCTGCGGGGCGAGCGAGGAGAGGAGATCGCCGAGCTGTGCTGGCGTGGTGTCCGCCTCGACGAAGATATCCGCGCCGAGCGTCTTGCGCTCCTTCGGAACCACCGTGACGGGCCCGCCGGAAAAGGTTGGCATCTTCAGCGCGGTGTAGTCGCGGGCTCCGAACCGGGACGGCTGCTTGCCGAAGTTGGCGATGACCGCATCGGCGTAGGCCTGCGTGCCGACCGGAGGATTTTTCCCGGCGACGTCCTTCGTAACAGCGATGCCTTCCTCGAGCGTGGCGAGGACGGCGTTCTCAACCGTCCGGGCGGCTTCGAGCTCGCCGAGGTGGCGGAGGAGGAGAACGCCGGAGAGGATCATCGCGGTCGGGTTTGCCACATCCTGGCCGGCATATTTCGGCGCGGAACCGTGCACGGCCTCAAAGATGGCAATGCCCTGCCCGATGTTGGCGGACGGTGCAAAGCCGAGTCCGCCGATGAGGCCGGAGCTCAGATCGCTGATGATATCACCGTTCATGTTCGTCGTGATGATCACGTCGAACTGCTCGGGCTTCTTGACGAGCTGGTGGGCGCAGTTGTCGATGATGATGTGCTGGGACTCGATCTCCGGATACTCCTTCGCGATTTCCTCGAAGACCTTCTTCATGAAGCCTTCGGTCATCTTCATGATGTTGGCCTTGGTGGCGCAGTGGACCCGCTTCCGGCCCTCGGCACGGGCGACTTCAAAGCCGAGCCGGACGATCTTTTCGCAGCCCTTCCGCGAGATGAGCTTGAGGCACTGGGCGACGCCCGGCGTCTGCATGTGTTCGATGCCTGCGTAAAGGTCTTCCACGTTCTCACGGACGACGACGAGGTCGACCCCCCGGCCGCTGAATGGCGTGGGAACCCCCGGAAATTCGCGGACCGGCCGGATGTTCCCGTAGGTCTCGAAAAGCTTCCGCAGCGTGACGTTGGCGCTCTTTTCGCCGAAGCCGACCGGCGTTCCGAGCGGGCCTTTGAGAACGGTGCGTGTCTTCGAGATCGAGGCGATCGTCTCCTCGGGAACTCCGGAAGGAACGCCCTTCTTGAAGATGCTCTCTCCGGCATGGGCTTCC